>CAYXGP010000006.1:0-91902 GCA_964464515.1 uncultured Enterobacterales bacterium
TCGAGGAACCTGACCTTCATAACCCGTTCTGGAAGGCTCTTATTCTGGGCCGGCCCAACCCGAACATCCCGACGCTGGTGATGATCACCGAGCCGAAGGGGAACGACTCCAGCCCCATCGACGGCATGTTCACCCCGAGCACGCTGGTCAGCCAGCCCGTCCAGTGGACGAGCGGACGCAGCAGCCAGCTCGGCATCATGCGCAGCATGCCCTTCGACTTCTCGAACGCCGCGTCCTCTCCGCCTCGAAGCCGCTCGGCGCCCGCGGCCAGCTCGGCGGCGATCTCCCCGACCGTGCGCTGATCGGCCCGCGCCACCTTGAACTTGCCGAGGTCGGCGCCCTCTCCGATCGCCACGAGGAAGGTCACGTCGACCGTCTCGTGGGGGATGAAGCGGCCGAACCGTATCCGCCCGTTCAGCCCCGGAGACCGCGCCAGCGCCTCGGCCACCGCCCGCCCGACCAGGTGGGTGATCGAGACCTTCTGACCTGTGCGCTCGCGCTCCGCCGCCAGCCACTCCAGCGCTCGCCCGACGTCCACGGTGAGCTTTCCGTAGATGTTGCCCTCCATCGGAGGGCCCCAGGAGGCGATGGCGAGCTTTCGACGGGTGTTGTTGGGACGGGCCATGGTCCGATCGCCCTATCCCGGGAGCGGGGGGAGGACCCGCTACAGCACGTCGTCGAACACCACGCCGTCGCCGTCGGTGTCCATCGACTGGTGGCAGCCGTAGCAGGAGTCCATCGCGCCGCCGCTCTTGACCTCGAGCGTGTCGGGGTCGAGCGAGGCCCAGTACCAGTCACCGCCGGCCTCGTCGTAGCCGTCGACCTTCATCATCGCGGTGAGCCCCGACACCGTGGCGCCGGTGTCGTCGGAGTAGCCCTCCTTGATCCAGACCGCGCCGTCGGGGAACGCGCCCCCAGAAGACAGCGCATCCAGCGCGGCGGTGTCTCCCCAGATCTGGACGTGTGGGCCGTGGGTGCCGTCGGCCGAGGTGAAGATGCCCTCCAGCCCGCTGGCCTGTCCCCAGGAGGCGTAGTCGGCCACGGCGTCGGTGAGGTCGGCAGCGAGGGCGTCGTCGTCGGCTCCGCATCCGAGGATTCCAGATCCCAGGATGCCAGCCGTGAGGATGCCGGTCCTCAGAGTGTTTGCCCTCAGATTGGACGGGGACAGCACGGCGGAGAGGAGAATTGTTGGGGACATCAGGCGATCCTCGGGTTTCGTGGCTGTTGGTTGCAGGCCAGGGACACCGGACGGACGAGCGGATCCCCGAAGCGTTACGGCGCATCCTCACCGGGACATCTACGGGGACATCCCATGACGCGATCGCTCCACATCGCTGCGCTGCTCCTGCTGGCGGCGTGTCAGCGCGACAAGGACCCGGGCGCAGACACGTCTGACGGCGCCTCTGCGTCCGGCTGCGCGGTGAGCCGCACCACAGATGGATCGGAGATCTCCCTGTCGGCGGGAGACTGTGCCCAGACCACGCTCTCACCGACGGCGCTGGGCGAGGGCTCACTCTCCGTCACCTTCACCGAGAACAGCGACGGCTCCTTCACCCCGACCGTCACGGCGGGGACCGACGGGGGCACCTTCGAGGCCCTGGCGCTGCGCGGCGACGCCTCTGTGGCGGGTGCGGCGCCCGCTCGCCTGTGGCGCCAGGGCTACCAGAGCTGGTGGTTCTCCGGCGTTGTCGAGAGCGAACCCATCACCCTGGACGATCGGGGGCTGCCGGAGGTCGGCGGCGACGGCGACGGCATCAGCGCCGTGGAGGAGACCCCGTTCACCTCGTGGTGGGTGGGCCTGCTCGGCCGCAGCGACGGCCACTCCCTGCTGATCGGCGCCCTCTCGTCCACGCGCACGCGGTTCTATGTCGCCGCCTCCGAGGACGAGGTCTGGGCGGTGTGGGGTGGCCGCGATGAGTCGATCGCGCTGGCAGGGGGCGAGAGCCTGACGCTCGATCCATTGTGGATCGACGCCGGAGATGACGCCTTCGATCTCCACCGGACCTACGCCGCGGCCGCGGCGGCGCACGTGGGCGTCGCCCCCCGGACGGACACGCCGCACACAGGCTGGGCCACGTGGACCGTCTACTACGCGGAGGTCACCGAGGACGACGTCCGCGCCAACCTTGCTGTCGCCGCCTCGCTGGGGCTGGAGCTGCTGCAGCTGGACGACGGCTGGCAGGAGCACTGGGGCGACTGGACCGCGAACGAGAAGTTCCCGTCGGGGATGGATGGTCTGGCGGCCGACATCGCCGCGGCCGGCATGATCCCGGGGCTGTGGATGGCGCCGTTCTATGTCGACCAGTCGACCCCGGCCTACAAAGAGAACGCTGACTGGTGGGTGCTGGACGACGCCGGCGAGCCGATCACGTTCAGCAACTTCGGCGCCGGTAACTTCGTTATCCTCGACGTGACGCATCCGGACGCCGCGAGCTGGATGCAGGACCAGATCCGCACCCGCGTGGACGAGGGCTGGACGTACCTCAAGCTCGATTTTCTCTACGCCGGGGCGCAGGCCGGTCAGCGTCAACAAGACGTCACCGGCATGGAGGCCTACCAGATCGGCATGGAGCTGCTGCGCGAGGCAGCGGGCGATGCCTTCATTCTGGCCTGCGGCGCGCCGATGCTGCCCAGCCTGGGCACCGCCGACGCCTTCCGCACGGGCGCCGACATCGCCTTCAACTTCGACCCCGATCCGGTGACCGACTACCTGCGGTGGCAGACCCGCGCCACGGCTGCCCGGAGCTGGGGCAACGGACTGTGGTGGTGGGTCGATCCCGACCAGATGCAGCTCCGCGAGCCCTATGGTGAGACCGAGGTCACCGGCGCGCTGGCGGCGAACGCCGCGTCGGGCGGGGCGTGGCTGCTCGGCGACGGGCTGGACACCCTCGACAGCGATCTGCTGGCGCTGGGCACCGACGCTGATCTGCTGGCGCTTCGGGGGGCGGTGGGGGAGCCGCTCGATCCGCTGGCGTGGCCGTCCGGGCTCGACGCCGGCCCGGTGTCCGAGCGGACCAGTCCGGACGATCAGGTGCCGCCGGTGTGGGAACTGAGCAGCGGCGAGACGGTGCTGGTCAATTTCTTCGATGAGGAGATCACGGTGGAGGGGCCCGGAGGGACGGAGCTGATCTCCGGGGCGACGGCCGAGGCGGGTACGCGGACGTTGGCGCCGGGTGCTGGGGAGATCTGGCGGCCAGCCCGTTGAGAGCGGAGGACAGCCTCACACGGGCGGACGCGATGACCGATCGGGTCCGGGACACCTGCCACACCCTCCTCGATCATCCAGAATCCGGACGCACCCGGGAGGATCTCCCGGCCGGACTTCGGAGTGCTCCTGTGAGGCAGTACACGATCTTCTACCGGGCCTTCGAGCAGGAACTCCAGGTCGTTCGGGTCCTCCATGGTCGGCGCGATGTGGGCGTGATGTTCTGATGGCCCCTGTAAGCCCGAGACCACAGCGCGCGTTGCCGCCTCCTGATCCCTGGAGGAACCATGCATCGCCATCTGCTCTTCGTCGCCCTGCTCACCGGCTGCGGCACCCACGTCTACCGCCCCGGCCCCGGCTTGGAGGTAGACGACCCTCGTCAGATCGATGACGAGGCGATCCGCCGCGCCCTGGAGGCTGGTCCGCAGATGGTCCTGCCGGCCCGCGTCGGCCTGTTCAGCTTCGATGAGGACCGCACCGAGTCCCTGCTGACCGCGATGAGCGAGGTCCCCGGGGTCGCTGGGAGCTACGGGATCCCGCGTGTGATGGTGGACGGCCGACGGCGGTTCACCGACCCATGGCAGGTCTCGCACAGCAACGAGCCGCTGAGCATGCCGCAGCTCCGCCTGCTGGCCGCTCGCGCCGGCTGCGATCTGCTGGCGGTGGCCGACTACGGCTGGCGCCGCACGACCGGCGCCAACGGACTCGCCGCGCTGAACGTGCTGCTGCTACCCACGCTGCTGTCGCCGTTCATGAGCGTCGAGCTGGAGAGCTACCTCGACACCCACGTGATCGACGTCCGCGACGGCTACCTGTACGGGCGGGTGAGCGCCAGCCTCAAGACCGAGCGGCCCTACGTGACCATCTACGGTGTGGAGGACGACGCGCCGATCGAGGACCACTGGGAGACGCTGCTGGCGGAGACCCGGGGGGAGCTGGCGGCGCTGCTCACCGACGCTCCCGGATAGACTCCAGACCATGAACATCCTCGTCCTCGGCGGCACCCGCTTCATCGGCCTGTGGCTGGTACGTCAGCTCCATGAAGCCGGTCACCAGATCACGGTGGTCCATCGTGGAGAGGCCCGCTCTGGTCAGCCCGACGCGCCACTCCCTGACGGCGTGCGTCGCCTGCATGCCGATCACACAGCGCTCACCGAGATCGCCTCAGAGCTGCGCGCGCTGGACCCGCAGGTGGCGATCCACATGAACGCCGGCACGGCCCAGCACGCCTGGAGCGCGGCGCAGGCGCTCGGCGCGTGGGTCCCGCGCCTGGTGGTGATCAGCAGCGTAGACGTGTACCGCCCCTTCGGCCTCCTCCATCGCAGCGAGGAGGGGCCTCTGTCGGAGGGGGTGCTCACCGAGGACAGCCCCCTGCGGCGGGTCATCCACCCCTTCCGCCACAGCCGCGCGATCCCCGATGGCTATCGCGACGACCCGGCGGTGATCCGCCGCCGTGACTACGACAAGATCATCGTCGAGAACATGCTGCGCGGCGCGCTCGGAGATCGCTGCTCCGTGCTGCGTCTGCCCGCCGTGTATGGCCCTCGCGACTACCAGCGTCGGCTGGGGGGACACCTGCGCCGAATGGACGACGGCCGGCCGTTCATCCTCCTCGATCCCACCCACGCGGCCTGGTGCTGGACCCGCGGCTACGTCGAAGACGTCGCTCACGCCATCGCCGCCGTGGCGTCGCACCCCGCCGCGGCCGGCGGCACCTTCCATGTGGGGCAGCCCGAGGTCCTGAGCGTCGCCGAGTGGGTCGCGCGCGTCGGTCGCCTCGTGGGCTGGGCGGGCGAGGTGCGCCTGCTCGACCGAGAGCGTCTGCCACCCGACATGCGCAGCGAGGCCGATCTTCGGCACCACCTGGTGCTCGACACCGCGAAGATCCGCCGGGAGCTGGACTACTCCGAGCTGCACTCCCTCGACGTTGGCCTGCGCCGATCCATCGCCTGGGAGCGCGAGCAGCCGCCCCTGGACCCTCCAGACTACGCCGCAGAAGATATCGCTGTGGATGCCGCAGTGGAGCGCGCGGTGTCCGCTGAAGGGCTGCGTTAGGACGCCGCCATGCCCACGGCGTCCGTCAACGGAATCGACATCTGCTACGACACCCGGGGGAGCGGGCCCGCCCTGCTCCTGGTGATGGGGCTGGGCTCGCAGCTCATCCACTGGCGCGAGGACTTCTGCGATCTCCTGGCCGATCGCGGCTTCCGCGTCATCCGGTTCGACAACCGCGACACGGGCCTGTCCACCCACATGCACGGCGCGTCCCCCCCGAGCGTCCGACAGATGGGGCTGCGGCGCATCCTCGGCCTGCCCATCGACGCCCCCTACCAGCTCGAGGACATGGCCGACGACGCCGCAGCGCTGCTCGATCACCTGGACATCGAGCGGGCCAGCGTGGTCGGCGCCTCGATGGGGGGGATGATCGCGCAGACCCTCACCATTCGGCACCCCGAGCGCGTCGCCCGGCTGGTGTCCATCATGTCGCACACCGGCAATCGGCGGTTCCTCATCGGGAAGCCCGCGGCGATGCGCGCGCTCCTCGGGCCGTCGGCCAGCACCGCTGACGAGGCGGAGGAGCGCCTGGTGACGGTCATGCGCGCCATCGGCAGCCCCGCCTACCCCACCGACGAGCACCTGCTCCGCGAGGTGGCCCGCGAAGGATACGAGCGCAGCCATGATCCCGCGGGGTTCGGACGCCAGATGGCGGCCATCCTGGCCTCCGGCAGCCGCGCGGCGGCGCTGCGCGAGATCGAGCAGCGCTCGCTGGTCATCCACGGGACGGCCGATCCGCTGGTGATCCCCGCGGGCGGGCGCGCGACGGCCGCGGCCATCCCCCAGGCTGAGCTGGAGGAGATCGACGGGATGGGCCACGATCTCCCCCGGCCGCTGTGGGGTCGCCTCACGACGCGCATCGCGGACTTCTGCCGCGGGGCCTGATCTCGGATGCTCCTGCTCGCGGCGGCCGCGCTTGCCCACGCCCACGGGGGGCCGCCGGAGATCGAGGTCGTGGCGATGGCGCACGGAGCGGTGCTGGGCACCACCCACGGCTTTCTGCTGCAGCGGGACGGCGCCTGGCGCTGGCTGTGCGAGGAGCTGACCGGCGCGTCGTACTGGACCGACGTCACGCTCACCCCGAGCGGGCGCATCGTGGTGGCCACCACCGCGGGCGTGCTGCACAGCGACGACGGCTGCGCGTGGGACCTGTCCGACGGACTGGGAGACCCCTACGTCGGCCGGCTGCGCTGGGACGGGGACGCGCTGTGGGCGGTGAGCGATCAGGGGCTGTGGCGATCGACGGATGAGGGGCGGGCCTTCTCGCTCGATCTCCCGCTGCCCGCCGGCGCTTCCGGGCGCGACTTTCTGCTGGGGGACGCGGTGGTGGTGCTGGGGTTCCAGGACGGCGCGCCGACGGCGTGGCGCCGCGAACACGAAGACTGGCAGGCCTCCGAGCTGCCCGCCGAGGGGGGACAGCTCCACGCGCTCGGGGCGGGCGCGACAGGGCGGGTGTTTCTCCGAGCGCCGCACGGGACACAGGACGCCCTCCTGTCCGTGGGCTCCGACCGCGCCGCAGACGTCCTGCTGGAGACCGACGCCGCCATCTCGGCGTTCGACATTGGCCCCGAAGCGGACACCCTCCACGTGGGGCTCTCGCGTATCGGCGTGATCACGTCGCGCGACGGCGGCTGGAGCTGGTCCGAGCCGGGCGCCCTGGCGCTGGGCTGCCTGCGCACTGACGGCGCGGATCGGCTGGCCTGCGCGCAGTTCGTCTCTGGGGAAGACCCGCTGCTGGTGGCCGACGCTGGTGATGACCCCGCAGCGCCGGAGAGCTACCGGACGGCGCTCGGCTGGGCGGAGATCGCCGGTCCGCTGGAGTGCCCGGCCGGCAGCGAGGCGGAGGCCACCTGCGCGCCGCTGTGGGAGACGGTCTCTGCAGAGCTGGCGGGCAGCACCGACATCGAAGCGGCCGCGGGGGCCCCTGTGCGCTGCGGGAGCGTCGCCCCCATCCTGTTGCTGCTGCCCGCGCTGGCTCGTCGTCGGCGCGGCGGCTCGCTACGCTGAATCGGTCCCGGGAGGTCCCATGACCGACACGTCCCCTGTTCCGGTCACAGCGCTCTACTTCGCGGCGCACGCGGTGCTGCTGGTGCTGCTCACGCTGAACGTGGTTCGGCTGCGTCGGAAGCTGAAGATCGGCATCGGCGACGGCGGTGAGCGCTCCCTCCGCCGCGCGATCCGTGTACACGGCAACTTCATCGAGTTTGTGCCCACGGCGCTGCTGGGGCTCGCTCTGCTGGAGCTCCAGGGCATGATCGCGCCGGTGCTGCACGGCCTCGGCGGCGGCCTGTTGATCGGTCGGCTGGGCCACGCGCAGGGGATGGGGCGCAGCGCGGGGGTGTCGCCGGGCCGGTTCTGGGGTGTGGCGGCGACGCTGATCGTCCTCTGCGTCGAGGCCGCGTTGCTGGTCTGGACCGCAGCGCTCTAGCGGCCCCCGGCGACCTGGTTTCCGCGCTGCCATTGTCCGCAAGAACTGATTCAGATCAGTTTGATATAATCATGGAGTCCTTCCCCGCGGAGATTTGCAATGAGGAATCCCCACTTCCCCGCCATGTGGGGGCAGAAGGCTGCCCGCTGGACTCGCGCGAGCGACATCATGGTCACGCAGCTCTATACCCTGCGACCGGAGCAGCCGGTGGGGGAGGGCGTGCGGCTGCTCCTCAAGCGCCGGGTCTCCGGCGCGCCGGTGATCGACGGCAGCCGGACCCTGGTCGGTATCTTCAGCGAGAAGGATGGGCTGACCGCGCTGCTCGGCGCCGTGCATCACGAGCGACCGCCAGCGCTGGTGTCTGACGTGATGACCACGAGGCTGATCACCGTCACCGAGGACACCCATGTGATGGCCATGGCCCACCTGTTTACGACGAAGCCCATCCGCAGGCTTCCGGTGGTTCGTGACGGCAGGTTGGTGGGGCAGGTCAGCCGCCGCGATCTGCTGAATGCCACGCGACAGTTGTTTGATGGTGCACCCTCCCGCGAGTCCGCCGTGCTCTACCTGAGCGCGCTCGGGGAGCTCCCGCCGGTGTAACGCTCTGTCAATCCCAGCGTCCGGGTCCCCACTGGTCGCTCTGAGCGGAGGCGTATGCACATCTTGTCCCTGATCGGCCTGCTGGGCTGCGGAAGCTCCACCTGCCCGCCAGGGGCGAGCTCCGGCGCGGACGGTCTCTGCTACGCCGACACCACGTCCTCCAGCTCGACCACCACCACGCCGTCCACGACAGGGCCGTCCACAACAGGGCCTTCTACCAGCATCTCGACCTCGTTCTCGCTCGGTGACCCGATCACCGTGCAGGCCGTCGCCGGAGAGAGCGCTGTCGGCGGCACCGTCGAGGAGTGGCTCGACGCGGTCATCCTGGACGACGGCACCGCCCTGCTGTGCGGGCAGGGAGGGCTGATCCTCGTCGACACCGCCGGGGACATCGTCTGGCAGGACTCCAGCGTCATCCGCGGGTACCGGATCGCCGCCGACGGCGATCTGGGGGTGATGGCTCCGCGGGAGGACTCCCCGCAGCTCCTCGACCTGTCCGGCAGCAGCCCGTCGCTCGCGGGGCCGATCGAGGGTTTCAGCGGCGTTCACGAGGACGTCGCCGTCGATGACGGGCGGGCGCTGATCGGCTGGCGCGACAACGGCGGGGTGCTCGTCGACGCGGACGGCCACCTCCTGAGCGTGCTCACCGCCAGCGACGCGTTCGCGGTGGGGCTGGCGGGCGATCGCGCCGCGCTCACGGACGGCGCCGAGCTGGTGCTGTGGGACATCTCCGATCCCACGGCCCCACAAGAGGTCGATCGCGTGACCATGTCCGGCTCCGGGCGCGACATCGCCTTCGACGGCAACCACCTCGTGGTCGGGATGGGCGGCAACGGCGTGGCGGTCTACGCGGTCAGCGGCGATGCGCTGACTCATCGCGGTGATCTCTCGGTGCCGGGTTCGGCCTTCTCGGTCGCCTTGGAGGGCGACTACCTGTGGATCGCCGCCTGGGAGGTGGTGGGGCTGGCCTGGCTCGGCGACGGGGGGCCCCTCATGCTGGGTCACGAGGCACCCGCCAGCAACGCCATGGGCATCGCCGCCGCCGACGGGCGGGCCGTCTCTGCGGATTGGTTCCACGCCACCACCATGACGCGGAACGAGGGGATGGCCGGACCGGAGATCGTCGCGCCGGAGTGGCTGTGGTTCACCGATGACTCCGCGCAGTCGCTCACCATCGAGAACGACGGCGCGTTCGATCTGGAGGTGACCCTCACCCCGTCGGGCGGGTTCAGTCTCAGCGAGTCCCAGATCACGATCTCACCCAGCGGGCGGCACAGCGTCGTCGTCACGCCGGACGGCGGATCGAGCAGCGGCGTGCTGGATTGGATCAGCAACGATCCCGACGAGACCTCCGGGCGGGTCGAGCTGAGCGAGCCCGATCAGAGCATCGGCACCGTCCACGAGGACTTCGAGCGGCTGGGGTTCGCCTGGCCCGACACCACCGAGGAGCTGTACCGACTCTCCGATCAGCAGGGGTCGGTGGTCTTTCTGGCCTACTTTGCGCTGTACTGACCGGTCTGCAGTCTGGAGGTTCCAGACATCCAGGACTCGGTCGCCAGCCACTTCGAGGGCGAAGACGCTGTCTTCTGGCTGATCAACGGTGAAGACAGCTACGACGATACGTGGGAGTTCATCGCCGAGGCGCAGACCAGCCTGCCGGTGCTGCTCGACACGGAGGGGACTCTGTCGGGGCAGTACAGCCGCACCGAGGGTGGACAGTCGTATGCTCCGTTTCCAATCCAGGTCATTTTGGACCGGGACGGGGTGATTCGGTATCTGGCGTATCAGTATGACGCACAGGCTGTTCGAGACACCATCACGGCGCTGCTGGCGGAGCAGGCGTTCCCCAGGCCCTGATCAGCGAAGACGCCTCGCCCCCTCCGGAGCATGATCACGAGCCGCGCTTGATCAGGCGGAGCAGCCGACCTCTCAGGCACCTCGCATATTGCTCGACGGGCATGTGGAGTGCAGCGAGAATCCCGCGCTGTTGGGGCGGTGACAGGAGCTTGTGTGCGCTGTGAACGCCGTAGATGGCGGTGGAGTGCTCTCCATGGAAGGCCTTGAAGTGGCGGCCACCGGGGCGGATGATGGCGCCGGCCCTCGCCAATGCGCGGCGCATCTGCTTCGGCGTCACCCAAGGGAGGCGAAGCGCTCCATCGGCGGCAGGCTCCTCGGAGGCAGGTGGTGCATCTGCGAACGCTACAGGAACAAGCTCAGCGATCTCGGCGACAGGGTCCAGCCCAGGCGCTGACTCTGCCTCGGCGTGTTCGACTTCGGGCAGCGCCTCCTCGATATCTCCAGCGTCGAAGCGGACGTCGAGGGCCATCAGCATGGCGTGTCTCAACGCATCGTGGAAATCCTGGGGGAGGATGTCTCGGAGCGAGACCACGGAGAACCCGAGGGGGCAAAGCTCTCCGGTGATTCGGGACAGGCTGAACTTCACACACAGGCCCTGGTACTCAACAGCACCATCCAGGAGCGACAGCGGAGACTGTTCCGGGCGCAGGACAAGCTCCAGTTGGAACACCAGCTCATCGAGGCCGAGCCCGAATTGCCATCTCTGCAGTCTCTGGGAGGGCAGCACCAGCTCCACGTCCTGGTACTGCTCAAACAGATCCCGGGCTTCTGCGCGCTCCTCTTCACTCAGCTCCCCCTCAGGAAGATCACGCTTCAGTCGGCGTCCGAGCAGGTGGTAGTTGAGGACATCGACGGGGATGCCATCCGACCGCCACCGCCGTGACGTCGCCTCCAGCTCGGCGATCTCCTGATCGAGGGTCAGAGACGGGAGCTTCCGCTCGACCTGACCGCTACGCACGATGTACGAGACCCCGTTGCTGGCCAGCCAGAGCATCAGCTCCCTGGCGATGAACGTCTCGACGATCCGATCGGTGCGCGCCACGCGACGAAGGTGTTTATCCACCGCCTTGCAGCGCAGCTCCTGCGCCATCAGAGAGGCCGCCATTCCGTGGGAGCGCATGACCTGCCGGCCCAGGTTGTGCAGTCCGCCGAGGAGGAGCCGCAACAGAGACTGGAGCTTCTCGATGAACTCCTCGTCGAGGGCGCCAGGCCCCACAAGCAGGCTGTGGACCGTGTATTCGTTCTGATCTCCGTCTCCCCTTGCGGCGGTGACCAGATCTTCGAGGTCGGCGAAGTGATCGAGGAGGGCGCGGATGGCGAGCCGCCAGTCGCCGGGGAGGGCCTTCCACCGCCGGAGCTGGGCGGGGGTGGGGTCTACGGGGACGAGCTTCAAGCCTTCGAACTGGGTGTCCGCGGTCTCGGAGTCCTCCTTCGAGGCGGTGCGCTTCTCCGCGTGCTGGAGGCGGAGCTCCTGACTGCGCTCGCGACGTGCCTTCCTCGCGGCCCGGCGTCGGGAATTGGAGCGTTTGGGCATGGAGACCTCGCCGACCGGGAAGACGAGCCAGTCTATCAGGGGCGGGCGGGAACCGCTGATCCGCCTCGGGCAGAGCCTCCCCGCGCTATAGAGGTGTTCCGTGGTGGAGGTGAGGCAGCCTTGCAACCCGGGCGGTGTTTCGCCGTCCATGCCAGATGAGAACACATGCGTCCCTGGTGCCCTCTTGTCTGTGGGCGTGCTCGCCCGCGCCCGCGTGATCACCGCGGTGCAGGCGCCACGCCTCGACACGGGGTGACAGCGCGATGCGATGTGTCCAGCTCACGGCTCCTGCACCGCGGTGATCACGCGGGCGCGGGCGAGCCCTTCTTGAGTTGAGTGCCCCAGGCCCCAGAGCAGCGAAGACAGCTTCACCTCCACCACGACCTCCCTGCTGGCGATAGAAATCTCCTCCACGAGAGGAGGCTCCAGCATGTTTCAGGAAGAGGCCATCGCGCTTGTCGCTGAGCTCGGCGGGACTCCCGACCACATGAAGCGAATGCGGTCCATCATCTCGGGCCTGCTCTCGTCCGCCCGGCAGTCCTCTGTGCTGACCGACCTCATCGAACCGGGGCGGGTGGTCACCCTTGGTGGAGATGCTCCCGAGGCCACGCTCGTCGGGGTGGTGTCCCTCGGCTCCGAGGCAGAGGCGACCGAGGAGCGTCCCGTAGTCGGCGTGAGCGCTCCCAGAGACCGCTACGACGACCTCTGCCTGCTGGGGCGGGGCGGGATGGGCGAGGTCCGCCGGGTCCGAGACCGCGACCTGGGAAGAACGTTGGCGATGAAGATCGCGTCCGCTCGTGTGATGGGCAACCCGGGTGCGCTGGCTCGGTTCATCGAGGAGGCGCAGGTGAGCGCCCAGCTCCAGCACCCGGGGATCCTCCCGGTCCACGAGCTGGGGCGGCTCCCTGATGGCCGCTGCTACTTCACGATGCAGGAGGTGAGGGGACGAACGCTCGAGGACGTGATCTCCGAGGTCCATCTGAACAGCAGCGGGGACCGCTGGGAGGCGGCGCCGTCTGCCGACGGCAGCCCCGGCTGGACGTTCCGTCGTCTGGTGGATGCGTTCCATCGGGTGTGCGAGACGGTCTCCTATGCCCACGAGCGCGGCGTCGTTCACAGAGACCTCAAGCCCGGGAACATCATGGTGGGCGCCCACGGCGAGGTGCTTGTATTGGACTGGGGCATCGCCAAGGTCACCGGACGCCCCGACCTCGCCGCCGAGCAAGGCGAGCTGACCCCTGAGGGTGGGGACCTGATCGTCACGGACCGCTCCCAGGACTCCGCCCAGGCCACCCGAATGGGAGCAGTCGCTGGTACCCCGGCCTACATGCCTCCCGAACAGGCGCTCGGACAGATAGACCGCATCGATGCCCGAAGCGACATCTATGCGCTCGGGGCGGTTCTGTACGAGCTGCTGAGTGGCAGACGACCCTACGCTGGAAGCGGCGCTCGCCAGGTCTTGCAGATGGTTCGTTCGGGGCCGCCAGAGCCGCTTGGCCGGCAGGCGAGCGCACGCGACACGTTCGTGTTTGGGTTGGACTTCATAGAGGACGCCGCGACAGCTGGCCCCCCTCTACCCGAGGAGCTGGTGGCGGCATGTGAGCGCTCGATGTCGCGTGAGCCGGAGCGCCGATTCGACAACGCCACAGAGCTCGCTGCCGTGGTTCGGGACTGGCTGGATGGGGCGAAGCGACGGGAGCAGGCGCTGGCGGTCGCAGAGAACGCGAAGGCCCACCAGCCCGAGGCTGCGGCGCTGCGGGCGCGGGCCGAGGCGCTGCGGGTCGAGGCCGCTGCGCTGCTCGCGGAGATCAAGTCCTGGGAGCCTGAAGAGGAGAAGGCGCCTGGATGGGCGAAGCAGGACGAGGCCGACGCCTTGGAGCGACAGGCGACGCTAGCTGAGCTGAAGGTCGAGCAGGGACTGGAGGGCGCGCTGCGGGTGGACCCGACGCTGCCCGAGGCGCACGAAGCCCTGGCCGAGCGCCTCCTGCGGGAGCACCGGGCCGCCGAGGCGGCGCGGGACCCGGACCCCACCGCCCAGGCCGAGGCGGGACTGCGTGAGCACGCCGGTGCCCTCCCAGAGGGGCACGAGGTTCGCATTCAGTGCGCGGCCTACCTCAAAGGAGATGGAGCGTTGAGTCTTGTGACAGACCCGCCCGGGGCCGAGGTGCTGCTTCACCGCTTCGTCCTTCATAACCGCCGTCTGGTGCCGAAATTCGAGCGGAGCCTGGGAAGAACGCCGCTGCGGGGCGTCACCCTGCCGATGGGCAGCTACCTGTGTCTGCTCCGCCACCCCGAGCACGCCGAGGTGCGCTACCCGGTCAGCATCGGGCGACAGGAGCACTGGGATGGCGTTCGGCCTGGAGACCGCGAGTCGACGCCCATCATCCTCCCAGTGCACAGAGCCTTGGGAGCAGACGATGTCTATGTCCCGCCGGGCTGGTTCTGGGCGGGGGGAGATGACGATGTCTCTGATTGCCTCCCGCGTCGTAGGTTGTGGGTCGACGCCCTGGTGATGCGACGATTTCCCATTACCAACACAGAGTACATCACATTCCTGAACGACCTGTTGGACCAGGGCCGAGAAGACGAGGCGCTCTGTCATGTACCTCGGGAGAAGGGGGGCACTGCAGACGAGCTGGGCGCGATGATCTACGGCCGGGTCTCGCCAGACCGGGTCTCGCCTGACCGGGACGAGGACCGACGGTTCGTGCTCAGGTCAGACGCTGAGGGCGACACCTGGGACCCTGAGTGGCCCGTGTTGATGGTGGACTGGTTCGGCACGGCAGCGTGGTGTCGCTGGCTGGCGGAGAAGACCGGGCGCCCCTGGCGCCTCCCTGGTGAGCTGGAGTGGGAGAAGGCCGCCCGCGGCGTCGACGGCCGGTTCTATCCCTGGGGCGATCACATCGACCCCTCCTGGTGCTGCTACCGGGACAGCCACCGAGGGCGTCGGCTGCCGACTGTCGTCGATAGCTTCCCTGTCGACGTGAGCGTCTATGGCGTCCGTGGGATGGGCGGGAACGCGCGCGATCGCTGCGCTGATTCATGGGACAAGAGTGGGCCAATCGTCAACGAGCTGATCGTCAGCGGGCCACCGGTGGTCCCCTCGGGGGCGGTCAAGAGCGCGGCGCGAGGCACAGCGGAGCCCGAACCTTCGCGCGTGCTGGTCCGGGGCGGCGCCTGGTGCGTCGAGCCCAGGGTCGCACGTGCCTCCCACCGACGCGGGCTCGAGCCCCGGGACCGGAACACCGTCCATGGGGGACGCGCGGTCTTTCGTCCGTCCGCCGAGCACTTGAAGCGGGTGATGTCCGGTAGACCTTCTCGGTAGGAGGCAGCGTTGACGGGTTCACTCCGGGAGGTGGCTCCCCAACTGCATGACCTTGCTGCATGACCTTGCTGAAAGAACCCTACTGAAAGAACCACCGCCGAAGCGCCCAGGTCACCGCCCCGACCACCACGCCGAACATCAGACCGGCCATCGTTCCCTGCACCAGAAAGCCGGGGATCAACGCGCTGTTGGCCCCAGCCAGCTCCTCGGCGTACCAGGGGTTGTTGTCGCGGTAGCTGTCGAGCAGCCCGACCTGTACCAGCCCGAGGGTCACTCCGCTGCACGTCGAGGCCAGGAACCCGGCCACGAACGGCGGATCGACCCGGCGCGCGACGAAGAACGCGACCCAGAGAGCGTAGACCATGTGCCAGGCGCCGACCTCGGCGCGCGCCTCCAGCCCGATCAGCGAGGTGGTCAGCCCCATGATCACGCCCCCGGCCACGCCCAGCGTGGCGATCTGCGCCCACTTGTACATCGGATCCGTCCAGCGGCTACGAGCGGACCACGCGCAGCGGCGGTCGGGGACCGGTCCGGCTCAGGGCCTGCTCGAACGCTGGCGTGAGTCGCCACCCGCTGCGATCGAGCGCGAGGACATCTCGGGCCCGCAGCCGGTTGAGGCGGAGCCCGAGCTCCGGCGCTGTGACGGTGGGCTCATCGAGTCGAAGCAGCGAGACTGCTTGCGACAGCGTTCGGATGGGCTGGTGGCGATGGATGGTGACCACCAAGCGCTTGTCCATCGAGGGGAGGGCCTGCCACTGGAGGCGATGGTCTTCCACTCCCTCGCCGTAGGCAGCAGCAAG
This sequence comes from uncultured Enterobacterales bacterium, assembly GCA_964464515.1. Lineage (GTDB taxonomy): Bacteria > Myxococcota_A > UBA796 > UBA796 > UBA2385 > CAYXGP01. Next base: position 15,805 of record CAYXGP010000006.1, read on the forward strand.
CACCCGTCGGACCTCTGCCCGACGCGCCACAGCGACGCCCAGGGCGTCTCCCGCAGCGGGGGACGGACCCAGCGCTTCGAAGATCGCTTTGTCCAGCCGACGAACCTCGGTCCACAGGCCCTCGCGAACGGACTTTGCGTGGCTCAGGTCCATCGTCGCCTCCTCTGAATAAGATGCCCCGATCGCCACCCAGCGCGTTGTTTCGGTGCTTCGGCACGCGTAACCCGCGCACCCGCCTGTCGCGGCGCGATTAGGAAGGTCCGCCCCGGAGGACCGCGATGTCGGGTCACCTCGCGCTGCTGTTGCACATGCACCAGCCCGAGTATCGCCACCCGGAGACGGGCGTCCCGGCGCTGCCGTGGGCGCGCCTGCACGCCTGTCGCGGCTACCTCGATGTGCCATTCCTGGCCCTGGAGTATGGCGCCGCGCTCACTCTCAACGTCTCACCGTGTCTGCTTGATCAGCTCGGAGCCATCGCCGTGGGGGCCACCGATCGGTGGGAGCAGCTGAGTCGCGTCCCAGCCGAGGATCTCACCGAGGCTGATCGCGCCTTCATCCGCGCGCGCTTCGTCCACGGCCACCCCAACCTGCGCAGTCGATCGCCCCGTCACGCCGAGCTGTGTCGGCGCGCAGCCGAGCTGACCGAGCCCCGGGATCTGCGCGATCTTCAGGTGTGGAGCAACCTGGCCTGGTGCGGGGTGCTGCTGAGACGCCATCGGCTCGTGCGACAGCTCCATCGCAAGGAGCGCGGGTTCTCCCACGACGAGCTGCTGGCGCTGGTCGATCTCCAGCGCTGGGCGGCGGGAGCGGCCCTGCACCTGTGGCAGCGCCTCCCGGCCGTCGGCGAGCTGTGCTTCTCTCCTCGGCATCACCCCATCCTGCCCCTGCTGATCGACGCCGATCACGCGCGGCGTGCGCTGCCCCACGTCGATCTCCCCGAGTTTCGGTGGCCGATAGACGCCCGACTGCAGGTGGTCGAGGGACGCGACGCCGTGACCCGCTGGAGCGGCCACCGGCCAGAGGGGATGTGGGCCCCGGAGGGGGCGGTGAGCCCCGAGACGATCACCGCGGTGGATGGGCTCGGCCTGAGCTGGGTGGGGAGCTGCTCGGGGGTGCTGGAGCGCAGCGCGCGCGGGGGGCCGCCGCGGACCGATCGCCCCTGGTCGCTGGGGAGCGGGGCCCCTCTGGTGTTTCGCGATCGCGTGTTGTCGAATCGACTGGCCTTCGAGTACACCGATCGAGACGGCGTAACAGCCGCCGCCGAGCTGCTGGCAGAGATCGCCGGGCGCGCTGTTACGCCGCTGGCCCTGGACGGCGAGAACCCCTGGGAGGCCTTCCCCGACGCAGGAGCGGCCCTGCTCACAGCGCTGTTTCGATCCGGCCGCATCACCACCTGGAGCGCGGTGGCTGAGCGCTCGCCGCTGCGGCTGGACCGACTGCACACCGGCTCGTGGATCAACGCAGATCTCGCCGTGTGGACGGACTCGCCCCAGGGCAGGCAGGGGTGGCGTCATCTGCGCCGCGTGCGCGCGGCCTGGGAGGCTGCCGGACGCCCCGCCGCGGCGTGGCCCCACCTGTCTGCGGCTGAAGGCAGCGACTGGCTGTGGTGGGCGGACATCCCGCGCAGCGGACCGTTCGAGGCGCTGTTCCGCGCGCACCTGGACGCGGCGTGGCGGGTGATCTCTCCGCGCGGGGGGTGATGGGCGGTAGGCTGGGGCCGGGAGGTGCGCCGATGGCGGACGCCGCGCATCGACGCTTCGTGCTGACGCTCCACGGCCACCTGCCCTGGGTGCTGCACCACGGCCGCTGGCCGCACGGCGAGACCTGGCTGTTCGAGGCCGCCGCCGAGGTCTACCTGCCGCTCCTCGATTTGATCGACGACCTGGCCGGGTGCGGGGTGCGCGCAGCGATCACCCTGGGCCTGACCCCGGTGCTGCTGGAGCAGCTCGCCCACCCGCGCTTCGTCCGGGGGTTCGAGGGCTGGCTGGAGGAGCGCCTCGTCCGGGCATCGGATGACGGCCGCGATCCGTCGCTGGCTCCCCTGGCGCGTCGCTGGGAGATCTGGCTGCGCGCCCGCCGCGCGGGATTCCGCAGCCGCGATCGCGACCTCGTGGGGGCGTTCGCCGCGCAGGCCCGCGCCGGTCGGATCGAGCTGCTGTCGTCGTACGCCACACACGCCTACGGACCGCTGCTGCTGCACGACGCCTGCCTGAAGGCCCAGATCCGGATCGGCCTGGACACCTCCGAGCGCCACCTCGGGATCCGCCCGCGCGGGCTGTGGCTGCCGGAGTGCGCCACGCGGCCCGCTGGCCCCTGGCGCTGGCGGGGCGATCACCGCGAGCGGGGCTCCATCCCGGCCATCCTGGCGGACCACGGCGTGACCCACGCCTTCGTGGACGCGCCGCTCGTTCCCGATCCCCTGCAGCCCGTCCGCGACAGCGGCGTGGTGTTCTTCGCGCGCCACCCGCGGGTGAGCGAGCAGGTGTGGTCGCGCCACATGGGCTACCCGGGAGATCACCGCTACTTGGAGTACCACAAGCGGCACGGCAGCGGCGGTCTACGCTACTGGCGCGTCACCGATCACGAGGGTGATCTGGGCGCCAAGCAGCCCTATGTGCCGGCCGAGGCCACCGGCGCCGCCTACAGCCACGCGCAGCACCTGTCCGGCGTCATCCGCGAAGCGTTGGGGCCGGGAGGAGTGGCGACGGCGCCCTTCGACGCCGAGCTGTTTGGTCACTGGTGGCACGAGGGGCCGCGGTTCCTGCGCGATCTGCTGCTGACGCTGGCGGCCGATCCCACGATCGACCTGTGCACTGCGGAGGAGGTGGTGACCGCGGGGGGCCTCTCGGAGCACACCCTCCCGGAGGGGAGCTGGGGGGAGGGGGGCGATCACCGGGTCTGGTACGACGACGACCGGTCCTGGCTGTGGCGCGCGGCGTGGCAGGCCGAGGACCGCCTGCTCGGTCTCCTTCATCGGCTGTGGGAGTCCCCCGATACGCGTGCGCGCGCCCTCGTGACGGCGGCGGCCCGTCAGCTCCTGCTGCTCCAGGCCAGCGACTGGCTGTTCGTGATCCACACCGGGGGCGCGGTGGACTACGGCTGGCGGCGTCTGTGCGGTCACCTGGAGCGGTTCGATCGCCTCGCGACGCTCGCCGCGGACGCGCTCGACGGACGCCCCGAGAGCCCCCTGTCCGAAGTGTTCCTCGCCGAAGCCGAGGCCGTAGACGGCTGCTTCGACGACATCCCCCTGGCGGCCTGGCGGTCGTCGGTATAGGCGCGCCGCGCCTCCGGAGTGCACAGATGCGCAGCCTCGTGATGATCATGGCCGGCGGGAAGGGCTCCCGCCTCGGACCGCTCACCGTCCACCGCGCCAAGCCCGGCGTGCCCTTCGGCGGACGCTACCGCATCATCGACTTCGTCCTGTCGAACTTCGTGAACTCCGGCTACCGCCGGGTGTATGTGCTGACGCAGTACATGGCGTCCAGCCTGATCAAGCACCTGAGCCGCAACTGGCACCTGACGGGCATGGGCGAGCACATCGAGATCGTCCCTGCGCAGATGCGCGTGGGCGAGCACTGGTACCGCGGCACCGCCGACTCGGTCTACCAGAACCTCAACCTCATCAGAGACTCTCGCGCCCGCCACGTAGCGGTGTTCGGCGGCGATCACATCTACAAGTGCGCCATCGACCAGATGGAGCGGTTCCACCGCGACACCGAGTCCGCGCTGACCATCGCCGCGTTCCCCGTCCCCCGCCGCGAGGCTTCGCAGTTCGGCGTCATGCAGGTGGACGCAGACGGTCGGATCATCGGCTTTCAGGAGAAGCCCCGCGACCCCGCGCCCATCCCCGGTCGGCCCGACACCTGCCTCGTGAGCATGGGCAACTACTTCTTCCGCTCCGATGTGCTCCAGCGCGTGCTCACGGCCGACGCCGCCGACCCCGACTCGAGCCACGACTTCGGCAAGAACATCATCCCGGGGCTGGTGGGCTCCGGCGCGCGGGTCATGGCCTACGACTTCGGCACCAACTGCATCCCGGGTGAGCCCGATCGCGCCGCGCCGTATTGGCGAGACGTCGGAACCATCGACTCGTACTTCCTCGCGAACATGGATCTGCGCAGCCCGCTGCCCGCGCTCAACCTCTACAACCGTCGCTGGCGCATCCGCACTGCTCAGCGAGACTACCCGCCGGCTCGCTTCGTGCAACACTCCGGCTACGCGGCGTCCGACGTTGTTGACTCGCTGGTGGCTGAAGGCAGCATCGTGCAGAGCGCGGCGCTGTATGAGGCGATGGTGGGGTACGACTGCTTCGTGCATGCCGGGGCGCGGGTGCGCCGGAGCCTGCTGCTGTCGGGCTGCGACATCGGCGAGGGCGCGGTGCTGGAGAATGTCATCTGCGACAAGAACTGCCGCGTCGATCCCGGCGCGCGCGTCGGCGTCGATACCGAGTCCGATCGCGAGCGCTTTCCGTTCATCAGCGACGCGGGGCGGGTGGTGCTGCCCAAGGGCACGCACGTCCCGGCCGAGGGCCCCATCCGCCTCGCCGCCGACATGGCGGGGATGCTCCGGTCCGATCCGGCCACGCGCGACGCCATGCAGGTGTTCGCCGGGCGCTGGGAGCGTAGTGATCGCGATCGCCACAGCTTCCGCTCAGCCGGGCCGCGGTACGCGACCCCGGGCGATCTCACCGACGATGAGACGATCGGCGGGTGAGTGCTCGGTCGCTACGCGCCGTGACCCGTGGGGGAACCTGTTCGGCGTCGTCGGGGACAGAAACAGCATGCTCTCCCTCCTCCTCGCCTGCGCGTCCCCGCCCGAGCCAGCGGCGACCGAGCGTCCGGCTCTGGAACCTACGCCAGCGGTCTCTGCGCCGCTGCCCGGCTGGCCTGATTACGCTGCCCGACTCGACGCGCTGCCGGTCGAATTCCCGGAGGGGTTCGGTGTGCGACGGATCTTCCTGGATGCAGGGCACGGCGCCCCCGGAAACCCCGGCAATACCTCGGCCTGGTGCGAGACCGAGAGCGACGTCATGTTTGCGCTGTCCGGCCCCCTGGGCGAGGCGCTGGAGGCGACGGGGCACTTCGAGGTGCTGCGGTCTCGTCAGCCCGGCGAGCTGGTGTCGTATGGCGACCGACTGCGCGCCGCGTCGGCATGGGGCGCTGAGATCTTCATCAGCCTGCACTCCGACGCTCGGGGCAGACTCATCCCGTGGGAGCCGACGCCCGGACAGGTCTGCTACCACAACCCGGACGCGCCTGGGTTCAGCGTGCTCTGGTCGGACGAGGGGGGCCTTGCCGAGTCGCGGCTGGCCCTGGCTCGCGCCCTCGCGGCGTCGATGAGCCTGGGCGGATTCCGGCCCTACGACGGCGGCGACTACATCGGGCTGTATGCCCCCGATGAGCGGGTGGCGGGGGTGTTCGTCGATCGACACGAGCCGCGGCGCCGGATCCGGTTCCTGCGCCGACCGACCATGCCCTCGGTCATCATCGAGACCCACCACGCGCTCGATCCCCAGGCCGCGGTCCGGTTCCGTGAGCCCGAGACGGCGCGCGCGCTCCACGCGGCGGTCATCGTCGGTCTGGTCGAGGCGTTCCGGGTGTTCGAGGCGCCCTGACCGTGGCGGGTTCGCCTCCGGCCCGCTCCGTCGAGACATGACCGCGGTAGAAGGCCAGGGAGCCATGTCCGCCTCCGCCAGACTCCCCCGGCGCTTTGCGCGCTACGAGCTGACCGCCCAGATCGGGCGCGGCGGCGCGGGTGACGTGTATCGGGCGCGGGTGCTCGGCGCGGAGCGCCGGGTGGTGGCGCTGAAGCTGCTGCGCCCCGACGCCACCTCTCACGATCCGCGGGCGCTGGAGCGGTTCGTGCGCGAGGGGCGCCTGGGCGCGATGGTTCGTCATCCGAACGTGGTGCGCGTGGTGGAGATCGGGCGGTCGGAGGGGGTCCCCTTCGTGGCGATGGAGTACGTCGACGGGGCCTCCCTCCGCGCGCTGCTCGCGGACGGGCCGCTGCCGGGCCGCGCGCTCCTGGAGGCGGCGCAGCAAGCGGCCCTCGGCCTGGCGGCGCTCCACGACCTGGGCCAGACCCAGGACGAGCAGATCTGTCTGGTGCATCGCGACATCAAGCCGGGGAACCTCCTGGTGGATCGCCGCGGCCGTCTGAAGATCGCCGACTTCGGCATCGCGCTGCTGGCCGGCCGCGATCAGGTCACCTCGGTGATCGGCACCCCCGGGTACATGGCGCCCGAGCAGCTGTGCGGCCGCGCCGTCGACGCCCGCGTGGACCTGTTCGCCCTCGGCGCGTCGCTCTACTACCTGGCGGTCGGCGAGCACCTTCTGCCGCGGGGCTCGCTGGGGCTGACGATGGAGGCGATCCGCAAGATCGACGAGCGGCTGGCAGAGCCGACCACCTGGGACCCGATCGAAGCGGTGCTCTCGGGGCTGGGGCCTATCCTGGCTCGCTGCATGCACTTCGACGCGGCCGATCGCTACGCCGACGCGCATGCCCTGTGGTCTGATCTGGAGGCGCTCCGCGGGGCGCACGGTCCCGCTCTGGCAGAGACGGGAGGACTGGCGGAGCGGGTGCACCGGCGGCGGGGGCGGTCGGCGCCCGTCCTGCGGTCCACCGGCTCCTCCCTCCGCGCGAACGACGCGCCGTTCATCGGCCGGTCGGAGGAGATCGGTCTGCTCCGGGGCGTGGCGCGCGGCGCGCATGCGGTGATCGGTCCGCCGGGCATCGGCAAGACGCGGCTGGTCCAGGAGGCGTTCCCGGAGGCGGTGTGGGTCGACGCCGCCGATCGCGGAGACGCCCCGGCCCTCGCGCGCGCGCTGGCCCGGGCCTTCGGCTTCCAGGGGGCGGTCGATCTCGAGCTGGTCCTCCCGCAGACGCGCGCTGACGTCATCGCGATCGACGGACTGGAGGCCCCGGGCCCCGACATCGCCGCGGCGGTGGCGCGCTGGGCCGCTGCCAACCCCCGGACGCGCTGGATCATCACCAGCCGGTCGCCTGTGGGGGAGCTCCCCGAGATCTGCCCGCGCCCGCTGGACGACGCGCGGTCGCTGGCGCTGCTCTCGGCCTGGGCTCCGGACATGGAGGCCCAGGCGCTCGAGCAGGTCGCGGTTCGCCTGGAGGGGCTGCCGCTGGCGCTGGAGCTGGCCGGTCGGGCGCTCGCGCAGGGGGAGGAGCGGCGGACTCCCCGCGCCTTCGCGGCCGGCGCGCAGGGGCTTCGGGCGGCGCTGGAGTGGTCCTGGTCGAACACGCCGCCCGCGGAGCGCCACGCGCTGGCGCAGCTCACGATCTTCCAGGCCCCCTTTCGGCTGTCCGACGCTGAGGCCGTGGTGGAGCCGACCTCTGAGCCGCGGGCGATCGGCGAGGTGCTGGCGGCCTTGATCGCTCGCGGCCTGGTGCACCGCGCTGGCGCGCGCTTCCGCATGAGCCCAGCCCTGCAGGCCACTGCGGTCGAGAGCCGCGGCGAGCTGCTCGCGCCCCGCGACACCCACCAGCTCCGGCTGCGGCACGCTGTGTGGTTCAGCGCGATGGGACGTCCGGAGGCGCTGCATGCGATCCGGGGGCCCGACGCCCGCGCGGCGCTCGATCGGCTGGCCGCCGCGCGCGCAGATCTGTGGGCGGCCCTGGCCTGGTCGCTCGGGCAGCCCGGCGGCACCACCAGCGCGCACTGCTGCATCGCGCTCTGCGTGCTCGCGAGGGCAGGGCGGGCGCGCCCCCCCGACGACGCCACCTTCGAGCGGGTGCTCAGGCAGCGCCATGTGCAGCCCCAGGCGCGGGTACGACTGCGGCTGGCCCGCGCCCTCGCCGAGCGGGAGGACCGACAGTCCCTGGCGCTCGCGCAGGCCGAGCTGGCGCTGTCGGAGTCTCTGGCGCTGGGTGATCGGCGCCTCATCGCCGAGGCGCGCATCTGCCTGGCCGACGCGCTGGTGAGCCAGCGCCGGTTCGCGGAGGCCAAGCCGCACCTGGCGGCGGCCTGGCCGCTCACGCAGGAGCTCCAGGATCGCCGGCTGGAGGTGCTCGCGCTGCGGGCCGCCGCGCGGCGTTACAGTCGCATGGGCCAGCCCGCGTCGGCGCTCAAGATCGTGCGGCGCGCCGCCGCCCGCTGTCGCTCGATCGGCGATCCTGCGATGTCCGGCACGACCCTGGAGCTGGAGGGTCTCCTGCTGGCCCGGAACGGACAGCGCCGGGCGGCGATCCCCGTGCTCCAGGAGGCCGCCCGGGTGCTCGACGCGCTCGGCGATCTCAAGCAGGCCGGGAGGGCCTGGTACAACCTCGACTACGCTGCAGCTCCCCTGGACCGTCCGCTCGCCGCCGAGGCCCGCGAGCGCGCGATCAAGCTGCTGCTGGCCGGAGGGTTTACGCAGCTTGCGCTGGAGGCGCGCCTCCACCAGGCCGTCGCTCGCGCGGAGAGCGGAGAGACGGAGGCAGCCGCGCGGATACACCAGGAGCTGAGCGAGGCCTCCCGCGCTCGCGGGTACCACCGGCTCCACGCCGCTGTGCTGTGCGATCGCCTGTGCCTGGCCTGCGCCCTCGAGGACTGGGAGTTCATCGCGCAGCATCTCCCGGACGTCGCGCGCGAGGTGTCGCAGTACGGCGAGCCGCTGCGGCAGTTCGTGGTGACGTACATCGCGATCCGCCTGTTCGTCGTTCGCGGTGATCTGGACCACGCCGAGCGGCAGCTCGACCAGCTCTCCCGCCACACGAAGACCCGCGATGCCCCCTACCCGAGCGCGCTGCTGCAGCAGCTCCGGGGCATCTGCGCCGAGGCCCGCGCCGATCACGCGCTCGCCCTGGGCCACATGGAGAGCGCGCTGCGCGTCCTGAGCGAGAACGATCCCTCCACCGCGGTGGAGACCCACGGACGGCGTGCGGTGCTGCTGTACGCGCTCGAGCGACCCGAGGAGGCCCGCTTGGCGATCGCCGCGGGCCGTCGACTCGCGCGGACTCGGGGCATCGATCGGAGCCCCTCCGCGCAGTGGCTCGATCGGGCTGCCGCGCTCGACCCGGGGTAGGTGCTCCGCCTCGGCTCCACTCCGGTCGCGTGTTGAATCAGACTTCCCAGCAGCGGACTTCCCAGCAGCGAACACTGCGCGAGCGGGGCTACGTCACCCTGCCCAGCGCCTTCTCCTCCACCGAGCTGGTGGAGATCGGTGCGCTGCTCGATGGCGCCGTGCCGGGCAACCCGGAGACCGACGACTGGGGCATCGAGATCGTGCCGCTGGTTGAGCGGGTCCCGGGGATGGCGGCGTTTTTGGAGAGACCAGCGCTCGCGGCGGGGCTGGAGGCCGCGCTTGGGGGACCGGTGCGGCGCCTGTACTCCGGGGCGCGTCTGACCTCTCGAGGCAGGCTGTCGTTTCTACCGTGGCACTTCCACGCGGAGCTGGCCGGCGGGGGCGACGGTCGCTGGGAGCCAGGACGCTCCGGCGCGCCGGGCGGGATCCGGCGGGTGATCGCGACGGTGTACGTCGACGGCGCGACCACCGATAACGGGCCGCTGTGGCTCTCTCCGCGGCGGGTCGGCGACCCGTGGGCCCCGCCGATCACCGACGCCACGATCCCCTGGCCGGGGATGCATGAGGTCTTCCTCGGGCCGGGTGAGGTCGCGGTGTGGGACGTCGCGACCTACCACGCGGCGGTGTGTCGGCGGGGGCCGCGGCGGATCTTCGGAGGCATCTTCGAGCGCGCGGACGGCGAGGTCCTCCGGTAAGCGGGGCGCTCCGTTTGAGGGAGCGCGCGCTAAGACCGGGGTCATGTCTGCCCAGACGCCAGAGCGACAGATCATCGACCGCGGGTGGTTCTACGTTGTGGAGCCCGACGTAGACCTCCCCCCTGGGGCCCGGGTGATCCGCGCGGGCGACGGTCGGCGGCTCACGCGACGCGCCCATGGGATCCCAGGAGTGGTCCGGGTCGAAGATCCGAGCGGCGAGCAGCCCGTCGCGGCGCTGCTGCGGGTGGCTTGGGCGACCGCCGAGGCCGGCGCGCCGGATCAACTCGCGCCGGATCAACTCGCTGGGTGCCGGGTGGTGCTCGGACGGGATGTGCCTGCGGCGGACGTGACGTCGCGCGCGCGCCTCGTGGAGTGCCTGGCCGGGGGCGGAGAGCCCTGGTCTCCCGAGGGGAAGGCGAGGGAGGGGAGGGCGCCGCGGGTGCTGTTCTTCGAGTCGATGATGAACTCCGACATGCCCCACAACGATCAGGAGATCTCGCAGGGCGTGCTTCACATGGCGTCCGCGCTCACGGCGGCGGGCGGCGAGGCGGTGTTCGCCAACGTGAAGATGCCGATCGTGGGAAGGGACCGCGCGATCTCAGGACTGGAGACGCTGCGCCCGCTGCTGGAGACCCCGGTCGATCTCGTCTGCGTCACGCTGCTCGAGGGCTACTGGGAGGGGGGGGTGACGCTGCTGAGCGCCCTGCGGGACCTCGGCTGTCGCGCGCACTTCGCCTTCGGTGGGGTGATGCCGACGCTGACGCCGGAGCACGTCGCCGCCCACCTGCCCGATGCCACGTTCGTCTGTCGCGGAGACGGCGAGCGCTTCGTGCCCACCCTGGCGTGGCTCTGCAGGGATCAGACGATCGACCAGCCCCTCACCGGCCTCGGCGCCCTGCTCGGGGACGAGGGGCTGCTTGAGGGGTTGATCGTCATCGATCGGGCCGGCGGGAGTCTCACCTCGATCCACTCCGATCGGGTGGCCCGGGTGGATGATCTCGATCGCGTGCCCCTCGACCTGACGCTCGTGCAGCCTCGCCACTTCCAGCACGGCGTCGAGCTGTCGACCAGCCGAGGCTGCATTCATCGCTGCACGTTCTGCTCGATCATCGGTCGGGAGCGCTACCAGGCGCGCTCTGCGGGGAGCGTCCTCGACGTGCTGGAGGCCTACGACGCGCGGATACGAGCGGCCTTCACCGTGCGGCCCGAGGGAGCGCGCCGTGTCCACATCAGCGACGACGACTTCGCGTGCGATCGCCAGCGCGCAGCGGAGCTCCTCCGCGGCATCCTCGACACGCCGTTTCGGCTGTCGTCCGTGCAGGTCTCGATCGCGGATCTGTGCCGACACGAGGACGGTGCGCTCGCCCCCGAGCTGGATCCTGAGCTGTGGGACGCCATCCGGCCGGCATGCTTCGCCGACGCCGGGCGTCCCATCTCCCATCGCGACTTCGTCCTCGATCACCGCTCGCGCACGTGGAGCAGCTTCCTGCAGATAGGGGTGGAGAGCTTCTGCGATCGTGAGCTGGTGCGCCTGGGCAAGGGCTTTCGGGTGGCGCACATCCGCGCGGTCGCGGAGGCCTGCGCGCAGAGAGGGATCCACTGGGACGCCTACTTCATCCTGAGCAACGCAGACACGCGTGCAGAAGAGCTCATCGACGGGCTGCTGGAGGTGATCCGCCTGAAGATCGCCTACCCGACCACCTTCCACGTCCGCTTTCCCATCGTGCCGCGGCTGGTGTCTTACTTTCCGTCGGCGAGTCGGCGTCGACTGGTCCGGCAGGGGCGGGCGAGCGTCCAGCAGACGCGTGAATGGCTCCGCGCCGAGAGCTTTCATGAGTACGACTACCCGCTCGTGGATCACGACCGCTGCGACGATCCCTGGGTGGAGGCGGTACTCCCGGAGCACGACGGAGCCGACCAGGAGAGCTTCTTCACCGATCGCCGTCTGTACACCGAGGCGGCGCGGCGGCTGCGGGAGCGTTGGATCGCGCGCCTCGCAGAGACCACCGATCCGCAGGAGCGATTGCGTGGGGAGTTCCTGGCGAGGCGGCTCGACGACGTCCGCCGTCGCCTGGCGCTGGACAACCTCGTCGCGGCGCGACGCACATGGAGGGCCGACGAGGCGCTGCGGGTGACCGAGGGATTGCTGGGAGACCTCGAAGACTGGCGCAGCGCCCTCGCTCACGCCGCGGAGGGGACCCCGCCGCGGCTGGTGGTGATCCCCACGTGGCAGTGCGAGCTGCGCTGCAGCTACTGCTTCATCCCCAAGCAGGACGGGCGGGTGATGGACGCGCGCACCCTGCTCCGGGGGATCGAGTTCCTGCTGTCCAGCGACCGCGACGAGCTGATCCTCCAGTTCTTCGGCGGCGAGGCGTTGATGGAGTGGGACCTCGTAAAGCTGGCGGTCTCCGGGGCCTCCCGCCGGGCAGCGCAGCTCGGAAGGTCCATGCAGTTCATCGTGAGCAGCAACGGGGTCCTGCTCGATCGCGACAAGCTGGCCTGGCTGAAGGACCATGACGTCAAGCTCGAGCTCTCGCTCGACGGCGATCGCGAGCTGCAGAACCGCTTCCGCGCCACCGCCGATCGCGCGGGCGACTCCTACGACAGCGGGATCGCGCCGCGGGCTCGGATGATCGTCGAGTCCGGGTTGCCCTACGAGGTGATCATGGTGGTTCACCCGAGGAACGCGCACCTGCTCGCGGGGAGCTTCTTCCACATCGCTTCGCTCGGCTTCGAGCGCATCCAGATCAACCACGCGCTGGGCATGAGGTGGTCGAGCGCCCACAAGACCGCCTTCGCGCAGCAGCTGTTCGAGATCGGAAACGAGCTGAAGGCGCGCCGGGCCCGCGGTAGCCGCCTCGTGCTGGTGAACGCCGAGAGCAGAGCGCTCCCGGTCCGACTCAACGGCGAGATCACGCTCGACTGGGACGGCACCCTGTACGGCGGCAACGGGTTCCTGCACGAGACCGAGCACAAGGAGAAATTCCGCGTCGGCCACCTCGACGATCTCGGCGGCTTCGATCGCTACTGGCTCGATCGTCCCTCGAACGAGTACCTGCTCGAGTGGAGCTACCCGCCCGAGATCACCGCGAACAACCTGGCCGTGGGCCGGATCATGGCGAGCTTCGCGGGTTGGCTCCGGTCGTCGCTTCAGCCGTCGCTCCCGTCTGGGGCAGGAGACCGACCGTGACGTCGAGACCACCATCCCAGGCGTCGAGCGCGTCGACGTAGGGGACGAGTCCGAAAGGAGCCAGGCCGCGTCGAAGGGTCTCGAAGCCGGGGGGAAGCCGGTGCCGCAGGAGCGCGGCTGCCTGCCCCACCGAGCCGTTCCAGCGCGCCTCGCTCACCCAGATCGCGCGCGGCTGCGGATACCCCTCCCGAATCGCCAGCTTGCCGCCCAGCGCGATGAATGGTGCGAGCAGCGGCTCCAGTGTCGGCGGACACCGCCCCGTCTCTGCGGTAACCCCGGTCTCTGCAGTGTCCCCGGTCTCTGCGGCGTCCTCAGTCTCTGTGGTATCCCCGGTCTCTGCGGTCTCGACCAGGCGACTTCGGGAGAGATCCGGCCACGTCAGGACCCGGCACATCTCCGGGAACCCGTGCTCGTGGAGGTCATCGAGGTAGAGCTCAGTTCGCTCGCCGTCGGTGTCGATCATGCGGCGGCAGGCCAGGGGGACCTCGGAGAGGAATCGATCGACGACGGGGGAGGGGCACAGCGCGCGGACCCTCCGGAGCCACGCGGCGCGCTCACCGTCCCACGACAGGTACAGCCGCGGCGGGCGGCTGGTGCACAGGATCGGGCCCAGCTTGAAGTCCACCAGGCGGCGGTGGGTGGCCCTCACGTCGACCAGCGGTGCGAGCCGACGCAGCTCACAGGCGTCCAGGATGACGTCGATCGGAGTCATCTCAGGGCTCACCTGAGGGCGCGGGCGCGGGCGAGGCCGATCTGCAGCTCCCGAGCGATCTCATCGAGCGCCTCGACGTCCTGCACGCCGCCGCACACAGCGTCCCACCGGCAGCCGTCGCACTGCGGGAGGCGCCGCTTGCGGTAGCGGTAGACCTCGGAGACATCGACGATGGCCCCCGAGGGGTAGGCGATCTCACGCCAGGGGTTTGCCATCTCGCCGATGATGCGGTCTTCCAGGCCGGGCAGGTAGCAGAACGGAAAGTTGTCGATGTGGACGGTCACGCCCAGCGGCTCCAGCCGCCGGATCGCACGCCGGAGCTGCTGCGCGGTCTGCTCAGGGGGCGCGAGCACGCCGGGGTTCGACAGCACGTTTCCGTAGGCAGAGAGGTACAGAAAAGCGAACTCGGTGATCCCGAAGCGAGTGAGCGCGCCGGCTGTCTCGGCGAGGTGATCGACGTTGCTCCGCGTGACGGGGATGTTCGCGCCGACGGTGATCCCCGCCTCGCGGGCGCGGAGGACCCCGCGGAGGGCCTCGCGCAGAGAGCCCGGCTTGCGCGTGATGGCGTCGTGGACTGTGGACTTGTGGGAGAGCAGCATGAACAGCGCGCGGCGGATCCCGGCGTCGAAGAGCCGCCGGGCGTAGGCGGGATCGGCCAGGGCGCGCCCGTTGGTGATCAGCATCACCTCGCTGAAGCCGCGCGACAGCGCATGCTCGACCAGGCCGGGCAGCGCGGGGTGGAGGGTGGGCTCGCCGCCCAGGAACGACAGGCGCTCGTAGCCCGCGTCGGCGCACTGACCGATCACCCGCCGCAGGTCGGGCTCTGCCGCCAGCGGCGCCCAGCTCTCGGTGGGGTTGATGCAGAATCGACAGTTGTTGTTGCACATCTCTCCGATCGAGAGGTCGATGGCCTTGGGTTCCCCCCCAGGCTGGATGGCTCCCGGCGCGAGCGGGCTCTCCTGGCCGAGCGGGCTCTGCGAAGCGGGAGCTTCGGGGTCGAGCGGTGAGCCGGGGACGAGGTGGTAGGTGGTGACCGCGCCGCTGAACGCCAGGGAGACGTAGGTGGGCAGCGTGCCGGGCGGACACGGCGGCGCGAATCGCAGAGAGGCTCCCGGGCCGACCCGGATCTGTATCGCGGTGGGTCCGTCTGCCTTGAGCACCACCATGATCGGGCAGCGGCCCGGGTCCTCGGGTCGCGCCGACCAGACAGCGCGGGCCCGATCTCGCAGGGCCTCGGGCACGAGAACCAGCGCGCCGGAGAGATCGGGGAAGGTCTGGTAGGCCTTGAGCGCGCGGGCGCCGTCCATGAGGAGCTCGATCGCCACCACGTCGGTGCGACCCGGGCCGAAGGGGAGCGGTCGCACGCCAAGGTGCGCCGCGAGTCTCTCCGCCAGATCCCGGAGGGCGCTCTCCGGGTAGGCGTCTCCTCGCGCGATGTACAGCTTGATCCGCGGCCGGGGTCCGTCGCGGACCACTCCCACGAGCCCCGTGAGCCCCGCGCGGGCCGGCAACACAAGGGAGCGGAGCTTATCCAGCACGCGACGCCGGGGTACCAGGCGCGAAGCGACGTCGAGTGCGCCCGCCAGGTCATACCCGACGTGGCAGCGCTGACACGCGCCCTCGGTGGTCTGGGACGCCTCGACCTCTCCGCCGAATTCGAACAACGCCCGCCGCGGGTGGCGCGCCAGGGCATCCACGATGCGCACCGCCTCTGCGTCTCCACCGAGGCGCTCCACGAGCGGGCTCGATCTCATGTCTCGCCCGCGGTGGGCAGCGCGCCGACGACGTCACCCAGCCGCGCGCGGAGGGCCTCCCCGACCCGGATGTTGTCGATCATGATTCGGCGAAAATCGTCTCGGCGGTAGATGGCGGTGAGCATCGCGTAGTTGTGAAAGCGGGTCGAGCCGATGCTGTGCAGATCTGGCAGGTCGGAGATGTGTCCGACGCCGTAGTTGCGATCGGCCTTGTACTTCTCGAACATGCACTCGTTCATGAAGCACACCCGCCCGTCGGTCTCCAGCTGGAGCGCGGTGTCGATGAGGATGGGCTCTCTGCGGTGGAGGTTCACCCAGCAGAATCGCCCTGCAGAGACATCGTCCGCGAGCCGCCGGGCGAGCACCTCGAATTGGTCGCAGAGACGCTCAGTGGCCTCGGGACCCCACTCCACGCCCATCGCGTAGCAGATCTGCGCGGTCTGTGCGCCGAGGGCCTTCACGGCGAGGAGCGCCTCCGCAGCGCGCTCCACGTCGCGCGGGGTGATGGTGACGATGACGTGGGCGCGGGCCTTCGCCTCGAGCAGCAGCCCGAGGGCTCGCCGCGCGGCGCTCGACGTGTCTGCAGGTACCCTCGAGATCCCCGCGAGCGGTCGGGTGTGCGGCAGGCGACGGGCGTCGTGGAGATCGGCGGGGCCGTCCAGGGAGAGCAGGGCCTCGACGTCCTGCTCGGCGCAGAATCGGGCCATCTCCCGAGTCATCGCGACGCCGTTTGTGATCAGGACGATCGACAGGCGCTTTCCGGTGGACGCCTCGAGGGCGCGGCCGCGGCGGACCATCTTCTGCACGAGCGCCGGGCGCAGCAGGGGCTCGCCGCCGTAGAATTGCATCCGAACCGAGTCTCCGCGCGCAGCGAACAGCGCATCGAGGCCCGCGAGCTGGTCGGCGTCTGCGGCGTCTTCGTCCCACAGCTTCACCATGCAGTATCGGCAGCGGAGCTGACAGTTGCGCGTCACCAGGAAGGTGAGGCGACGGGTCTCGGTCGGGGAGTGGGTGAGGTCCCAGCGCAGATCGAGGGGATCATCCGGGTCGCGTTCGGCCCCGGCGAGCAGGCGCCGATAGCCCCGTCGCGCGTCGAGGGCCGCGCGGAGCGCTGCGTCGCTGGTCTGCTCGGCATGCAGCAGCGCCTGATACAGCACCTCTCCCACGCCGGGGTCGTCGGCGAGCACCACTGACCGCGGGCTCCACGGGGCCTCGATGATCACCTCGGACTCTGCGCGCGCCGCTTCGAGGAGGCCGTCGAGGAATGCACCCGGCGCGTCGTAGACGAGGTGGATCACCGGCCTCAGACGCAGCCGACGCAGGAGCGCGATCCCGCGCGCGTCGGTGTCGGTGAGGATGACCCTGGATCCGGGGGGCCAGCGACCGGCCAGCGCCGCAAGCTCTCCGCGCCGGGCCAGGAGCTCGGCGGTGGAGAGGCGGGGGATCCGGGGCATACGCTTCCGATAACCGGTGCTCTGCGGCGCCAGTGTCCGGCGCGGGGCTCGGGCTGGCCGGTCGCGATCAGGATGTCGCGATCTCACCGCACGGTCGGTGTTTGATTCAAAGAGAACATCGTCCCTGTCGAGTTGTTCACCTGTGGATCGCCACTTGCAGCTGCAGCGAGCCCCCCCGATCCCCGAGCCACTCATGCTGTCCTTCCTGCTGCTCCTCTCCACCGCCTCCGCCGGCTCGACCTCTTTCGTCTTCGTGGGCCAGCCGGAGTGCGTCGAGTTGGAATTCGACGGCGCCGCCACGCAGCTCCGCAACGGCTGTCTGCACCCGCTGTTGATCGATCAGAGCGTGCTGCTGGGGACCACAGGAGGTGCGCAGGTCGCCGCCCACACTGAGGCGACCCTCCGGGATCTGAGCGCGTTCACCATCGGGATGGACGGCCGGCTGTACCGCGCGGTCGCGATGATCGCGGAGCCCGCGCACGCAGCGGTGGCGACGCCGAAGAACACAGCGCCGAAGAACACAGCGCCGGAGAACACAGCGCCGAAGAACACAGCGCCGGAGAAGGGCGGGCCGCAGAAGGGGGGCCAGGAAGGGGAGGCAGCAGATGATGGCTCGTGGTCGCTCGCCGCGCTGGGCGCGATGACCGGGTGGTGGCCGTTCGCCGGGTAGCTGCTGCCGGGGAGTCGCTGCCCGCGTCCCTGCGGGGTGGGTGTTGGATCTGCCGAAGGGTAGAGGGCCCCGTAGACCCCTCGCTACCGAACATGCCCCACCTCGATCCCCCGCTCCACCCTGACACCATTTGTGGCAGAAGCCAGAGCCTTCTCCCGACTGGGCTATGCCCGGTGCGCTGTTCCACAGCACGATCCGGCTCCAGACTGGAGCCGGATGAGCTACGCGACCTCCTGCTGGATCTGGACGGAGTGCGCCAGGACCCGGTGCATCACCCCGAGGGTGACGCCCTCAACCATTCGCTCCAGGTCTTCCAGATCGCCTGCACGCAGACCCGCGATCCCCAGCTCCGCGCCGCGGCCCTGCTGCACGACGTCGGCAAGGGAGGGGGCGCACCGGATCATGCGATCCTGGGCGCGTGCTTGCTGGACGGACTGGTGAGCCCCCGCGTGGTATGGCTGGTTCGCCATCACCTCGATCTGCTGCGCGCCCCCGGCCGCACCCGACGGCGTCTTCGGCGTCGCCCCCACGCCCTCCGCGATTTAGTCCTCCTGCGTCGCTGGGATCTGGCGGGACGCGACCCGAACGCGCGGGTCTGCTCCATCGACGCGGCCCTGGTCTCTCTTGATCCTCCACTGCGCGATCTGGCGGCCATCCGCGCCAGCGCGCCCAGCCCCCATCTACAGGAGTATGTCGACTGAAATTTCCCCCATCGATCGCCGCCTCGCCTGCTGGCCCGATCTGGACCGGCTGCCTGCCCACCGCGCGCTCTGGTCTGGCGACTCTGCGCCGTGCGCCGCCCCTCATGATCCCCTTCACGATCCTCTTCATGGGGCCCTCCGCGCGGCCCTGAGCACCGCCCTCACGCCGAAGCAGCGGCAGGCCGTCGAGCTGTACTACTTCGAGGGGCGCACCGAGCAGGAGATCGCCGAGCGGCTCGGGGTGAGCCAGCAGGTGGTCCATCGCCGCATCCACGGCGCACGCCGCGGCGGTCGCATCGTCGGTGGCGCCCTGGCCCGGCTGCGGAAGGCGCTCGCGCCGTGGTCTCCATGAGTCGCTCGTTTCGACGCGGCGATCCCCGCCGGGCGCGGCCTCGTCGCGTCAACCAGCGGCTGCGACAGCGGATCGCCCGGGAGGCCGCTCGGCTGATGATCGAGGAGGATGTGGGTCAGTACTTCACCGCGAAGCACACCGCGGCGCGGCGGGTGCTCGGTCCCCAGGGCGCGCGGCGGGTCTGCTTTCGTCCCCGCGATCTGCCCAGCAATGGTGAGATCCGGGCCGCCCTCCTCGTGCTGGTGGAGCTGGCCGAGGGCGAGAGGCGCCACCGCCGCCTGTTCGCGATGCGGGTCACCGGCCTGGAGGTGATGGAGGCGCTCAGCGACTTCACCCCCCGCTTGATCGGGTCCGTCTCGTCGGGACACGTTCGGCGGGGCTCCGACATCGACCTGCACGTCTTCACCGATGAGCCGGAGCACCTGGAGAGCCGGCTGGAGGCGCTCGGCTGGCCCGCGGCCATTGAGCAGGTCCCCATCTGGAAGGACGGCAGGGTACAGGTCTTCACGCACGTCCACGTGGCGCTGGCGTTCCCTGTGGAGCTGTCGGTCTACCCCGTGCGGGAGCTGCGGATACGCACCCGAAGCAGCACGGACGGGCGGCCGATCGATCGGGTGTCGCCGGCGCGCCTGCGACGATGGATCGCTGCCGAGCACCCCGAGGAGTGGGACGACTACCTGCAGACCGGGCAAATTCGGGATCTCGACCAGATCCTGGAGGATGCAGCGCGCAGCGGGGGAGCCTTCGACGGCTTGCTGGCCAGTCAGCGCGATGACGCGAGGCGGGACCCGTAGCCGTCGTCCGCGGCCGGTTATCGGGGGCCGTCGCCCCGGAGACCCCGTGCTTTTCTCTCTCCTGATCTCATCGCTCGTCCACGCAGACAACCCCGCCGCCGAGGTGGCTGCGGCGGACACGCTCACCGAGGCACTCGCCGAGGCGCCGCCGGTGGTGACCCCTGACACGCCGGTCGAGGCGGACCCGTTCGGTTGGCTCGAGGCGGTCGAGGGGGAGGAGTCGCTGACGTGGGCGCGCGCCCGCAACGACGAAGCGACGGCGGCGCTGGCGGCAGCCCCTGTGTTCTCGGAGCTCGAGGAGCGCCTGCGAGCGACCTTCGACTCCACCGATCGCATCCCCTTCGTGGCCCTGAGGGGGGATCAGCTCTACAACTTCTGGAGAGACGCCGACCACCCCAAGGGCATCTGGCGACGCACGACCCAGGACTCCTACCGGACCGAGACGCCGGACTGGGAGATCGTGCTCGACGTCGACGCGCTGGGGGAGGCCGAGGGTGAGAGCTGGGTCTGGCACGGCGCCCGCTGCCTGCCTCCCGAGTACGCGCGCTGCCTGGTGAGCCTGTCGCCCGGGGGCTCGGACGCCGCCGTGGTGCGCGAATTCGACACCACCACCAGCTCCTTCGTAGAGGGGGGCTTTGCGCTGCCGCTCGGAAAGAACGACGCCGGCTGGGTCGACATCGACCACATCCAGGTGGGCGTCGATCTGGGAGAGGGCTCCCTCACGGAGTCCGGCTATCCGCGGACTGGTCGACTGTGGACCCGCGGCACGCCGCTGGAGAGCGCCGAGGTGCTGTTTGAGGGAGAGACGACAGACGTGGCCGCCGGCCTGGCTCACGATCACACCCCGGGCTGGGAGCGGGACTGGGCCTGGCGGATGGTGACGTTCTTCACGAACGAGCTGTACGAGATCACGTCCAGCGGGCTGGTGAAGGTCGATAAACCCGACCACGTCTCGGCGACGGTGCACCAGCGCTGGATCTTCTTCGAGAACCGCAAGGACTGGGAGGTCGCGGGCACCGCCCACCCTTCGGGCTCCCTGCTCGTCGCCGACTACAAGAAGTGGAAGAAGGGCAAGCGGAAGGTGACCGTGCTGTTCGAGCCGGGCGAGCGCACCAGCCTCGCCGACTGGGACATCACCACCGAGCATGTGGTCCTGGAGATCCTCGACACCGTGCGCTCTCGCATCGAGGTGCTCACCCCGGAGCGGAAGGACTGGACGCGCGCGCCGCTCGCGGGGCTGCCGGAGCTGGGTGAGGTCACGGTCTGGCCGGTCGACACCGATCACTCCGACGCGCTCTGGCTGCGCGTGACCGGCTTCCTCACCCCGTCGAGCCTGGGCCTGGTCGATCTGGGCGAGGCGCCGCAGATGCTGAAGTCCGAGCCCGCGTTCTTCGACGCCACCGATCGGGTGGTCACCCAGCACATGGCGACGTCGAAGGACGGCACACAGATCCCCTACTTCCAGATCGCCCCGACCGGGATCCCCGAGGGCGGGCTGCCGACGCTGCTCTACGGTTACGGCGGCTTCGAGGTCTCGCTCAAGCCGCGCTACAGCTCCTCGGCGGGCATCGGGTGGATCGAGCCGGGCGGGGTCTATGTGATCGCCAACATCCGCGGCGGCGGCGAGTTCGGGCCCCGCTGGCACCAGGCCGCGCTCAAGGAGAAGCGCCACAAGGCCTACGAGGACTTCGCGGCCATCGGCGAGGATCTGGTCGCCCGCGGTGTCACCACCGTCGCGCAGCTCGGGATCCAGGGCGGCTCCAACGGCGGGCTGCTGATGGGCAACATGCTCACGACGTACCCGGACCACTGGGGCGCCGTCGTCTGCCAGGTGCCCCTGCTCGACATGAAGCACTACACCAAGCTACTGGCCGGCGCGAGCTGGGCCGGCGAGTATGGCGATCCGGACGACCCCGAGCAGTGGGCCTATCTGCAGAAGTACTCGCCGTACCATAACGTCGACTCTGCCGCCGACTACCCGCCGATCCTGTTTACGACCTCCACGCGGGACGATCGGGTGCACCCCGGCCACGCCCGCAAGATGGCCGCGCTGCTGGCTGCGCACGGCAAAGATGTGACCTACTACGAGAACATCGAGGGGGGGCACGGCGGCGCCGCGGACAACGCCCAGGCTGCGTTCATGCGCGCCCTGTCCTACCGCTTCTTGTGGACCCGCCTGGTCTCGGAGCCAGCAGAGACAGAAGCCGAGATAGAAACAGAGGCCGGGACAGGCGCAGAGCCGCAGTGAGTTGGGACCGCTGTAGAGTCGGCTCAGCGCCGCATCCTCCGCAGCTCTCGGGCCAGCGCTGCGTCGCTCGACCGCCGCTTTCTGCGCTCCGGCGCCTCTGGCGCGGCGACCCGCCCCAGACACCACGGCAGCAGACGCGCGATGTTCCGGGCGTCGTCGATGCCGCGATGGTGGGTGCCCCGCAGCGGCAGCTGTACTCGACGCAGCGCGCCGGCCATCCCGAATCGGCGCCGCGTGCCCAGCGCGTCTGAGAACGAACGCTTGAGGTTGCGATGGCCGTGGCGGAACGGCAGGGCTACGCGATGAAAGCGGGCGTCCTGCTCAAACTGCTTGCGGTCGTAGTCGCCCCACGAGCAGAACAGCGCTGCTCTATCGTCGATGAATGCGCCGAGAGCCGTGATGGCCGCTGGGAACGTCGGCGCGTCCGCGACCATCTCGTCGGTGATCGACGTGAGCTGCGTGCAGAACGGGGTGAGGTTTCGGGTTCGGACCGGGCGGATGAAGGTCTGGAATTCGGCGACCGGCTGGAGCGTCTCGGCGTCGCACAGGACGGCGCCGATCTCGATGGTCTCCATCAGGTACCGGGGGACGTCGCCCGCGTCGTCGCAGGTCGCCTCCAGATCGATGACGAGGAAGTGGGTGGGGGACATGAGGTGCCTCTCGGTTGGGTTCGTCGAGAGGGTAGGGACCGGAAGTGGTGGTGACCCGGACAGGGTTCCGGACAACGAGGGGGAGAGTGCTCGGAGCTCGATATGTGGATCGAGCTCACCTGGGATCGAGCCTTGATCTCGTTTCTCGTTTCCGCTGTGGAGCAGTCGTTCTCGTACTCGCATACACGATCCCCGATAAGCGCAGCGACGACTCCCGCGACACGAGCTCAATTGTCTCGTCACTCGACTCGAGTAGCAGAAACCCATCACACGAATCCCGGATCCCCATCCCCCAATGCCCTCCAACTCCACGCCTGGCCTCGACTGGTCCGCATTCATCCAGCACCTCGTCGCCGATCGCGGCTCTCTGGCCGCCGTCGCTCAGCACCTCGCCACCCGTCGCGGCTTCTCCGAGACCCCGGAGAGCGTCGAGCGTGGCCTCCGTCGCCTCCGCGCCCGCGGCAACGCCCCCGGCGGCGTCTGGGGCGGGCGCCTGCTGCGGGCCTTCCCCCTGCCGACCGCCATAAGCGCGCGCCTGCGCTGGATGGGTCGATACCACTCCCGCTTCACCGACCTGCCCTGCTCGATCGCCCTCGATCTGCTCCACCTGTGGGATCGGCCGCCGGTCAGCGAGTCGACGGAGCGGATCTGGCTGCTGATGGGGCTGACCTCGGTCGCGCTGCGGCGCCGGGACCGTGAGGAGGCGCGGGCGCACCTGGAGCAGGCGATGCTGCTGGGCGAGCGGGCGCCGATCGCCGGGCGGATCGAGCGGGCCCTGGTGCGCGCCTTCGCCATCGCCCACAGAGACGACGCCGCGAGCGCGCGTACCCTGGACAAAGCGGCTGAGCTGCTGGCACAGGCCGAGCTCGAGCCCGATGAGCGCGCGTGTCTGCAGGCACGCTGGACCGACCAGGTGGCGTATCGACGCAACAGGCCCCGAGACGGCAGCGCGCCGGACCACGCTGCTGCGCTTGCACTGTACGAGGCGCTGCCCGACGTGGGCGTTCCGCCATTTGCGCTGTGTCGTCGAGCGAACGGGGTGGGGTGGAGCCTGCTGAAGCTGGGGCGACGAGAGGCCGCTCTGGATCAGGCCCGGATAAGCGTTCGCGTGGCAGGAGACGGAGGCTCTCTGCGCCTGCGGGCGATGGCGCTGAGTCTGCTGGCCGCGGCGCTGGGCAGAGACGACGGCGCGGCGGCGCGGGCGCGGGCGATCGCCATCGCGCGGCGCCTGGAGGATGAGGCTTTGCGCCTACGCCTGACGCGGCGCAGTTGACAGAGCCTGGTACGGCGTTTCGTGATGATCGGTCTCCTCGTTCGCCGGGACCGCATGACAAAAGTCTACTCTTGGGTAGGTAATCGCGTGAGTGTGGACTACCCGTGAGTAAGATATTGGAGGCCTCCATGCGCCTGCTGCCGATCTTCCGACGACGGCACATACGACCTGGAGATGCCGAGCGCTGCGGGACAGACGCGATCGCGGTGATGGAAGCGGTGACGAGGCACGGAGATAGGCCTCGTACGACGCCCTGAACGCTCCTTTTATACACTGATAGTGTCGATTTAATCGATGTTATGCGTGAATAGGCGGGAGGCTCGCTGCGGCCAGGAGCGCCACCTGTCCCCGAGCGTGAAAACAGCTTGGGTTATGCGTCTGGTCAGAATCGATGTAGGACAGGGAGCGGGTGGCCGCCGGACTGTCCTAAACATGATCTCTCGTTGGAGTTCGAATGGTGGCGGCGACATGGTTCATCCTGCTGGCCTGTCAGACAGAACCAGTGGACGGTTCGACCTCCCCGGGGACGACTCCATCGACGGTCACCTCGTCGACGGACACGAGCACCCCGAGCGTCACCACCAGCGTGCCGACGACCACGGAGCGGTACGACTACTCCCGGGGCATCGAGCTCATCGACACCGACACCGAGCGCTACGACGAGATCGACGGCTTGGTGGAGACCTACGCGATCACCTCGGACTTCGAGGTCCCCCTGACCTTCCCCAACGGGGGCACGCCGACCTTCCACGTGATCCGGCCCGCCGTAGACCCCACCAGCCCGGTGCCTGCAGTCCTGGTGCTCCATCCGGGCGTCGTTGACATCGACACCGAGGAGGAGCCTGACGGGGAGAACGGCCGCTGCGCGAACGACTTCGGCCCGGATCGCGCCGACCACTACCTGGACACCTCGGTCTTCACGCCGCTCGTGCTCGCTCAGGGTGGCGTGGTGGTGGTCCCCGTGAATTCGTTCTGCGATCTGTACCTGGGGGACGGCCCGGAAGATGCAAACGATCCCCGGCACGGCGGCGCCATCGAGGCCGAGATCGCGTTCGATTGGCTCCGCTATGGACAGGATGAGATCCCGATCGACGAGGAGAACCTCTCGGTGCTCGGCGCACGCTTTCCGTCGGTGGGGGCCAGCGCCTACACCGCCACACATCCCGAGATCGACCTCCTGTTGTTCGTCGGGGCGCCGGGAGACCTGGTCCGCTACCACGACGAGAAGGGGTACTGCCAGTGGCCGTTCTCGCAGTGTCAGGCTTGGATGGTGCATATCCTGGGTGGTCCGCCGTTCGACGACGCCGGCGCGACCCCGAGCGAGTGGTACCCGCTCTACCGCGACGCGAGCATCGTGCATGCGCTGCCGGATGGCCGCTACCTCCTACCGATCCTGCACATCTACAATCAGCACGATCTGGTCTCTCCCATCATCCAGCACCGCGAAGTCACCACCACGCTGCGCGAGGTGCTTGATCCCGCCGGGGTGCGCTGGTCGGAGTACGACGTCGCCAACATCGACGCGACACATGACCAGGTACACAACGCCGCGCCGTCGGGCGTGATCGCCTGGTGGTTCATGCAGGGGTTCCACATCTACCCCATGGAGGCCGAGATGCCCTCGGCTGCGGGTGACGTGGGGACCAGCGGGCCCAACAAGGAGAACCTGGAGGCGAGCGGCGCGGCGGTGCGTATCGCGGAGCCCGAGGACGGCGCGGGCGTGCTGTTCCAGGGCGGGCCGGGGATGAACGGACGGGCGGGAGAGTCCGTCCGGGTCGGCTTCATACTGGACATGAATTCGAAGAGCACCGAGACGGCGGTCACCCTGGAGTTGCTCGAGGACGGTGAGGCCATCGCCACGCGCGAGCTGGCCCCGGCGGACATCCGGAGCACCGACATCCCGAACAAGATCACCGCCTACGTCGGCAACATCGAGGCGAGCACCCTGGAGGCGGTCTCATCGGGCGGTGAGATCTCCGCGCGGGTGTGGGTGTCGGGCACCAGCTGGGTGGAGCTCGATCTGGTGGTGTTCGGGCTATGATCGCGCTCCTGCTGGCCTGCGTCGGTGCCCCGCCGGAGGGGCCGGGGACCGACACTGCGCCAGACACGGACACCATCGATCCGGCGTTCCGCGACGGGCTGACCGAGGGCGGCGTGGTGCGCTGCCCGAACCCGGTCGCGCGGGAGGCCGAGCCATTCCACGGGCACAACCTCGAGAGCTGGGAGAAGGGGCCGAAGCCCTTCGGCGGGCTCGCGGTCGCCGACTTCGACGGGAACGGCGTGTTGGACATCTACCTTCCGGGCCCCGAGGGAGGGGCGCTCCAGCTCGGCCTCGGCGATGGAACATTCGTAGACGTCAGCGCCGGGCGGCTGCCCACCGAGCCGGGGAGCGGCTGGGGCGCCAGCGGAGCTGACGTCGACGGTGACGGCGATGTCGATCTCTACATCGCCCGCTCCAACCAGCCCGACTCCCTGTTCGAGAACGACGGCGCAGGGTTCTTCACCGACATCTCCGCAGAGGCTGGGCTGTCGGAGGACGAGGGCTCCACCCGAGGCGTCTCCTGGGCCGACTTCGACGGCGACGGAGATCTGGACGGGATCGTCGCGGGGTACTCCCGCGGGGGATCGGAGGACGATCCCGAGGACCCGAGCCGCAACATCCTGCTGCTCAACGACGGCTCCGGCGGCTTCGCCGACGTCACCGAGGCGCTGCTGCCCCTGGAGGTCTCCGCGCCCGGGTTCACCTACATCGCGGGCTGGCACGATCTCGATCTGGACGGCTGGCCCGAGCTGTACGTCGTCAACGACTTCGGAGACTCCGTCGAGCCCAACCGACTGTACGTCAACGCCGGTCCGGAAGGGGGGGGCGCGCTGGGGCTGATCGAAGGCACCAACGCTGACATCGCTGCCCGCGGCATGGGGCTGGGCGTTGGAGATGTCAACGGGGACGGCCTGCCCGATCTGCTGGTGTCATCCCTGAGCGCGGTGCCGGCGCTGCTCTCGGCGGGGCCCCTGTCCTACTACGACGCCGCCTTCTCCCTGGGGCTGCTCCCGCAGACCGAGCAGGTCTACGCGTGGGGCGCTGAGCTGGTAGACATCGACAACGACGCCGACCTCGACGCGCTGGTGGGGTTCGGTCAGCTACTGGTCCAGAAGGACACGGCTCCGGAGATACAGCCCGACGCCCTCTGGCTGCGGGAGGGAGATGGCTTCATCGACGCCGCGCCGGCCTGGGGAGTGGACGATCCGGGCTACAACCGCGGGCTGGTCGTGGCGGATCTGAACGATGACGGGTGGCTGGACATCGTCAAGCGGGATCTCAACGGCCCGACGCGTGTCTACCTGGCGGCCTGCGGCGCTGAGTCCTGGCTGAAGGTGCGCCTGCGCGGGAGCGGGCGGAACACCGCGGCCGTCGGCGCGCGAGTGGAGATCACCACAGGCGACGGGACCCAGCAGCGGAGCGTGCAGATCGGAGGGACCAGTCTGGGGAGCACCGCGCCCGCGGAGCTGCACTTCGGGCTCGGATCGGCGGATCGGATCTCACGGGTCACGGTCAACTGGCCCGGCGGTGAGGTCTCCCGATACGCTGAGCTGGACGCTCGCCAGAGCATCATCATCGATGAAGCGCAGGCTTCTGGTGCGGGTAGCCAGCGGTCCGAGTAACTTCGGCTGCGGATCGACCGGAGATTGCGGCGGTACCGGAGCAGCGGTACCAGGGCGGTGGTACCGATGGAGGGGACAGCCATGCACACCCGACGACTCGTCGTTCTCGCGATCGCGAGTTTTTCTGCCGCATGCAACGGCGACAAAGGTGACTCCGGTGACGACATCGCGGCGCTCTGCGCTGGCGAGGGTTCGTCTTCCGTGGTCATCGGCCAGGGGGTCGGCAGCGACTTCTACCCGTTCGAGGGCGGCGAGACCGTGGGTCTCTCGGTAGCGCCGCAGGGGGGCTTCGGCGTTGAGGTCCGCGCCGCCACCACCGGTCTGACGGCCGACGACGACGTGCCGGTGCTGCTGGTCACCGAGATCGACGGCGTCGAGGTCGGCTCGTTCCTCAACGAGAGCGTACAGCTCTACTGTCAAGACGACGGCACCGGGCTCCTGTGGGGGGTGGTGGTCGGCTTCGATCCCGCCGTCTACTCCACCAACGACGATCTCCTCTCGTTGGAGGGGCAGGAGGTGGATCTGGTCGTCACCATCACCGACGATCGAGGCGTGGAGGGCGTAGGTCGGGCCTCGGTGATCATCTCGGTCGGGGGGTAGGACCATGGTGCGCCCCATCTGGCTGTTGGCGGCCCTGGCCTGTCGCTGCGGTGAAGAGCCCGAGGAGAGCTGGGACTTCTCCCAGGGCGAGGCCTGCCTGAGCTGCCACGTGGGCATCGAGCAGGCCCACGGCCCCATCGACGCGGGGGAGTGTACGGTCTGCCACGGCGGAGACGGCACCGCGCTCACCCAGGAGGGCGCCCACGTCGCGGCGCCCGCAGACTGGGCGACCATCCGCGGCACCGGGCTGCCCACCGCGCCGGAGGGCTACATCAAGGACATGCCCCCGGACATGCTCGATCAGATCGATCCGGACTACCTGCGGTTCATCAACCCCGGCGAGATCCGGGTGCTCGATCAGACCTGCGAGACGTGCCACGAGGGCTACGGCGATCAGGTGGCCCGCTCGGTCATGACCACCAACGCCGGACACTACTGGCCCACCCGCTACCTCGCGGACATGCAGGGCCAGGAAGCCATCTACGGCTCCTATCCGGCCACCGATCCCGACTACGCCGGAGACTTCGGCACCGCCGCTGAGCTGTCTGTCCTGCGCCCGCCGTCGGACGCCGAGATCGACGCGGCGCTCGCCGATCCCGACACCCACGCCATCGAGTCGCTGGCCTACGACCACTACCTCGCGAAGAACTGCAACCACTGCCACGCCGCCGGCTACGGGCGGAACAACTCCCGGGGGCTGTACCGCTCGACCGGCTGCTCCTCTTGCCATGTGCTCTACAGCATCGAGGGGGTCTACGAGGGCGGCGACCAGGCGGTCCCCCACAACGTGCCGGTCTACCCGGTGCGCCACGAGATCACGACGGCGATCCCCACCGAGCAGTGCGCGACCTGCCACTTCCAGGGCGGCCGCATCGGACTGCTGTTCCGGGGGATCCGCGAGGGCGGGTTCTCCAGCACGCCCGAGAACGCCGATCCGTGGATGGAGAGCGTCTACGGCCACACCGCCGGCTACTACATCCTCGACGAAGACACGACCAACGACGTCGACGAGACCCCGCCCGACCTGCACTACGCCGCCGGCATGCACTGCGTCGACTGCCACGTGGGGGTGGACGTCCACGGCGACGGCCGCATCTACGAGAGCTCCAAGCACCAGGTGGCGATTCAGTGCGAGGACTGTCACGGAACGGCGCGGGAGGCGATCACGCCCGATGGCTCGGGGGTCTACGCCACCGCCACCGGGATGCCCCTGCCGCAGCTCTCCACAGGCGCGGACGGCTCGGTGATCCTCACCGGTCTCGTAGACGGCGCTGAGCATGTGGTGCCGCAGCCGGCGCAGATCATGGCGAGCGGCGGCAGCGAGACCATGCACGCGGCCATGGGCGCCGACGATGACGGCTGGTCTCACACCGACGATCTGCGCTGCGACGCTTGCCACACCAGCTACGGTCAGCAGTGCCTGGGCTGTCACGTCAGCCTCGACCTGCGGCTGACCCAGGTGGACTACCAGACCGGCCTGTCCACCACCGGCCTCACCCGCGGCAGCCGCGAACACTACAGCCTCGACGCCTTCCTGCTGTGCCAGGCCACCGACGGACGCGCGCAGTCCTGCAACTCCTCGCAGCAGGCGCAGCTCTCGGTCATCGACGAGCGGGGCGTTCTGGCGCTCGGTGAGACCGAGCTGGACGAGAACGGAGAGCCCACCGGTGGCTCCGTCGGCGTCTTCCGGGAGACCGACACCGCCACGAACGTGATCGGCTGGGCCCCGTTCTTCCAGCACACCACCGCGGCCACCCCGCGGACCTGCGAGGCCTGTCATCGCACCGCCGGCACCGACGATGAGTGGGATCGCGTCAAGGGGGTCTATGGGTACGGCACCGGCGAGTTCATGCTGGAGGCCCCCGGCGGCGGGGAGGTCGATGCGCTCCAATTCCTGGACGAACACGGCAACCTGAGCGCCGGGTTCGCCCACCCCAACACCGGGCCGCTCTCTGCAGAGTCGATCGAGCGCGCGCTGGCGGTGGAGCTGTGATCCGTTCGATCTTGTTTCTTTCTGTGTTGGGTTGCAACGGGAAGAACGACGACACGGCGCAGCCGGCGACCGATGATTGGAGTCTGCTGGCGGACGGCGTCGGATCGGGTGTACTGCTCTCGGCGTGGAGCGAACGCGACATCGCCATCTCCGTGGGCGGCGACATGGACGGCGGGCCAGGCATGATCGCCCGCTACGACGGCTCGACGCTGTGCACCGAGGACGCGGTCACCGAGCGGGCCCTGTGGTGGATCCACGGCCCGGCGGAGGGGGAGTGGTGGGCCGTCGGCGAGGCGGGGACCATCCTGCACTCCGCGGGCGGCGCGCGCACCCGAGAGGACGTCGAGACGGAGGCCACCCTGTACGGTGTCTGGGCTGACGGCGAGAGCGTGTGGGCTGTGGGCGGTGATGTCTCCGCAGGCACGGGGGAGATCTGGCGGCGCAGCGAAGGCACCTGGGCGGCGGTCGAGCGGGACCTGCCGGGGGTGGTGTTCAAGGTCTGGGACGGCTGGTTCGTCGGCGATCACCTGGGGTACCAGCTGGTGGATGACACGCTGCAGCCCGTGACCCTCGATGAGCGCGCGCTGACAGTGCGCGGCCGCGACTCGGGCGACGTGTGGGCCGTGGGCGGCGAGGCCTCGGCGCGGGTGCTCCACGTCGAGGACGGCGCGTGGGTGGAGCGTGACGCGACCGGCCTGGGACAGCCGCTCAACGGGGTGTGGACCGCACCCGACGAGCCGCTGTGGATCACGGGGAACTTCGGGACGACCGCCTGGTGGGACGACACCACCGAGACCTGGCAGATGCCGGATCTGCCGGTGACGTCCGACCACTTCCACGCGGTCTGGAAGCACGGGGAAGACGTGCTGTTCTTCGGGGGCAACCTGATGTCGCAGGGCAGCAACTACGGCACGATCGGTCGCTACGGGGTGAACTCGGAGCCGCTGGTCGCGACAGCCTGCGAGTGATCGAGGCCTACTCGTCGAGGTAGCCAAGCATCTCCAGGGCCTCTCGCATCTGCCCCGTCATCTCCTCGCCCCGGGGTGCCAGGACCCGATGCGCTGTCGCGGTCTCGTAGTCTCTTCGTGTCTTCAAGACGGCCTCAGGCACCATCCCCAGCGGGCGGGTCTCGCCGGGGTCCTTCTTCATGTCGAATGCGGCGAATCCGGACGGGAACGCGTCTGCGTCCCAGACCCCCTTGTACCTGCCGAGTGCCCCGGCGGGTCGAATCGCCACCTTCCCTTCTCGCTGCGCCACCAGCGCCGCCGCTGCGCTCCGCTCGACGTTCACCGGCCACTCCGCAGAGACGCCGGCCGTATGGGTGATCAGATCGGGCACCGCGGCGGTGCTGAGTCGCTCCGGGAGCGCCCCGGCGCCCACCGCGATCAGCGGCACCGCCGTCAGCGGCTCCCACAGCCAGTGGTTGTGCCCCATCCGGTCGTGCTCACCCAGGAGCTCTCCGTGGTCGGACGTCACGACTATCATCGTGTCTGCGAGGTGGGGCCCCAGCGCGGTCAGCACCTGCCCGACCCGGCGATCGACGTCCTCGACCACCGCGTGGTAGGCCCGCCGGTAGTGCTCTTCGGAGCCCTCGACGCGGGCACGCTTCTGCGAGATCCCTGCGCGATCGGGGACGAGGCTGCGCGACTCGACGCTCCAGCGCTGTCGGGCCTCGGGGGAGGGGCGCAGCGGGGCGTGCGGTCCGAACATGTGCACATACATGAAGTGACGCTCGCCCTCCGTCCAGCGCGAGACGTATCGCTGAAGAGCGGTCGCCATCTGCCGATCGCGCATGTAGCGATACGACAGGAAGCCGCGGGCGAAGCCCAGACCATTCCCCAGCAGGGGGTTTCCGTACAGCGCGGTGCAGGTGAACCCGGCGCGCTCCATGACCTCTGCAAGCAGGGGGAGATCGCCGGGGACGGGCGGATACGAGGCGGCCCGCTCGGGCATCTGCGCAGGGAACGGGAAGTCCCAGCCGTGCGTCCGCACCGGCATCCCGGTGAACATCGAGGCCATGCTGGGGGCGGTCCAGGTGCCGGCGCTCCACGCCACCTCTGCGGCGCTGCCCGCCGCGGTGAGTTGATCGAACACGGGTGTATCTGCATGTTCCAGGGCGTCGGCCCGGAGGGTGTCGATCACCAGCAGGAGGACATGCCGCGGCGGCTCCGTGGCGTTTCGACGGAGCGGCGGGAGCGTGTCTGCTGCAGAGACTGTGGCGGGGGCCGCGGGATCGGGTGTGCAGCTCAGCGCGAGCAGCAGGCCCTTCAAGGGGAAACCATTCAAGGAGAATCCCCTCAAGGAGAAGCTTCTGCCCGCGTGCGCATCCCCGACAGCATCGCGGTGGAGTTCTGGTCGGCGAAGTACTGCTTGAGTCTGCGTCCGGCCGAGTAGCCCGAGCTGCTGTGCGCGCGGTAGACCAGGCGCGTCCCTCCCTCGTGGGGGTACACCTGGTACGAGCCTGCGGTCTCATCGACGTCGTTTTCTTTGCTGCGGTCGAGATCGAACTCGCAGTAGGTGTACGCGTCGTTGCACTGGTACATGACGTGGAAGTCGATGGTGAACGGCCCGGCCTCCACCTTCCAGGCCGTCGCCTTTCGCCGCGGCTCGTCGATGTAGACGCTGCACGAGTCGAGGGCGCCGATGTCGCCTACGCGGGCCGGCAGATCCATCACGGCGTCCATCACCGCTGTCGGCGTGGCGCGGACGTCCAGCACCGCCACCGTCTCGGTCGTAGAGTCGGTGACGATGTTGCGCAGCAGCACCTCTCGGGCGGCCACCTTCGCCGCCTCCTCGGTCGTGAGCGTGACGGGCGGCGCGAGCGCCAGCGCCGCAGCAGACCAGAGCGCAGCAGACCAGAGGGCGATCATGCCACCGACCTCCGCTGGAGCTGCATGAAGTCCACGGCGCGGGCCTCGAAGCGATCTTCCAGGGCCTCCACCCCCTCGCGGTCGGCGAAGGCGGCTTCGCTGGCGGTGATGGGCATCAGCCACAGGATGCGCACGGGGAACCCGCGGGCGTCGCACTGCTCCAGCATCGGCCCGTAGGGATAGGGCAGGGTGACCAGCAGGTGATCGCAGCAGGCGTCGGGCCGCCAGGGGCGAAGCAGCGGGATCGTCGTCCCGACACAGACGCCCGCGGGCAGGGCGCGGTGCGCGGCGAGGGCGTCACACACCGCGGTGATGTGGCGGTCGTGCTTCTCGGGGGAGAGCAGCATGAGCTCTACACCGCTGCCGCGGCGGACGGTGTGCGCGAAGCCGCCGATGCTCAGGTAGACCCAGGGGTCCAGGGGGTTCTCCGGCGCGGGGCCGATGCGGGCCACACGCAGGTCGGCGGGCAGTCCGGCTGCCGCGGGCGCGCGCAGCAGCTCCTTGGGGTGACGGCTCCAGATGGCGTCGACGTGATCGTAGATGCCCTTTCGGATCTCGGTGGGATCGGTCATGGGGGCTCCGTCGCGATGGGGTGGTCCGATAACCGGAGGTGGAGCAGGCCGAGGGCAGGCAGCAGGGCCGCGGCCTGGACGGCGCTCCACGCCGCAGCGGGGAGCCCGGTGTGGGCCGCCAGGATGCGGGCGTCGGGGGCGCCGGCCAGCCCGTCGACCACCAGATCGGCCGAAGAGAGCGCCACCAGCGCCACCGACAGGGCCGGCATGAAGCGTCGCGGGGGAAGCCACCCGGCCAGCGCCGAGAGCAGCAGCGCGCCGGGGTAGCCGGCGGCCGCGATGAGGGCCGGTGCGCCTCCGGTGGTGAGGGTGTGCCCGGCCTCGCCCACACCGGGCCCACCTGCTCTCGGCCCCGCGACGGTGATCTCCAGCACCTGCCCGCCGGTGAGGACAGCGGCCAGAGCGTGACTACCTTCATGTAGCAGCACCATCAAACTGCCGAGCGGGGGCAGCAGACCCGCCTGCGCGAGCAGCGCCAGGGCCAGTCCAGCGGCTATGGAATGTCGGCGCAGCACCTCCCCCGCTATCCCAACGTGTCCTCCCCTCCTCTCCCGCCAGGCGCCCATGCCCCGCTCTCTCCTCGCGCTCCTCCTCGCGTGCCAGACCGCCGACTCCGCTCCCATCCCCGAGCCCTTCGATCCCGACGCCCCCGTCGTGGTGGGGCCGGCCTTCCTGGCGCCCCTCCTCCCGCAGACCGAGCCTCTCCGAGAGGCGATGGCCGTCGGCGATGCGCCCGCGGCGGTCGCCGCGCTGAAGGCGCTCGACACCGGCGACCTGCCCCGCGATCGCCGCGGCGATCACGCCTTCCTGCTGTCCTGGGAGCTGATGCTCGACGGTCGGGCTGGAGAGGCCGAGCCCTATCTGGATCTGGTGCGTCTGGCGGCGCACGTGCCCGACGACCGACGACAGCTCGTGCTTGGTGAGATCCTGCTCGCGTCGGGGAAGCCGGAGCAGGCGGCCGAGGCGCTCGCGGCCGTGCCCGAGACCTCCGCGAGCTGGGCGAAGGCCCGCGCGGCGGCAGCGCGGGCGCTGGACGCCGCCGGGCAGCCGGAGAAGGGGACCGCGCTGTGGACGGCCCTGGCCGCTCGGACCGATCCCGTCGAGGGCAACCCCGAGGCGCTGTGGGCGCTGGCGCGCAGCGCCGGGCTGAAGAGCAAGGCGGCGGCCCCCTACCTGCGGCGGCTGTGGGCGCACTACCCGTTCAGCCCCGAGGCCCAGGCGGGGGCGGCGGCGCTGAAGGCCCACGAGGCGCGGGGGGCGCGCCCTACGAACGCCGACATCGCGGCCCACGCCGAGGCGCTGATGGTGGCGTGGCAGTTCGAGGACGTCAACACCTACCTGGCCCCGCTGCAGTCGCGCTTCAAGACGCCGAACCCCGAGGCGTGCCGGGTGTGGTACGCCGACGGGCGCTCCCGGTACAAGCGCAGCCACGTCACCAAGGCCGCAGAGATCCTGAAGCCCGCCGGTGAGCGCTGCGTGGGCATCGACGACGATCGTGGCGCCAAGGCGCTCTACCTGGCCGGCAAGTCGCTGGAGCGCAAGAAGCTCTGGGCCCAGGCCGCGAAGGTCTACGCGCGCATCCCCGAGCTGTACCCCGCGCACACCATGGCCGACGACGGCTACACCCTGGCTGGCATCGCCGCGTCCCAGGCCGGCGACGCCGCGACGGCCCTGGCGCGCTGGACCGCCCAGGCCGAGCACTACCAGGAAAACGGCTACGGCGATCTGGCCGCCGAGGGACTGTGGCGGCTGGCGTGGCACAACTACGAGTCGGGCGACACCGCCGCGGCGCGCCGCTGGACCGCCGTGATGATCTCCGACGGCGACGCCATCATCGCCGCCGGCTCCCGGCCGGTTCATGTGATGGCCGCCCGCTACTGGGACGCCCGGTGGCGGGTGTTCCCCGACCACGCCAGACCCACCACGCCCAACCCGGACGCCGCAGAGCGGAAGGCAGGCCTCGACGATCTGCTGGCGCTGTGCCGAGAGCACCCCTGGGACTTCTACGCGCTGTTGGCATCGACCATCCTGCAGGAGTTCGCGCCCGAGGCCCTGACGTCCATCAAGCGGCCCGCGTCGTCTGGTGCGCCCGACACCTGGACCCTCACCGAGGGCTTCATCGCCGAGCCCGCGGTGCGGCGGGGGCTGGCGATGGCCCGGCTGGGGATCAGCACCGAGGCCATGCGCGACCTCGGCACGCTCGAGGAGGACGCTCTGGGACCATCGGAGGACGCCCTCGTCGTCTCGATCTATGAGCAGCACGCCTGGCACCACGCCCACGCCCGGCTGCGAGAGACCCTGCTGCGGCACCAGCCGTCCGCCCTGGGGCCGGATCGCGACCGCATCCTGAAGATGGCCTACCCGGATCGCTTCTGGCCCGAGGTGAACCAGTCTGCGAAGGAGTATGCCTATGACGCCCGCATCTTCCACTCCCTGGTGCGCGAGGAGTCCAGCTTCAACCCCCTGATCGTCTCGCACGCCGGGGCTCGCGGGCTCAGCCAGGTCATGCCGGCCACCGCCCAGACCGTCGCCGGCTGGCTCGGGGTGCGGGTGAGCACCGATCAGCTGTTCCACCCGCCCACCAACCTCATGCTCGGGGCCCGCTACCTGGAGTACCTGCGGCGCTTCTTCGACGACAACTTCTTCTTGATGGTCGGGGCCTACAACGCCGGCGAGGGCAACGTGCAGAAGTGGGGGCGGCTGCGCGGCGATCGACCCACCGACGAGTTCATCGAGAACATCCCCCTCCGAGAGACCCGAGGCTACGTCAAGCGGGTGCTGGGCACCTACCAGCTCATGCGGGTCCTGTACGGCGAGGGGCCGGTGTTCCCCGACTGGCGACACACCCGCAAGCGGGCGGTCAAGGCGCGGTAGGCGCTTCGGTAGGGGTTATAGCCGCGGGATGAATGTCGCAGTCATCGATGCGTTCGACGCCGCCCAGCGGGGGGCCCTGCTGCTCCTTGCGCGGGTGGTCGCCCGCCTGGAGGCCGGTCAGACCGAGGCCGATGTCGCCCGAATCGCCACCGAGCTGGCCCCGGAGCTGGGGTTCGATCGTTGGTTCCACAAGCCCCATGTGCGCTTCGATCCGCCGGCCCGGCCGGCCTGCTGGTCGCGCAGTCGGCGAAAGCTCGCGCCGGGCACCCTGGTGGAGATAGACGTCGGACCGGCCAACCCTGAGGCCTTCGGCGACGCCGGCACCACCGTCTTCTTCGGACCGGGGACGCCCCCGCCGCTGCTGGCGCACGCGCGGGAGCTGTGCCGGGCGGCCTGCGGCTACGCCAACCGATGGAAGTGCACGGGCGAGGTGTTCGTCTTCGCTGACGCCTGGGTCCGGAATCGAGGGGCTTCGCTCGGCGGCGCGCGGTCCATCGGGCACCGGTGCTTTCCGCCGAGCGGATGGGCCGCGTCGGGCTGGCCGACCCTGGCTCGGGCGGCCATCGTCATGCGCCGCAACCAGATCCAGTGGTTCAACCCGCGCCGGATGAACGGGATCTTCGCGGTGCAGCCGCGGCTGGCCGAGGGCGAGCGGAGCTGCACGTTTGAGGAGATGATCGTCATCGACGGGGAGACCCGCCGGGTGCTGGGGCGGGGGGCCGAGTCCGAGATCGGGACACTGCCAGCGGTCTGATCGCTATACTTGAGCCCCTACTTGAGCCCCTACTTGAGTAGGGTGCCCGAGGCCTGCACCTCGATCGTCCACGGCGTGCTGACCACGCTGGAGCTGGTGACGTTGTCGCCGAGGACACTCAGTCCGGGGTCGGAGGGGGAGTCTACGGTGATGCTGTACTCCGAGACGCCGGAGGCGTTCTTGCTGTCGCAGTCTCCGTACGATCCGACGACCACCTGATAGGTGCCGCCGTCGGCGGTGAGGGTGCCCGAGGGACACTCGTAGGTCGGGGGCGGATAGGTGCAGGCGAAGCTGTCGTCAGCGCTGCCGATGGAGCAGGAGTCGCCGTCGTTGACCCACATGTAGGGGTCGAAGGTGGTGCGGGCGCTCACCGTGTCGATGGTCACGCTGACGGTGTCGCCGGCGGTGGGGGTGATCTCCCAGACGTCGATGTAGTAGCCATCGCAGTCCAGCTCGCCGGTGCCTGACCAGAAGCCGCCGTAGTTGGCCGCTCCATCGTAGAAGTAGGACGCGGCGCCGTGGCAATACCAGTCAGAGTACAGATAGGTGTACTCGTTGTAGGTCCCGGCGTAGCTGAAGGTCCACGATACGTTGTTCCCGTCGATGGTGAGCGTCCCCTTGTCTCCGTCGGCCAGGGCGAAGTTCCAGTAGGGGCCCGGGTAGTAGTAGTGGAGGTACCCGCCGCTTCCGTTCTCGTAGACGTAGTCGACGCCGTAGCCCCAGACGAGGACGTCATCGTAGTAGTAGTAATAGGTGGTGCCGTACCACCACGAGTAGTACTCGTAGACCCACTCGTCCCAGTGGGCGAGGTAGTTGGTGGAGACAGAGCCGCTGGGGACCAGACTGAGCTGCGCATACATGTCGTCGCAGCCGGCGCTGCCGGACTCCTTGGTGATCTCGCCCTCGACCTGGAACGCGAACGTGCAGCC
The DNA here is from genome assembly GCA_964464515.1 of uncultured Enterobacterales bacterium. GTDB lineage: Bacteria > Myxococcota_A > UBA796 > UBA796 > UBA2385 > CAYXGP01. Next base: position 53,570 of record CAYXGP010000006.1, read on the forward strand.
GTCGCAGTCGCCGGTGTACTCGGTACCGGTCAGCGCGATCTCGGCGTCGCATGTCGTGTCGCCGTCGTAGGTCTCGGTGTAGGTGAGCGCGCCCGAGAAGACCTCCGCGGGGGCGGTCGTTCCGGTCGTTCCAGTCGTTCCGGTCGTCCCCGTGGTGACCGTGTTGGTGATCGTGTTCGTGACGGTGTTGGTGACCGTATTGGTGTTCGTGTTCGTGACGGTGTTGGTGATCGTGTTCGTGACGGCGCCGCCAGCCGCGGTGTCGTCGCTCTTGTCTGTGCAGCCGAGGATCGCGAGGGGGAAGCCGAGGATCAGGGGGGCGCGCATGGAGACTCCGGGGGCGATGGGACCGGGGTACGGTAACCAGGCATGCGCTCGGCTGTCTCCGTCTGTCTCCTCGCCGCCTGCGGAGCGTCAACCGGCGCGTCGGAGCGGACTGCTGCGATCGCAGACACGGCCGGCGCCAGCTCAGCGACCAGCGCCACCGAGACTGAAGCGCCGCCGCCGATCCTGCCGCAGCCCTACACCCTGCTACGTCTGGACGGGGCCGACTACGGGCTTGAGGCCGATCCCGATGAGCGACTGCCGGACCCCGGGCCCGGCGTGGCTATCGCCGATCTGGACGGCGACGGCGCGCTGGATCTGGCCTGGGTCAGCGCGACGGGGTGGGGGATCACCCTGCGCGGTGACGGCGCAGGGGGGCTGGAGATCTGGGAGAAGATCCCCGGCGGCGCGGGGGTGGGCGCGGCCGACGCTGACGGCGACGGCGACGTCGATCTGGCGGTGGTGGGCGGAGACGCCGACGTGCTCCTGTTGGGCGACGGCAGCGGCCAATTCGAGTCGCTCGTCCTCGACGACAGCGGGGCGCAGTCTTCCGGGGTAGCGTGGATGGACATCGAGGGCGACGGCGATCTCGATCTGTTCGTGGCGACCTACCGCAGCGCCGCCGAGACGCTGGGCGATGTCTCAAACCAGGGCGACGGAAACCGTCTGTTCATCCAGGAAGGTGGCGTCTGGACGTTGACGGGCGCGGCGCGGCTGGGGCGCGCGGCACACCAGGCGGTGACGTTCGCGGGCGTGTGGCTGGAGGGCGGCGGCGGGCCGGAGCTGTATCTGGTCAACGACTACGGCTCCATCCTGCAACCCAACATGCTGCTGCGTGTCGACGAAAACGGGATGTTCACCGACAGCAGCGACGGCTGCGGGTGCGATCTGGCCTCGTTCACCATGGGCGCGGCCCTGGGAGATCCTGACGGCGACGGCGATCCCGATCTGTTCGTCTCCGATCTGGGTCGCACCTGGCTGCTGGCGAACGATGGGGCGGGGAGCTTCTATGAGGCGGGGTTCGCGGCGGGGCTGCAGATCGCCGGGGACGACCGCGACGTCGGGTGGGGAGCTGTCTTCGCAGACATCGATCTGGACGGTCGCGAGGATCTCGCGGTCACCTATGGGCAGCTCCTGGTGGGCGACGCGGAGCAGCGTGAGGAGATGGTGGAGTGGCTCGCCGAGCGGTTCGGCCTGGAGGTGACCGACGGCGCTGCGCAGCCGGACGCGCTGATGCAGAATCATGGAGAGGACGGCTTTGTCGAGCGCTCGATAGAGCTGGGATTCGCAGACGCAGGCGTGGGGCGGGGGCTGGCCTCTGGTGATCTCAACCGGGACGGGCAGGCGGATCTCGTGGTGGCCGGTAGGGGCTATCTGGCGGTCCATCTGTCGGGCGGGACAGCGTACAGCGGGCTCACGGTGCGGCTGCCGGCCGACGCGATGGGGCACGGCGCGCGGGCCGAGGCCACCGTCGATGGGCGAACCCTGGTGCGGTGGATGGCTCCGGCGGGGAGCTTCTCGTCGTCAGCGCCGGAGGTGATCTTCGGGCTGGGAGACGCGACGCGCGTGGATCGACTTGAAGTCACCTGGCGGGATGGTTCGACCGTCGCGCTGGAGGGCGTCGCCGCGGGGGTGTTGGAGCTGGCGCCGTGATCACAGGCGTAGGCGGGCCACCAACGGCAGGTGATCCGACAGCTCCGTCGGCAGCACCTCCGCAGACTCGACGGTGATCGGGCCGCCCACGAAGAGATAATCCAGCTTGCGGTCCGGACCAATCGCGCCGAACGGCTGGTATGTTCGATTCTGCGGGGCCAGCCCTTCTCCTGACTCCCCACCGCTGAACGCCTCGCGGAACCGTGGTATCAGCGCTTCGACGGGGTTGTGGTCGTCTGCGTACGCGCCGCTGTCGGCGCCGAGGCGGGCCGGGTCGTCTCCCGGCGGCAGCAGGTTGAGATCGCCGCCGAGTATCCACGGCACGTCGGGCGGGTGGCTGTCCATCCACTCTGCCAGTCGGGCGACCTGCCGGGCCATCGTGCCGTCTCCATAGGAGAACGCAGACAGGTGCGTGACCGCGACCTGGAGATCGGGCCCCCCCTCGACCGGGACCGCGGCCGTGAGGAGGGCGCGCCTCAGGTTGAATCGCTTCCGAAGCCGCGACTCATCGAGCAGCGGGAGCGCGCGGCGCCGCGCGTCGCGCAGTCCGACCCGCCCCAGCAGCGCCATGTGCAGATTCACCTGGCCCATCGGGCGGGGCCACGGATGGGGAACGAACCGGGAGCGGTGGTACCACGTGCTCGTCCAGCAGGGAGTGCGCAGCGCCGCCATCTGATCGATGTGGTGGGTGCGCGCGGCGCCTCGGTCGACCTCTTGCAGCAGCGCCAGCGTCGGGGCCGTCTGCTCCAGCACCCCGCGCACGCCGTCCAGCGTCTCCAACACATCGCAGCGCGGAACAAAGACCGCGTCGCCGCCGTCGTAGAAGAAGTGGTGCTTACGACTGCCGCAGAACTGGAGATTCCAACACAGCACGTCGAACGGGGCGCTCACCTGAAGTGGTGGCGCCCCGCCGTGGACTCTGGGGCCGTGGACCATGGGGTCGTGGACCCGGGAGATCGATCAGCCGGTGCCGCGGATCCGGGCCGGCAGCCGGCCGGCCAGCTTCTCGTACATCTCACGGACCTGGTAGCGATCCGAGCGGGCCATGCGCTCGATGCCCGACCGCGGGTGGATGTTGAAGTAGCCGGTGATGGTGTACGGCAGGTGGTAGCCCCAGCGCAGGCCGTCGCGCTCGTAGGCGAACTCCTCGACCATCTCAAGCAGCGGCACCACGTCGAATCGGGGGTTGTCCAGATAGAACAGCAGCAGCTCGAGCGGGCAGTTGCCGGCGCCGCGGCCCATGCCGTGGATGGTGGCGTCGACGAAGTCCACGCCCTCTTCGACCGCGACGATGGAGTTGGCGAACGCCTGCTGCTGGTTGTTGTGCAGATGCACGCCGACCTTGATGCCCTCGCCGAGGTAGTTCATGTACTTGTGGATGAGGAACCGAACGTGGTGCGGATACAGCGCGCCGAAGCTGTCGACGATGGCCACGTTGTGTACGCCGGAGCGCGCCAGACGCAGCAGGAACTCATCGACCTCCTTCTCGGAGAGCACCGAGATCGCCATCACGTTGATGAACGTCTCGTAGCCGGCGTTCAGCGAGTGATCGAGCAGCCGGAAGGCCTCGTCGAGCTGGTGGGCGTAGGTGGCGATGCGGACCACGTCGATGACGCTGTCGCGCGAGTGGGGGATGTCCTCCGTGCCCACGCGGCCTACGTCGAGCATCGTGGACAGCTTGACCTTGCCGGGCTCGACGGCGCGGGCCAGATCTTCTTCTTTGCAGAAGCGCCAGGGGCCGTTGGTGCTCGGATCGAACAGGCCATCTTTGGTGCGGTACCCCACCTCCATATAGTCGATGCCCGAGGCCACCAGCGCCTTGAAGACCCGGTTCACCTTGTCGTGGGAGAAGGCCCAGTTGTTGCAGATGCCGCCGTCTCGGATGGTGCAGTCCAGCACCTTCACCCGACGCCGACGGTCGGTCACGAGCCCGTCGGGGCAACACTTCACGCGATAATCAACACCCATCTGATGATCTCCAGGCTGTGGCAGCCGGCTTTGGGTTTGCGAGCGCCTGCGTCGTCGGGGGGACCGGCGCTCGGGTGGCCTGCAAGGTAGAGCGAATCGCTCACAGGCGCCACCACAACCCACCATCTGCAGCTCCCTCAACCAGGATCGAGTCCCACCGTGCCGCATCCCCTGCTGGAGGACATCGCCCGGCGCTATGCCTTCACCGAGACGGACGTCCGTCGCCTGGCGGCGCTCGTGCTCGGGGGCGCACACATCAGCCGTCTGGAGCCCACCGAGATCGCTCCCTCGGATGCGCTCCAGCCCAGCGGTGCGTTCAGCCGGCCGGGGCAGACCCTCCTGGCTCCCGAGAGCGAGCTCTTCGCCCCGGGTGGCGTGTCTGTCGCGCGGTGGTGTCCCGCCAGCGGCGATCGCTACACGCTCCTCTCCCGCCTCGGGCAGGGGCCGACGAGCGAGGTATGGCGCGTCAGCGATCGCGAGCTGATGCGCTCCCTCGCCATGAAGACCGTCTCCCCGGAGCGGGCGGGGGAGGCGAATATCGTCGCGCGGTTCGTCCGCGAGGCGAAGGTCACCGCGCAGCTCCAGCACCCCGGCGTCGTGCCGGTCCATGACCTGGGGCTGCTGCCCGACGGTCGCCCGTTCTTCACCATGCAGGAGCTGCTGGGGGAGCCGCTGTCGCGGGTGCTCACCGAGCGTCGCGCGGCGTGGACGCTTCGGCGCCTCCTCGCTGTCCTGCGGGCGGTCTGTGACGCCGTGGGGTACGCGCACAGCTGCGGGGTCGTCCACGGGGAGCTGGTCGCCGAGAACATCCTGGTGGGTGACTTCGGGCAGGTCTCGGTGCTCGACTGGGGCCGCGCTTCGCTCGACAGAGACGGCCGCGCAGACGACGTGGCGTCGCTGCTCCTGCTTCTGGAACAGATCATCTCGGCCGGGGGCGCGCGGCGTCGGGTGCCCGAGAGCGTCGCGCGTCTGCGATCTGCTCGCACCGCCCCCACGCTCTCTGCTGCGCTGTCGGGCTGGCTGGACGGCGCCGAGCGCAGCGAGGAGGCCATGGCGGTCCTCGCCCAGGCCACCGCGGTGACCTGGGAGGTGCAGCGCGTCCGCACAGAGGCGGCGCAGACCTGGGTGTCCGCCGATGCCGCGCTCGCGGAGGGGGACGAGCGGCTGGGCTTCGAGCGGTGGGCCGCATCTCGCGCGCTCGAGCGCCAGGCGGCCGTGCTGGAGCTCGACCACGAGCAGCATCTGTACGGCGCCCTGGTCCATCGGCCCGAGCTGCCGCAGGCCCACCTGGGCCTGGCGCGCATCCAGCGGGCCCGGCTGGCAGAGGCGACGGCCAGCGGGGATCGCCTGGGCAGGGAGCGGGCGCAGCGTCGCCTGTCGGTCCACCTGGCGATGCTCTCGGCCAGCGACCGGGCGGATCTGGTCGCCGAGGCCCCCGCGGTGGCGGCGGCGGAACGGCTGGTGGGCCGCCGCCGTCTCCAGGCCCGGGTCCGGCGGCGGCTCCAGGGCGCCGGAAGCCTCGTGAGTCTGGTGGGGCCAGCGGGCGTGGGAAAGACACGACTGGCGATCGCGCTCGCAGCGGGGGCGCCCTCTGTGATGTGCGCGCTGGACGCGCTCCGGACACCGGACGACCTGCCCCGCGCGGTGGCGCTCGCGCTCCGGGTCCCGCTCGAACCGGGCGATCCCCGAGGGCAGATCGCCGGGGCGCTGCGAGGGCGGGGGCCACTGCTGCTGGTGCTGGACGCGCTGCGCCTGGCGCCGGAGTCGATCGCGCCGATCGTCGAGGACTGGCTGGACCGCGCCCCCGATCTACGCGTGCTGATCACCCGCCGGGGGGGCTCGGGGCCGGGAGTAGCGCTGGAGGTCGGTCCGCTCTCGCCGCTGGCCGCCCTGGAGCTGTTCGAGCTGCGCGGGCAGCAGGCCCGCCCGGGGTTCGCGCTCACTGCGGAGCGCCGCGCGGTCGCGCTCGATCTGACGGAGCGTCTGGGGCGGGTGCCACAGGCCATCGAGCTGGCGGCGGCGCGCCTCGGTCAGATCTCCCTGGTGGAGCTGGCCGCGCGCTTCGGAGCGATCCGCGCCGCCCCCGCGGTGGAGCACTCGGCGCTGGACGGCGCGCTGGAGTGGTCGTGGGGGTTGCTCTCGGACTGGTCGCGGCGCGCGCTGGCGCAGTGCTCCGTCTTCTGTGGCGGGTTCACCCTGGCTGCAGCAGAGGCCGTGGTCGATCTGTCTCCCTGGCCCTCCGCCCCCGACGTGCTCGACGTGCTGGCGTCTCTGTGCGATGACCGGCTCCTCGATGTGCAGGCGGGTGCCCGCTACCGGATGTCCGCGGTGGTGCGGGAGCTGGCGACGCACCGCCTGCATGCTGACGCCGGGCTGGTGGGGGCCCCGGGGGTAGATCCGACGCGGCGATGCCACGCCGCGCACTACGCCCGCTTCGGCTCCGACCCGTTCCTGACCGGCCTGGATCTGCCTGGCGGTGAGCGCGCTGCCCTGGGACGCGAGCTGGAGAACCTGGTGGCGGGGGCTCGGGATGGTGAGCCCGACGACGCGGGCCGCTGCGCGCTGGCGGTGATGGCGCATGTGCAGGTGCGGGGACCCGCTCGGCTGGGACTCTCGGTCGCGGGGGGGGGCCGGGGGCCGCGGGCCCCCGCGGCCCGCGGACGCGCGCGGCGGCGGGGGGGGGGGGGGGGGCGGCGCTGTGCGGACAGTGCGGCGATGCCCCGTCGGCTCTCACCGCCGCGCAGCAGGCGCTGGAGCTCCACCGGCTCGCGGCGGATCGGCGCGGCGCGGCGCGGGTGCGATGCACGCTGTCAGCCCTCTCTGCACGCCAGGGAGACGACGCCGCGGCCCTCGCGCAGGGCACGGCCGCGCTCGCCCTCCTGCGGGAGCTGGGAGATCGCGCGCAGGAAGGAGTCCTGCTGGGAAATCTCGCGACGCTTCTCTTGCGGCTGGGCCGGCTGCCCGAGGCCAGGTTGCGCTACGGGGAGGCTCTCTCCGCCCATCGCGAGGTGGGCAACCGGCGCTTCGAGGGCATCGTTCTGGGACACATGGGGGTCCTGCTGCGGCGGGCCGCGCGCCTCGACGCCCCCCCCTCCTGCTTAGAGCGCGCGCTGCGGGTGCATCGGCAGGTGGGCGATCGGCGCAGCCACGGACATGTCCTGGGCTGGCTCGCGGGGGTTCACAAGCACCAGGGCCGCCTGGAGCACTCCGTCGACTGCTACCGCCGCGCGCTGCGGCTGCATCGTATGTTGGGAGATGTCCGCGCCGAGAGCGTCGCGCTCAGCAACCTGGGATCGGTCTATCTGATGTCAGGCGATCTGGACGCGGCGCGCGAGTGCTCGGCGGAGGCGCTGACGCTGCATCGAATCCGCGGCGATCGTCGGAGTGAGGGTATCGCGCTCGCCAACCTCGGGGCGCTTCGCTTTCGGGAGGGCTCTGTGGAGGCGGCGGTGGAACGTTACCGAGAGGCATTGGATGTCTTCCTGGCGAGCGGAGATCTTCGCAGCGCGGAGAGCGTCCGGAAGAGTATGCAGGTTCTGGAGGTCGGAACTTCAGGTTGACAGGATTGTGTTGCGTCACCCTCGCTGAGTCAGTCGCTCATGCAAGCGGTGGGGCTTTCCCCAGCAGCTCCACGGGCAACGCTCTCTGCACCCGCGCCATCTCGCTTTCGACGGCGTCGAGCAGCCGCCCCAGCTCCGTGAGGCGGTCGCCAGGTGCGGCCTCCAGGGCGTCGGTGAGCTCGGCGAGGCGGGTCGCCCCGACGCTGGCGCTGGCCGACTTCAGCGTGTGGGACTCGCGCCGCAGGGTCGCGATGTCGGCATCGGCCAGCCCTGTGCGCAGGCGCGCGATGTGCTGATTCGCCGAGGAGATGTACTCGTCGACCAGCTTGTCGAGGAGATCGCCGCCTCGGGCCTCGTCGAGCTCGCGCAGCGACGAGACCACCGCCGGGTCGAGCACCAGCTCGGCCATATGGGGGCGCACGGGGAGGATGGGTCGGGAGACCGTCTCGGTGGGCAGCCAGCGGCTCAGCGCCTCGTTGATCTGCTCGCGGGTGAACGGCTTGTTGAGCATCTCCATCATGCCCGCCTCGCGGCAGGAGCGGCGGCTCTCGTCGCCGACGTGGGCGGTCAGGCCGAGGATGGGTACCGGCTGCTGCCCGGCGGCGCGCTCCGCTGCGCGGATCCGTCGCGTGGCCTCCAGGCCGTCGCACCCCGGCATCTGGATGTCCATGAGGATCAGATCGTAGCGGGTCTGCGCGACGGCTCGCACGGCCTCTTCGCCGTCGTGGGCCTCCTCTACCCGGATCCCCATCGACTCCAGTCGTGCGCGCGCCACCTCGCGGTTGACCAGGTTGTCTTCTACCAGCAGGATCGACCCCGGGCGAAGGTCTGTGTTCATCACCAGGGATGGCTCCTCGTCGGGGCGCAGCGGCTCCCTGCACTCCAGCGGGAGCTGCATCCAGAAGGTGCTGCCCCTGCCCACCTCGCTGGTGACGCCCATCGTGCCGTCGAGCATCTCCATGAGCTGCCGGCAGATGGCGAGCCCCAGGCCCGTTCCGGTCTCGCGGCGGCTCAGGCTGTCGTCGATCTGCTCGAACGGCTGGAAGATGCGCTCGATCTGATCGGCGGGGATGCCGCGCCCGGTGTCCTCCACCTCGATGCGCAGCAGCACGCTCTCGGTGTGCTTCTCGATGGCGCGCGCCCGCAGCTGGATGCGCCCGGTGTCGGTGTAGCGCAGCGCGTTGGTGGTGAGGTTTGCCAGGAGCTGCCCGATGCGCCCGACGTCGCCTCGCAGGCGCTCAGGGATGCCCTCTTCGGCCGTCCACGTCAGCTCCAGCCCCTTGGTGCGGGCCTGCTTGGTGAACAGCGCGACCACGTTGTCGAGGGTGTCGCGGATCGAGAACGGGATCTCCTTCCGCGTGAGCTTGCCGGCCTCGCCCTTCGTGAAGTTGAGCACCTGATCGATGATGGTGAGCATCGCCTGGCCGGACTCGAGGACCGTCCGCGCGAAGTACACCTGCTGCTCGTCGAGCGGGGTCTCCATCAGCAGCTCGGTCATGCCCAGCACGCCGTTCATCGGGGTGCGGATCTCGTGGCTGACGTTGGCGAGGAAGCGCGACTTGGCCTGGCTGGCGTTCTGGGCCTCTTCGGCCAGCGACTGGGCGCGCGTGAGGGTGTCGCGGAGCTGCGCGCGGGATTCGCGCAGCCGCTCCTGCATCTGGTTGAAGACCTGGCTGAGCTGGCCGATCTCGTCGTCGCCATGAACCGGGATGGGGGCGCTGAAGTCCTGGTCGGCGATGCGCCGCGCCCCGCGCATGAGATCGGTGACCGGTCGCACGAGTCGGCGCGACAGCAGCAGGGCCAGCAGCAGGGCGCTGCACACCAGCAGGACCGCCACCAGGCCCGCGCCGAGCATCGCGTTGGAGTCGCTCCGCCGGATGACCGACTCGGGCAGGCCCAGCCGTACCCAGCCGATGACCTCGTCGCTGTCCGGGGCGCCGTCTCCCAGCGCGCTGTTGACGGTGGAGAGGACCGGGACCGTCAGATCGAAGTAGCCGGCGCCGCTGGCGGCGCTCACCTCGCGCCACTGCCCCGACGCCGCCGTGGTCTCTGGGAGAGCGGTAGAGGGCAGCGTGGACAGCCCGTCGCGTCCCTGGAAGCTCAGCACCTCGCCGTCCGGCGTCTGCACCGCCGCGTAGCCCAGATCGGGGTTGGCGCCGACGCTGCTCACCGCGGCCTCGAGGGCCGTGGGGTCGCGGGTATAGATGCCGTACTCGCTGTTGAGCGCCATCATCCGGGCCAGCGAGCGTCCGGTGGTGAGCGCGGCGTCGCGGCTCGCGCCGACCTCGCGGCCGATCACCCAGCCGATCCCGAAGGTGCCCAGCCCGACAGCGGTGATCAAGACGAGCGAGATGGTCAGCAGGCTCAGGCGATTGAGGCCGGTGGCGTCGAGCAGCCGATCGACGCCGCCGGAGCGCGTCCCGCCAGCGTCAGTAGACACGGTGCGCCTCCTTCCGCAGAGCGGCGGAGAGGTCGATCTTGAGCTGGCGAGCGGTCTGCTGGTTGAGCGCGAAGTGACTGCGCCGCGGCGGCTCGGGCGGCGGCGCCTCGCCTGCGAGCACGCGGAGGGCCAGCTCGGCGCTCTGCTCGCCGAGGTCCTTGTGGTCCCACGCCGGTGAGAACAGCGCCCCAGCACTCACCCATGGGGGAGACGGGCCCATCAGCGGGATGCGGCTGCGGAAGGAGTACATCAGGAAGGTCCGGCTGGTGGTCGCCGTGTAGACCGTGGGGTCTGCGAGCCCCCACAAGACGTCGGCTCTGTTGGTCAGGCTCGGCAGGACCGTGGGGATGTCGTGCGGGCCGCTCACCGGGCGCTCTTCGAGCGTCAGGTCTCGCATGGCGGCAGAGGCGCGGGCCTGCGCCAGCAGCTCCGTGGGCAGGGAGGGACTGTATACCAGGCCCACCGTGCGTGCGCGGGGGAGCACGGCCATCAGCAGATCGAGCTGGACTCCGGGGGAATATCGGAGCACCACGCTGGTGACGCCAGCGTCTACGAGGGGCGCGGTGTCGAGGACCATCCCGGCGACGATGGGGATGCGGTCGGCGCGGAGGGCGGCCTCCAGGGCAGTCGTTCCGAGCGTATGCAGCAGTGCGGGAGGCGCCTGGGAGAGCGCGGTCAGGGCCTTCTCTGTGCGGCGGGCATCACCAGAGAGCCGCTGGGCTGAGAGAGCCGCGCCGGGCAGGCCCTGCCGGAGCCGGGCCTCGAAGCCTCGGCGGCTCTCCTGGTAGTCGGGGAGGTCCTGGCCGACCCACGTGACGATGCGCGGTGCATCGCCGCCAGCGCCGAGCAGCGGCAGCCCCGCCAGCGCCGTCAGGAATCGGCGTCGGCTCATTCCCACTGTCGACGACTCCCCATGTCAGCGGTGGTGTGGTGTCAAAAGCGGACCTGCGCAGACAGGCGCCAGGTCCGTCCGTCACCCGACAGGGTATCCTGAATGTGCTCGGCCGACGCGGGACTGATGTACGGACGATCCAGAATATTGCGCATCTGTGCAGTAAATTTTGTGCGTGGAAGCATCTCTCTGGATTGTAGACCCAGGTGAAGCAGCAGGGCCGGGTCGAGCGTGACGCCGGAGCGGGTCAGCCGCGGACCGATGTACTGCATCTCTGGCAGCAGCTCCAGACGCTGGGGGATCAGGCCGAGACCCGCCGAGAGCTTGCCGAGGTGCTGCGGTGAGTTGGTGAGCCACTCGCCGGTATCGCTATCGGTAGCCTGCTGCCAGGCCCAGCTCATGGTGGCGTCGAGACGCGGGTCGATGCGGATGTACAGATCACCCTCGGCGCCGTAGGCGACAACCTGGTCGCGGTTCTCGTAGACCAGCAGGCCGTCGGTGGGGTCGGTCGTGTATTCGAGCAGATCCTCCATGAAGTAGTGGAATCCTGAGGCGGTGCCGCGGACGTTTGGCCCGAGCTGCTGCTCCCAGATCACCTCGTATGTGGTGATGGTCTCCGGATCCAGCGTCTCTGCAGCCTTCGTGGTGAAGTTCCCGTCATGGTAGTACCGCTCGTAGGCGTTGGGGGCGCGGAAGGCTGTTCCATACAGCAGCTTGAAGGTGCCCCCCTCGAACGGGTTCACCAGCACCCCCGCGCGGGGGCTGAGGGCGGGACTGAACGAGGGATGGTAGTCCAGGCGCCCACCCACATGGATGGTGAGCGCGGGCACGGGGCTCCAGGCATCCTGGGCGAAGGCGGCCAGCCAGTACCCCGAGCGGGAGTCCTCGAAGTAGAGGTAGTCGTCGGGGACGTCGAAGTTGGACTGGTACTGGATGAGGTCGACCTGGGTCTCGGCCCCCCAGGTGATGCGATGGCCCCGCAGCGCGCGGGTGGTGTGGTTGGCCTCGCCGACCACCCACACACCTCGGCTCTGATCCCGATTGAGGACCACGTCGGGCTCCTGCGCGGGCACTCGTGGCCAGTAGGATGCGTAGTCGAAGGGGTAGTCGCCGATGTTTCGGTAGTCGTGGAGGTGGAGGCTGGCGTGGCTCTGCCCGCCTTCAGGCGAGGCGCGATCCCAGGAGAGCCCCAGGTTGGTGGACGTGTCGACGATCTGCGATCGCGGATCGTTGAATTGGGTCTCCCAGGGCGCCGTGGGGTAGGCGACCCTGCGCGCGCCGGCCATCGCCTCCACGGTGAAGTCGCCCCGCTCGACCTTGAGCAGGGCGCTGGCGTAGTCCTCTCCGTTGAGATCTTCGGCGACGCCGTCGTTCATCGGCGGGGTGTCGAAGTCGTCGAAGTAGACGTCGCGCCCGGTGCGGTGATGCCCTTGCAGAGCGACCAGCACCTCGGTGCCGCCCCGGAGCTCGTTGCCCCACGCCACCCGCCCACGAGCGGTCCCGTGGCTGCCGCCCAGCGCCTCCACCTCGACGCCGCGGAGATCGCGCCCGCTGCGCGTGATGATGTTGATCACCCCCAGCATGGCGGAGGTGCCGTACAGCGCCGAGCCCGGACCGCGGATGATCTCGATGCGCTGCACGCTGCCCATGTCGATCGGCACGGTGCCGTCGCTGATGGCCTGGCTGTACAGGTTGTCGTTGATGCGCATGCCGTCGATCAGCAGCAGCACGCGGGTGGTGTAGTCGCCGGGGCGCGCGAAGCCGCGGACGCCCAGGAAGCTGTAGATGAAGTCGTCGGAGACCAGCAGTCCACGGACGCTCATCAAGGCCTCGGCCAGGGTGGTCCAGCCGTGGCGTGAGATCTCGTCCGCGGTGATGATGGTCACCGAGGCTGGGGCCTGATCGGCGCGCTGCTCGTACTTGCTGGCCCCCGACACCGACGGGATGGCCTCGAAGAGCGTGGCCTCATCGGTCAGCTCGCCGGCGTGCGCGGCGCCGACGAGGAGGAGCGTCAGCACTTCAGCCACGCCCCCGCGCGCGACGCAACGCGCTCTCGACTCGATCGGCGAGGTGCGCTTCGGAGAAGGGCTTCTGGATGAATGCATCACGATCGAAGTCGCTCCGCCGCAGCGTGGGGTGGTCGCTGTACCCAGACATCAGCAGGATCCCCAGCGTCGGGCGCTTCTGGCTCAGGCGGTCGGCCAGCTCCATGCCGTTCATACCCGGCATCACGATGTCGGTGAGCAGGAGATCGATCCTGCCGTCGTGGCGGTCGGCCAGGCTCAGGGCCTCTTCGCCGCTGGCGCCGGACAGCACGGTGTAGCCCTGCCGAGTGAGTCGCTCCGTCACCACCCGACGGACCCGCGGCTCGTCCTCGACAATGAGCACGGTGCCGGTGTTGCTGGGCTTCACCAGCCGCAGGCCGGGGGCCGCTGAGGTGTCGGGCGCCGAGGTCTCGGTCGGGAGGAGGGGGAACCACAGGGTGAAGCGCGTCCCCTGACCCTGCGCGGAGTCCAGATCGATGTGGCCCCCCGCTCGCTGGATGACCCCGTAGATGGTCGCAAGCCCGAGGCCGGTGCCCTCGCCGACAGCCTTGGTGGTGAAGAAGGGGTCGAAGGCGCGCTGTCGGGTGTCCTCGTCCATGCCGACGCCGGTGTCGGAGACCGTGAGCACGACGCCGCTCTCGTCTAGCGCCGTGGACAGCCTGAGGGTGCCACCCTCCGGCATCGCGTCTCGCGCGTTGACAGCCAGGTTCAGGAGGACCTGCGTGAGTTGGCTGCGATCGATCAACACGGCGGTGGACTGGTCGGTCAGCGCCAGCTCGATGGCGATGTCTTCGCCGAGGAGGCGGCAGAGCATGCGCTCGATGCCGCGGACCGCTGTGTTGATGTCGATGGCGGTGGGATCGAAGACCTGCTGGCGGCTGATGGCGAGGAGCTGCCGGGTGAGGCCAGCGGCGTGCTGGGCGGCATCGATCACCTCGCCCACGGTGTCGGTGGGCAGCCCCAGGTCCTCGAGCTCGAGCTGGGCCAGCTCGGAGTAGCCCAGGATGGCCATGAGCAGGTTGTTGAAGTCGTGGGCGATGCCCCCGGCCAGGCGACCCACCGCTTCCATCTTGGCGGCCTGATTCAGTCGGCGGTCGGACTCCCTGGCCGCGGCCACGGCGCGGGTGCGCTCTGTGATGTCGCGGACGATCGCCAGCACCTCGGAGGGCGCGCCGGGTACCAGCCGGGCCTCGAGGTGGAGCGGGTCGCCGTCGAGGCTGGCGGCGGGGAAGTCGAGGGTCTCACCGAAGCCGGTGGTCAGCACGCGACGGGCGGCCAGCAGGAACGGACGGACGGCGGCGTCGGGAAGCCAGGACGTCAATCGGCGACTGGCCGCGGTCAGCGGCGGGGGCGCGCGAAGGGGGAAGCCCGGGGCAGAGCGGGCGCGGCAGACGGTGCCGCTGGCGTCGATACACAGCATGAGGTCGGGCAGGGCGTCCAGCAGCGAGCGGTTGTGCTGCTGCTCCTGCTCCAGGCTCTGGCGGCTCCGGGAAGCCTGCAGCGTGTGGGCGACGCGCTTTGCGAAGACCGGCCAGGTGACCGGCTTGGTGGTGAAGTCGGTCGCGCCGGCCTCGAAGGCGCGCTGGATGGCGGGGGCGTCAGAGCTGGCGGTGACCACCAGGACGGGGACGTCAGCGCCGCCGGGCAGAGCGTGGACAGCGCGGCAGGTCGCGGCGCCGTCCATTCCGGGCAGCTGCATCGCGACGACGACGAGGTCCGGCAGGTCGGCGGAACAGCGGGCAAGCCCATCCTCTCCGCTGCGCGCGCTGTGGACGACATACCCCTGAGACGTCAGGAATTCCGTCATCAACATCCGGGCGACCGGATCGCGCTCGATGATCAAGATCTGGGTGCCCACCATCGTTCCCCTCCAGAGAGAGCAACGGCTGCGGGCCGCTTGGACTTGAGGGGGCGCTTTCATTCTTCTGATACGGGACATTCACAGCGCCAGACCACGGTGGGCGGACCCGGGTGGATCAGCGCCTCGGGCCGGCCTGCTGAGCGACACAGCGCCGGAGAGTCCGCATGCACTACCGAGACGCGCTGGGCGACTTCACCTGCACACCGCACACCATCGACGGCGTGCCCCGCGACGTGTGGTCCCGGGGGGGCGGCCCCGGGATCGTCGTCATGCACGAGGTCCCGGGACTGCACCCGCTGGTCATCTCGTTCGCCCGTGAGCTGACCGATCGCGGGTTCACGGTCTGGATGCCCGACCTGTTCGGCGTCGCTGGAAAGCCCTTCGGTTTCCCCTACATGGGCGCCAGTCTGGTCCGCGCTTGCATCTCCAGGGAGTTCACCACCTGGCGGACCGGGCAAAACAGCCCGATCACGGACTGGCTCCGGGGGCTGGCCCGCCGCCTCGCCGAATCGACCGGCGGCCCGGTCGGCGCCGTGGGGATGTGCCTGACCGGGGGGTTCGCCCTGGCGATGATGGTCGATGAATGCGTGGCGGCTCCGGTGCTGTCTCAGCCCTCTCTGCCGTTCGCGGTCTTTCCGTGGCAGCGGCGCGACCTGGGCGTCGATGCGCCCACGCTCGAACAGATCAAGGCTCGGAGCTCCGAGGGCATCTGCGTGCTCGGGCTGCGCTACTCCGCGGACTTCATGGTGCCCGGCGCCCGATTCGACACCCTGCGGCGCGAGCTGGGCGATCGGTTCGAGGCGGTGGAGATCCCGGGTTGGCTCCCGTGGAGGCACTCGGTGCTCGCCATCGATCGGCACGAGCCGTCGGTGCGGCGGACCATCGCGTTCTTCGAGGAGCACCTCGGCGGACGAGCCGATCGCCAGTAATTCTCCACCCCGGAAGTCCCATGTCGACCCAACCGCTCCTGCCGCTCCTCGCCGTCCTGGCCTGCGCCCCCCGCACGGCGCCGGTGTCTGCATCACCTGAGCTCTCGGCCCCCGAGCGTCCGACGCCCGAAGAAGGCTGGTACAACGCGTCCTGCTACGCAGCGCTCGACGGTCGCGTCGACGAAGCCCTGGACCTGCTGGCGGAGTCGATCCGCCGCGGTGAGGCGCCGCTGTCCTGGATGGGGCGCGACCCTGATCTGATCTCGGTACGGGCCGATCCACGCTACCTCTCCATGCGGGACGAGGCCCTCGATCGGCACCTGGCGCTGCATCCCCCACAGACCGCGGAGCGGTGGATGCGGGCAGGCGCGATTCGGCAGCTACAGGGACGCTCGGCGCAGGCCGAGGTGGATGCCGCAGAGGCGCTGGGTTGGGTCTGGCCGCTGTTCGGCGAGACACTGGACGCCGACACCCCGGGCTTGCAGGAGTTGGCCGAGCGGCGATCGGCCTGGGCCGAGTCGCATCGCGGCACGGTGGCCGTGGAGATCCCCGAGGTCTTCGAGCTGGCGAACATCGCGCTTTCGCAGACAACCTACGGCCAGGAACAGCCCGGGGCGATGACGCGGGACTCCGACTACTGGCAGGCGGTCCAGGAGCGGTTCGGACCCCACCGTGACCACCCCCTGATCACCGATCTGAACGCCATTCCGGTCGGTGTCGGCACCTACTACAGCTTCCGCAACGTCTCTGCAGCCTACATCTTCGATGACGACGCGCTCGCCCTGTCGGGGATCTACTCTCCCTCGGAGATCTGGGGCGGATCGCGTGTGTTCACCGAGCGACTCGAGCTGATCGAGGACTTCGCGCGGGTCACCGACGCCCGGGGTTTCCTCGCCGAGAACCGACCGATGTATGACGGGATCATCCAACACTACGAGGAGACCATCCAGGTGCGCGCGATGTGGGCGTGGCTGGACGAGCGGTTCCCCGGGGAACAGGACGGCGTTGACGCCCTGGTGGTGCGCGCTTCGCCGCTGATCGGCGGCGCACACAACGCGAGCTCGACCGGATTCGACGGCTTCACGGAGGGCGTCATGGTCACCATCATCGGCGACGGCGCGCCCATCGCGCCCGAACGGGTGGGGGCTCACGCGCGGATGGTCTTCACCGAGATCGACCACCACTATGTAAACCCCGTCTCCGATCGGCACGCCGAGGCCATCGACGCGGCGATCCCTGACATCGGCCGGTTCAACGGCCAGGAGGGTCGCGACTACAGATCGGCGTACCTCACGTTCAACGAGTACGCGACCTGGGTTCTGTTTGACGTCTGGTGGGCCGAGCACTGCGAGCAGGTCTCGTGCCCCGAGGAGGTCCGAGAGGCCGGGGCACGCAACACAGGAGAGGTCATGCAGCGGCGGAGCTTTCTGCGGTATTCTGCGTTCCGAGACGCCATGGTGCCCGTTCTCCAGGGGGCCGCCACCGTCGAAGATGTCTATCCGTTGATGATAGATTGGTTTGTGCACGACGCGGCGGCGCGGTGAACTCGTCTCTGCGATGAGCCTCACCGGAAGTCTCGACTCCGCGTTCGCACGTCCGCCTGCCCATCCAGCCGCGCGAACCCTGAACACAATACGCTGACGGCGTCGCCGTCCCGCTGGAGACGGCCGGTCACTTCCAATTGGTTCTCCCCCAGGATGAGTCGACGTTGGCGCTTGAGGAGCGGCGGCCGGACGACCAACCCGAGCAGCCCGGTCTCGTCTTCGAGCGTCATGAACAGGACTCCCTTGGCGGTCCCGGGCCGCTGCCGGTGCGATATGAGCCCGGCCACCCGGACCCGCTCCGTGGCTGGCAGGGCGATGACCTCGGCGACGGTGGAGAACCCGCGGCGGCGCAGAGACGGCCGGACGAGGGCGATGGGATCATGCCGGACCGAGAACCCGGTGGTGGAGAAGTCCTCGCGGACGGTCTCCGCGGCGGTCAGTGGGGAGAACCGGACCCCGTGGTCGGGCCGAAGCAGTCCTCGGAACAGGGGCAGGTCGCGCAGCCCGAGAGAGGTCCACAGCGCCTGCCGCCGCTGCTGCGACAGCGCCTCCAGCGCGCCGGCGCGGGCCAGCAGCGTGAGCGTGCTGCGACTGGCACCCCCGCGTCGGCCCAGATCGCCCAGTCCGGCGAACGGGGCCTGCTGCCGGGCGGCGAGGATGGCGTCGGCGGCGGCGCGACGCAGCCCCTTGACCAGCCTCAGGCCGAGTCGGAGGGCGAGGGCCCCAGACGCGCTCTCTGAGCCGCTCGAATCGGATGGCTGCAGCGAACAGTCCCAGTCGCTCTCCGAGACGCAGATGGGGTGGACCTCGACCCCGTGCCGCCGGGCGTCGCCGATGAGCGCGCGCGCCGAGTAGAAGCCCATCGGCTGACTGTTGATCAGGGCGGCGGTGAACGCGGCGGGGTGGTGGCACTTCAGCCACGACGAGGCGTACACCAGGTGGGCGAAGCTGGCGGCGTGCGACTCGGGGAAGCCGTACTCGCCAAAGCCCTTGAGCTGCTCGACGATGCGGGCGGCGTAGTCGGCGCGGATCCCGCGCTCCCGCATTCCGCGCTCCAGATCGGCCAGCAGCGGGGGCAGCTTGCCCTGCTTGCGCCAGGCGCCGATGGCGCGCCGCAGGCGGTCGGCCTGACCGGCGGAGAACCCGCCGACGGCGACGGCCATCGCCATGACCTGCTCCTGGAACAGCGGGACGCCCAGGGTGCGCCCGAGGATGGGACGGAGGGCGGGGTGGGCGTAGGTCACCGGCTCGGTCCCGCGGCGGCGGCGCAGGTAGGGGTGGACCATGCCGCCCTGGATGGGGCCCGGACGCACGATGGAGATCTCGATGACCAGGTCGTACCAGCAGCGGGGCTTCAGGCGCGGGAGCATGGACATCTGGGCCCGGCTCTCGATCTGGAAGACGCCGATGGTGTCAGCCTTGCAGATCATGTCGTAGACGGAGGGGTCCTCGGCGGGGAGGGTGGCCAGCGTCAGCAGGCGGCCGTAGTGCGCTGCGATCAGCTCGAAGCTCTTGCGGATGGCCGTGAGCATGCCCAGCGACAGCAGGTCGACCTTGACGAAACCGACGGTGTCGAGATCGTCCTTGTCCCACTGCAGGACGGTGCGGCCGGGCATGGTGGCCGGCTCGATGGGGCACAGGTCGATGAGCGGAGGATCGGAGATGGTGAACCCGCCCGAGTGGATGCCGATGTGCCGGGGGAGGCCGCGGGCCTGCTCGGTCAGCTCCAGGGCCAGGCGGCTGCGGGGATCAGCCGGGTCGAGGCCGGCGGCGCTCAGGCGCACCTCTCCTCCTTCGGGCTCGCCGTGGCGGGATCCCGCACGCGACAGGGCGTCGCACTGATCGGCCGACAGCCCCAGCGCCTTGCCGACGTCGCGGGCCGCGGAGCGCCAGCGGTAGCGGATCACCTCGTCGACCATGCCGGCGCGATGGCGGCCGTAGCGCTCGTAGACCCACGCGATCACCTCCTCGCGGCGCTCGTGCTCGAAGTCCACGTCGATGTCGGGCGGCTCGCCGCGCTCGCGGGAGATGAAGCGCTCGAACAGCAGCACGCTCTTCGCGGGATCGACCGAGGTGATGCCCAGGGCGAAGCAGACAGCGGAGTTGGCCGCCGAGCCGCGCCCCTGGCACAGGATGCCGCGGCCGCGAGCGAAGGCGACGATGTCGTGGATGGTCAGGAAGTAGGGTGGAAACCCCAGCTCGTCGATCAACGCCAGCTCGTGGTCGACCTGCGCCGCGACCTTGCTCGGGACGCCGTCTGGATAACGGCTGGACAGCCCGCGCTCGGTGAGAGTGCGCAGATGCTCCGCGGGGCTGCGACCGTCCGGGATCAGCTCGCGGGGGTAGTGGTAGCGCAGCGCGTCGAGGGTGAAGGCGCAACGATCGGCGATCTCCAGCGTTCGCTCCAGCGCGGCGGGGTGCACGGAGAAGCGCGCGACCATCTCGGTGGGGCCGCGGAGGTGGCGGGCGGCGTTGGGCTGCAGGAGGTGGCCGGCGCGGTCCAGGGTGCACCCCAGTCGGAGGCACGTGAAGATGTCCTGAATTGGCTTTCGAATAGGGGAATGGATGAGCACGTCACCCGCCGCTACCAGGGGCAGCCCGACCCGCCTGCAGAGCGAGACTGCGCGCTGCTCCCGCTCGGGATCGCGGGCGTCTCCCCAGCGGACGAGCGCGGCTGAAGCGTGGGGTCCGAAGGCGTCGCGGATCTGCGCGGCGCGGGGGGCCGTCCAGCCCTCCGGCAGCAGCGCCTCCAGACCCTCCGCGCGCTCCAGGATGCACTCCAACGCGATCGATCCGCGCCCTTTTCGGACGCCGGGGCGATCGTGGACCGGGGGGGCGGTGTCGGGGGGGCCGCCGCAGCGAGACGCGGTGATCAGGCGGCTCAGGTTGGACCAGCCGCGGTGAGTGCGCGCGAGCAGAACCAGGCCCGGTCCGACGTCGAGGGTCAGGCGTGCGCCGCAGATCAGACGCGGTGGAGGCTGCTCGGGGTGGGTGGAGGTCAGTTCTCGCACGCGGCGGGTGGCGCGGGGGAGGGCGTAGACCCCGTCCCGATCGGTGATGGCCAGCGCGCGCAAGCCGACAGACGCGGCGGTGTCGATCAGCTCTTCGGGCAGGCTGGCGCCCTCGTGGAAGGAGAAGGCGGTGCTGCAGATCAGCTCGGCGTAGTCCATGACAGCGGCGAGACTACATGAACATCAGCTCCCCTGGCTATATGAACAGTTATCAGGGGTGGTGGTGGCGCTGCCCAGCTCGGATGGGAGGCCGCGAAATCGCGGTGAAATCGCCGCGGGAATCGCCGCGAAAAATAGAAATTGAACTTCCCCTCAATTGTTGGTAGCCGTGACCGACCTGTGATACCGTGAACCTGACTCTGACCCTCCTCGGCCTGCCAAGCCCCCCCCTCAACAAGGAGACCCCCGCTCTCACCCACCCGACTGGTGTGTGAGGGTGACATAGCACTGACCGTCCCAGAGGACTCTGAAGACGGGAGGAGATCAAAGCCGCCGAACAGCGACGCCAAGGAGCAATCTGAGGAGCATCGTTGAAACGCTTGGACCACATAGTGGAGAGCACCCCGCGATGGCTTTGAGTATCCGATCCAATCTCACTTCCCTACGCTCGCTCAACCACCTCACACGGACAGACACGGCCCTCTCTCGGGTGCTGGAGCAATTGTCTAGCGGCAAGCGCATCAACAGCATCGGGGACGACCCGACCGGTCTGATCGTGGCGACGAGGCTGGAAACGGAGACAATTGCCGCAAGACAGGCGATTCGAAATTCAAATGATGGCATCTCCATCGTCCAGACATCGGATGCTGCCAATTCCGAGGTTCAGGATCTCCTGCAGCGCATGCGTGAGCTTGCGGTGGAGGGCTCCTCCTCGTCCCTGACCGCGGCCGAACGGACCGAGCTCAACGATGAGTACATCGATCTGCGCTCGGAGATCAGCCGCATCGCTGTCGCCACCGAGTTCAACGACATCTCGTTGTCCGACGGCTCCACCACGGCGATCAGCGTGCAGGTGGGGATCAACTCGGGCGCCAGCAACCAGATCTCGATCGATCTGGGCAACCTGGCGACCGGCGGCATCGGGCTGGCGACCACCACCGACATCCTGACCACGGCCACGGCCTCGACCGCCATCGACACGGTCGACTCCGCGCTGGACACCGTGAGCGGGTACCGGGCAGATCTGGGCTCCACGCAGCAGCGGCTGGACTCGGCGGTGGACTTCAACACCGCGCTCACCGAGACCCTCGCCTCTGCCGAGAGCAACGTGCTCGACGTCGATATCGCGTTCGCCACGTCTGAGAGCACGCGCCTGTCGCTGCTCGGAGACGCCGGGGTGGCCGCGCTGGCGCAGGCCAACAACATCAACAAGACGATCGTGAGCAAGCTCCTGTTCGCCTGAACCCTGCGCTCGGGGTCCCGACGCAGGTGCTTCGATCTCTGAATCCAGCGTCATGGATCGAAATGTCGTGATCCGAACCAGGGCACTGGCGGACTACCGCGATGACACCCTCCCCGTGGTTGGCACATTTTGTGCTTCCAGGTGTGGGTGGAGGTCGCGATGCTCACCATCATCATCGATCAGCACGGACTGCCGTTCCTTCCGCCACCGGCGCGTCCCAGGAAGTGACCGCTTCAGGATGGACCGCGCTGCCCGCGCTGGCGCAGCAGCTGATCACACAACACCAGGGCCGCCATCGCCTCGACGATGGGCACGGCTCGCGGGAGCACGCACGGGTCGTGCCGGCCACGCGGCGCGATGGTCGTGGCGTTGCCGGAGCGATCGACCGTCTCCTGTCGCCGGGCGATGGTCGCCGGGGGCTTGAAGAGCGCTGAGAACACCACGGGTCGGCCGTTGGAGATGCCCCCCTGCACCCCCCCGGAGTGGTTGGTGCGGGTGGTGATGCCGCCGTCTGCCGCGGGGACGCCGTCCTTTCCTGGGATGAAGGGATTTCCTGGGATGAAGGGATTTCCTGGGATGAAGGGATCGTTGTGCCGCGAGCCCCGCCAGGTGACTGCCGACTCCCCAGCACCCATGGTAAACCCACGGCATGCAGGGATCGACAACATGGCGTGGGCCAGCTCCGCCTCCAGCTTGTCGAACACCGGATCACCCAGGCCGGCCGGCACCCCGCGGCAGACGGCGCGGATCCGCCCGCCGATGGAGTCGCCGTCGGCCTTCACCGCGGTGATCAACGCTCGCATCTGCTCGGCGGCTTCTGCATCGGGGCAGCGGAGCACGTCGGTCTCCACTTGATCCCGCGTGACGGTGTCGTCGCTCACGTGTGCCCGGATGGCGCCTATCTGAGACACCCACGCCACGATCTCCACCCCCGCCAGCGTCGCCAGCACCTGCCGGGCGATGGTCCCTGCCGCGACCCGGGCCGCCGTCTCACGCGCCGACGCCCGACCGCCGCCGGCCCACGCCCGCAGGCCGTACTTGGCCTCATAGGTGTAGTCCGCATGCGAGGGGCGGAAGCAGTCCTTGAGCTCTCGGTAGTCCTCAGGCCGCGCGTCGCGGTTGCGGATGAGCAGCGCGATCGACGTGCCCAGCGTGCGGCCTTCGAACAGGCCCGACAGCACCTCCACGCGATCCGGCTCGTCGCGGGCGGTCACCCAGCGCGACTGGCCGGGGCGGCGGCGATCCAGCTCGGCCTGGATGGCTGCGAGGTCGATCTTCAGGCCCGGCGGGCACCCCTCAAGCACCGCGCCGATTCCCCCGCCGTGGCTCTCGCCGAAGGTGGTCACGCGCAGCAGTCGGCCGAAGGTCGAGCCCATCTGTCCTCCCCGCGGCCTGGCCGCTCCATGCAGCGTTAATCCAGCGGGAATGACTCCCGCTGTCGTCATCGTCACCTGTCTGGGGGGAGCGCTGCTGGCGCGCTGCCTGGAAGCGCTGCGCGCGCAGAGCCTCTCGCCGGGTCGGGTGATCGTCGTGGTCTCGGCCGACGGTCCGGTGCACGTTCCGGACGGGGTGGAGGTGATCGAGCTGGGTCGCCGACGGGGCTTCGCGTTCGGGGCCAACGCCGGGCTGCGCGCAGCGGCGCCCGCTCCGGTGGTGCTGCTCAACGACGATACCGTTCCTGCACCGACCTTCATCGAGCAGCTGGCCGCCGCGGCGGCGTCTGGAGGGGAGGGGCTGTACCAGCCGCGCATCCTCCTGGCCGATGGCAGCGAGCGCCTGGACAACACCGGCCACCGGCTGTTCCCCGATGGCTTCAACCTGGCGCGGGACCGCGGTCGCCGGGTGGGTCCCCGCACAGGTGAGATCGGGGCGTTCTCCGGCGCGGCGGTGCTGCTCACTCCGGGGGTTCTCGCGGCGGTGGGCCTGTTCGACGAGGATCTGGGAGCTTTCGGCGAGGACGTGGATCTGTCGCTGCGGGCCCGACGACGCGGGTTCCGCATCCGGCACGTCGCTGACGCGGAGATCGCGCACGTCCTGGGCGCCAGCTACGGCCGGTCCGGTCCCCGCAAGGTCTTCGCCGTGGAGCGGAACCGCCTGCGGCTGGCCGTGCGCAGCCTGCCGGCCTCCGCGGTGCTGACCATGCCGGGTTGGACGGCGCTTCGGTTGGGTGCGCTGGCGGCGGCCGCGCTCGCCGGTCGGGGCATCGGCGCGGGGGTGGGGCCGGCCGGTGTGGCGGCGGCGGCGGCCGGTGCGGCGGCGGGGCTGTGGGCGGTGCCCGACGCGCTTGGCAAGCGTCGGACCGATCGGCGCGGGTGGACCGTGGGGGAGTGGGGCATGTGGGCGCACCTGCTGCGGCACCACGTGCGGCCCGCCGATCTGCTGGGGCGGGCGTGATGGCTGCTGGGGCGGGCGTGATGGCTGCTGGGGCGGGCGTGATGGCTGCTGGGGCGCGCGTGATGGATCTGGCGTGATGGATCTGGCGATCGTCGTCCCCTGCCTGGGGAACGCCCCCGCGCTGGCGCGTGTCATCGCGGAGGTCCCGACGTCTCTGCATGCGGGGATGTTCGTCATAGACGACGGCAGCCCGGAGCCGCTGTCGGCGCCCGCGCCGGCGCGGGTGCTGCGCCACTCCCGCAACCGGGGGTACGGCGGCGCGCAGAAGACCGGCTACGCCGCGGCGCTGGCGGCGGGGGCCGAGCGCGTGGTGCTGCTGCACGGAGACAACCAGTACGACACGACGATGACGCTCGCGCTCGCGGAGGCCCTGGAGACCGCCGACGCCGTGATCGGCAGCCGCTTTCTGCGGGACGGCGGGCGGGCGATCCCGGGCTGGCGTCGCTGGGGAAACCGCGGACTGACCGCAGCGGCGAACGCGCGGTTCGGCACGCATCTCAGCGAGCTGCACAGCGGGGCGCGGGCGTTCCGGGCCAGCGCGCTGCGGGCGCTGCCGCTGGCGAGGTTCTCCGACGACTACGTCTTCGATCAGCAGATACTGGTTGGGCTGATGGCCCGAGGGCTCAGGGTCGCTGAGCGGCCGGTGGCGGCGCGGTACGACGACTCGGTGCAGAGCATCGGGTTTCGCCGCTCGTTGCGGTACGGGCTGGGCTGCCTGCGGGTGATCGCTCGGGGTCGCTGAGCGCGACGTCGCTGAAGCTGGCGATCAACGTGCGCGGAGCTTGCGTAGGCGCGCGCGCGTCTTCGAGAGCTCCTCTTCCGACAGGGGGGTCCCCCGGATGTACTGCTCGAGCTGAAGGATGCGGATGTCGAGCTGCGCCTGGGGCACCATCGCCAGACGCTGCCGCCACTCCCGCCGCAGGTGCACAGCCCCGTGCCCATCAACCACATACAGCGCGTGATCCCCCCGCACCTGCGGCGGACCGTACAGCGCGGTCAGGATCTCCTCGGTGAGCGCCACCCGCTCCGAGCCGCGCTCCAGCTCGCGATGGACCACCACCCAGCGCACGCCAGCGCGGGTCAGGGCCTCCCGGCGGATCTGCGAGATGGCGTGGACGGCCTCCTTCAGGTCGCGGCGCTTCTGGGGGCGGTACTCCGAGGCCAGGGCGAGGAGTTGCAGCGTGGGGTTGTCCGCGATGTCGGAGGTCGAGGCGCGGGCGTTCGGGCGGTAGGGGATCGCGCGACGATGAACGGTCTGCAGGAGGAAGTACCGCGATGGGGCCATCGTGTTTGAGACGGCGCCGGGCAGGTCGAGCACGATGCCTGAGCTCTCCTCTCCCGGAGCGGCGGCGATCGCTCGATGGATCGTGTCGTCCAGGGCGGGGGTGCGGGCCACCGGCCAGGGCGCTCCTCCCAGGACGACCATGTCCGTGATCACCAGCGCCATCCCCAGCACGCAGCGCCATCGCGAGGTCCCGGCGAACGCGCTGGCGGCCAACGCGGCGGTGATCGCCAGACCGGGGGCGAACAGGCGCAGCGAGTGCGAGATGCCCTGGGAGGGGAGGAGTAGATGGAGGAGGTGCATCGGCATCGGGAGCTCCCGCTCGCCGACGCGGACCCAGCGACCGTCGAAGAAGAGGTACGGCCCGAGGGAGAGCACCAGCAGGCCGGCCGCGGCGAGGGCGAGATCCCAGCGTCGCGTTCGTCGCAGACCCAGCGCGATCAAGGGCAGCGAGAGCAGCCCGACGTAGCCGGAGTGGAGGAACTCCTCGCCGAAGCTGCGCAGGTCGATCGACTGGAAGCCGCCCGGCCACAGGAACGTGCGGGGATCGACCGCGTTGTGGAAGATCATGCGCGACGACAGGCTCGCGCTCTGGCGGTCGATGAGCGCGTCGGGAGACTCCAGCGAGGCGGTGATCACCACCCACAGCGCTCCCGCGAGCAGCGCAGGGAGCGCCGCGGCCGCGGCCGCACCGCGCCACTCGACGGGGCTCGGACGGCGGAGGACCCACGGCACCGCCAGCGCGGCGATCACCCAGCCCGCCGCGAGGACGTTGTACAGGCTGCTCAGGAGGGTCAGCGACATCCAGCCCGCCAGCGCGGCCCAGCGACGGCGACCGCCCTCGGTGAAGGCGGCGTCCGCCGCTGCGATCGCCAGCAGCGCCGGTCCCACGTTCACGATCTCGCTGATCCCGTTGTGCAGCTCGCTGAGCAGGTAGGGGCCGAAGACCATCGACGCCGAGGCGATGAGCACGTGGGGGCCCGGCCCCGTGAGCCGGCGGGCCAGGGCGGCGGCGCCGGCAGAGACCAGGGCGATCATGGCCCAGATGAGCAGGTTCCAGGTGGCCGTTGCCCCCAGCAGCGGGATCAGCGGGGCGCCCACCAGCCCGCTGATGGGGTCGATGAACCACAGCACCCCGCCGTCAGGGGCAGAGATCAGGTCGGTCCGCCAGGGGAGCTGCCCGGAGCGCAGGGACTGCCAGAACCACCAGGGTCCCCAGGCGTGGTTCCACACGTCCACGTCGGGGTGGCCCACCAGGCGGCGCGTCGGATCGGCGGCGAGGGGCCAGGTCGCCGCGAGGGAGATCAGGCCGTGGGTGAGCAGGCTCCGCAGAGCGTCAGGACCCCTCACGCCCGCTCCGACGCTCCTCTCGCATGCGCAGACGCGCCTGCCGACGCAGACCGGCCTCACGCCAGCGCCGCGCCGCGCTGGGATCTTCTCCTGGATCCAGCGCCGGGAGCGCCCGCGGCCGATTGTCGTCGCCCAGCCCCACGAAGGTCAGGTAGGCGGTGCAGCAGGACTCCCGGAGCCCGGTGAGCGGGTCCTCGGCCTCGACGCGCACGCCCACCTCCATCGACGTCCGCCACGCGCGGTTGACCCGCGACAGGAGCACCACGACCATCCCCCGGCGCACGGGTCGCAGGAAGTGGAGCTGGTCCATCGACGCGGTGACCACCGGCCGGCGGCAGAAGCGCTGCGCTGAGACCGCCGCGCAGATGTCTACCCACGCCGCGATCTGCCCGCCGAAGGTGGTGCCGTGGTTGTTGGTGTGCTCGGGCAGGACGATCTGCGTCATCTCAACCCGGGTGCGATCGCCAGGGACTGCGGGGCTCATCGGCTCCCCCGTCGCTGCGCCCGCCGCGCCCCGCGCCACTGGCCCAGGAGCTCGGCGAGCTGGTTGAGCCCCTCGGCGGGCTGGCCCCGAAGGACGGGGCGGGCGGCGCCCGGGACAGCCCGCGCGACGGCACCGAGGGAGCCGGCGGTCGGTGGCCGGCCCATCGCGCACAGCTCGGCGTGGATGTCGCGGTTGCGGCGGAACAGGGCGCCGGGCCTGCGGCGGTGGGAGTGGAGGACCGCGGCGGTGGGCACATACCCGACGGCCCTCCCTCGGCTCCACCAGGCGTCCTCGGCGACGGGGACCGAGGGGAGCGGAGCGCGCAGCAGGGTGTCGCGCCGGTACAGCGTGGCGACGTGGTCGGCCTGGGGAGCGGCGATCACGCTGCGCCCGGCGGGGGTCCACACACGCAGGCGCTGCCGCGTGACGGGATCGGCATCGGGCCAGGGGAGCTGGCGCGCGGTGACGGCCTCCCAGGGACCGTGCTCCAGCGCGGTGACGAGGCGCCGGAGGCAGGCGGGCCCCAGTGGAATGGCGTCGTCCACCGTGAAGAACACCCAGGGAGTCTGCACATGCGCCAGGGCCGCCTGGCGGGTCGCGCCGTGGCCGCGCCAGGGCACCCGAATCACTTGCGCGCCGGGGACGCGAACGGGCCCTGCGCCGTTCGACAGAATCAACACACGCACCGGGAGATCCTGCGCCCGCAGCGCCGCCAGCCCCAACGGGATCCGACGGTGGGTGGGGAGGACTGCGGTGATGGCTGCGCCGGTCTCCGGGGAGCTCTCCGGAGACCGGGTGGGGCGCCGAAGGTGCGCTATGAGGCGCGCCAGCGCCGGATCCCGGGCGGTGGCGTGGCGGCACAGGGGGACCACCTCGTCGAGCCGGAGATCGCTCGGAAGTGGGCCGTGAAGGTCGAGATCGATCGGCTCTCCCTGGCGGAGCGCGCGCGCCATGCGGGTTCGGGAGGCCGGGTCCAGGCGGGTGAGCAGCACGGATCGCGCCTAACCCCGGAGCGGAGGGGGCGGTTCGAGCGGGCCACAGACGCTATGATGAGCGCCGTGTCACGCCCCCCTTCCGGGCCCGCCCCAATCGCCCCCGAGGACCCAAGCCACGCATGGAAGGCTCCCCCCACTCAATTCGCCCCGTCCTCGCGCTCCAGGCGACCGGTCTGACGATTCTGACCGCCCTGGTGGTGGGGCTGGTCTATTCCCAGAGACAGAACGAGCAGGCCGAGATCCAGACGCCGCGCGAGACGCTGCGCGCCGTCGCTGCGCCGGTCTCCGACCTCATGGTCGCCCCCTATCAGTACGCGGCCACCGGGGAGCGCGCGCTCTCCCAGGAGGCCCGGCAGGCCCAGGCGCAGGCCCGCGCGGGCCTGAAGACCCTCGGGCAGCTCGTCGACGGCGTCGAGGAGGACTCCGCGCGCGCCCTGTTCCGGCTCGGCAAGTTCTCCAACGCCTCCAACCTCGTCTTCAACGGCGGTGAGGACCCCGACTACACCGCGGCGTTCGAGGAGATTTCCGACAGCCGCTCCGGGGTCGTGGTCGCGATGAACAAGCTCCACCAGCAGGTGGAGTTCCGAATCGCCGCGGTCCACACCCGCAACATGAACCTCCTGCTGGGCGCGTGGGGGTTGATGCTGGTGGTGACGCTCAGCACCTCGCTGCTGGCGCGACGCCGGGCGCGGAAGATGGAGGTAGACGGCCCGAACGCCATCAAGCAGGCGCTCTCCGGGGTGAGCGACGCCCTGCATGCCGCGGTGGAGGGGGGGGAGATCCCCGAGGTGCCCGAGCACCCGCTGGTCGCTCCGCTGCGCAACGTGGTGCTGGACACCACGAAGATGATGACGGAGCTGCGCGCCGAGGGCGCGCGCGCCCAGCGCAGCTCCTCGTTCACGCGCGATCTCATCGAGTCCCTCGATCTGCACGACGACGAGAAGGGCGTGATGAGCGCGGCGCTGCGCACGATGCGCGCCACCTACCCCGCGGCGGGCGTGGAGCTGATGGTCGTCAACGATGAGACCGTCACCATCGAGGTGCACGAGGGCGGTACGGCGGCCTGCTCGCTGAAGAAACCCGACGATTGCCCGATGCTGCGGAAGGGGCGCACGCTCCACCACAGCGTCGGAGAGGGCGGCCTGCGCTGCCCGCACCTGACGTCGGATCAGGCGCACGTGACGTGCACGCCGGTGTACGCCCACGGGTGGGGCTTCGCCATCGCGCAGCTGTCCACGCTGGACGCCAGGAGTCCGCATGCCAACGACACCGAGTCGCTGGCCCTGGCCCTGGGCTCGCGGGTGGGGATGCTGCGCCACGAGGCCGCCCAGCTCATGGAGGCCAGCGTCGATCCGCTGACGGAGCTGCCCAACCGCCGCATCATCGACGACCGGGTGGGAAGGCTCGACGCCGCCGATCTGTCGTATACGCTGATCATGGCCGATATCGACCACCTGTCCCAGATCAACGAGACGCACGGCGAGGAGGCGGGCGATGTCTGCCTGCAGCTGTTCGCCAGCGTGCTGCGCGACGCCTGCCGCGACTCCGATCAGCC
Source organism: uncultured Enterobacterales bacterium (assembly GCA_964464515.1). Classification (GTDB taxonomy): domain Bacteria; phylum Myxococcota_A; class UBA796; order UBA796; family UBA2385; genus CAYXGP01. The sequence continues at coordinate 83,259 of CAYXGP010000006.1, forward strand.
CGCGCGCGTGGGCGGAGAAGAATTCGCGGTGCTGCTGCCCGGCGCGGGGATGCGCGCCGGGATGGCGGTGGCGATGCGCATCCGGGCCTACCTGGCCTACGCGGTCCGCCGCCTGGAGACGCCGTTCACCGTGTCGGTGGGGGTCGCCACGCGGCCCGATCACGGGCGGGCCGGCGAGACCGTTCTGCGGGCCGCCGAGATGGCGATGCTCGACGCCAAGGAGGCCGGCCGCGATCAGGTGATCCCCGCGCGGGTGTCCAGCACCCTCCAGGGGCCTGCGTCATCTTGAGAAACATCCCGAGCGAACCCCTCCCCCTCGCTGCATCTTGTAGCTGCGTGTTGTAACCGGCGCGGAGAGCGCCCTCCCTGCGCCACATCGGAGATCCCTGCATGTCGAGCCAGAACCCCATCCTCGGGCTGATCGCCGAGCTTCAGGACGTCCAGCAGTACCAGCAGCTCAACTGGGAGGGCTCGTTCGAGGAGTACCTCGACGTCGTGCGGGAAGACCCCAACGTCGCCCGCAACGCCTACCAGCGCCTGTACGACATGATCATCTCCTTCGGAACAGAGGAGTACACCGAGTACAAGAAGCGCATCATCCGCTACAAGTTCTTCGACGATCCCTTCGAGGGTGGCAAGGACGCGGTCTTCGGCATCGACGTGCACCTGATGAAGCTGGTGCGCATCTTCAAGAGCGCCGCGCTGGGGTACGGCCCCGAGAAGCGCGTCATTCTGCTGCACGGGCCTGTCGGCTCATCGAAGTCCACCATCGCGCGGCTGTTCAAGAAGGGGCTCGAGTGGTACTCGCGGCAGGAGGAGGGTCGTCTGTACACCTTCTCGTGGCACCTGCCCAGCGGCGAGGTGGTGGCGTCGCCGCTCAACGAGGACCCGCTCAAGCTCATCCCCGAGAGCATGCGGGAGCGCGTGCTGGTCGACATCAACGCCTCTGAGCGCGGGCGCTACCCGGTCCGACTGGAGGGAGATCTCGACCCGGTCTCGCGGTTCCTGTACCGACAGACGATGAAGGAGGTGGGCGGCGACTGGCTGGAGCTGATCCGCTGCATCCGCGTTCGGCGGCTGGTGCTCAGCGAGAAGGACCGCGTGGGCATCGGAACCTTCCAACCCAAGGACGAAAAGAACCAGGACTCCACCGAGCTGACCGGCGACATCAACTACCGCCGCATCGCCGAGCTGGGATCTGAGTCCGACCCACGGGCCTTCAACTTCGACGGCGAATTCTGCGTGGCGAATCGCGGCGTCATCGAGTTCGTCGAGGTGCTGAAGCTGGATGTTGCGTTCCTGTACGATCTGCTGGGGGCCAGCCAGGAGCACGTGATCAAGCCCAAGAAGTTCGCGCAGACCACCATCGACGAGGTCATCATCGGGCACACAAATGAGCCTGAGTACAGAAAGCTCCTGTCCAACGAATTCATGGAGGCCCTGCGCGATCGCACGATCAAGGTCGACGTGCCCTACATCACCAAGTGGCACGAGGAGTCGCGTATCTACGAAAAGGACTTCAACCAGCGGCGGGTCCGCAAGCACATCGCGCCGCACACGCTGGAGATGGCGGCGATGTTCGCGGTGCTCACGCGGCTGGAGGAGCCCAAGAAGCACAAGCTGACGCTCATGCAGAAGCTGAAGCTGTACGACGGCCGCACGCTGCCCGGCTACACCGAGGACAACGTCAAGGAGCTGCGCAAGAGCGCCAGGTCGGAGGGGATGGCCGGCATCTCTCCCCGGTATATCCAGGATAAAATATCCAACGCACTGGTGCGCGACGCAGAGTCGACCTGCGTGAACCCCTTCATGGTGCTCAACGAGCTGGAGAGCGGCCTCGACAACCACTCGCTCATCTCTGACGAGGCGCTCAAGAAGCGCTATCGGGCCATCCTCGGAGAGGTCAAGAAGGAGTACGAAGACATCGTCAAGAACGAGGTGCAGAAAGCCATCGCCGCCGATGAAGAGGCGATCAAGCGGCTCTGCTCCAACTACATCGACTCCGTCAAGGCGTACTGCCTCAAGGAGAAGGTCAAGAACCGCTTCACCGGCGCCTACGACGAGCCCAACGAGCGCCTGATGCGGTCGGTCGAGGAAAAAATCGACATCCCTGAGACGCGCAAGAACGACTTCCGGCGCGAGCTGATGAACTACATCGGCGCGCTGGCGATCGACGGCAAGATCTTCAACTATCAGGCCAACGAGCGCCTGTACAAGGCGCTTGAGCTCAAGCTGTTCGAGGACCAGAAGGACACGATCAAGCTCACCAGCCTGGTCAGTCAGGTGGTCGATCGCGACACCCAGGCCAAGATCGACATCGTCAAGCAGCGACTCATCGACAACTACGGCTACGACGACCAGTCGGCGACCGACGTGCTTAATTTCGTCGCCAGTATCTTCGCACGGGGCGACGCCAAGAAGAGCTGAGCGCCTGGGGGCCCCTTGATCCTGAACATCGAAAACGACCTTGAGCGCTTCAAGCAGATCGTCAAAGGGAGGGTGCGCAAGGACCTCAAGCGCTACATGTCGTCGGGTGAGCTGATCGGTAAGCAGGGCGATCAGGTGGTCTCGATCCCCCTGCCGCAGATCTCCATCCCGCGGTTCCGCTATGGCAAGAACGAAACCGGCGGCGTGGGTCAGGGCGACGGCGACTCCGGCGACAAGATCGGCGATAAACCCGGGCAGGGACAGGGAGCGGGCAACAGCCCGGGGCAGCACATCCTCGAGGCCGACATATCCCTCGAAGAGCTGGCCGAGCTGATGGGGGAGGAGCTGGAGCTGCCCCGCATCCAGCCGCGGGGCGAGCGGGCGATCCCGTCTGAGAAGGATCGCTACACCGGCATCGCGCCGATCGGTCCTGAGTCGCTGCGCCACAACAAGCGCACCTACCGCCGGGCGCTCAAGCGGCAGATCGCCTCTGGCACCTACGATCCCGACAAGCCGGTGATCGTGCCCGTGCGGGACGACCGACGCTACCGCACGTGGCGGACGAAGTCCGAGCCCCAGTCTGCGGCTGCTGTGATCTACATGATGGATGTCAGCGGCTCGATGGGTAAAGAACAAAAAGAGATCGTCCGGCTGGAGGCGTTCTGGATCGACACGTGGCTACGCCACAACTACAAGAACGTCGCTACGCGATTCATCATCCATGACGCCGTGGCGCGGGAGGTCCCCCGCGAGGTCTTTTTCCGCACCCGGGAGTCGGGCGGCACCCTGATCTCCAGCGCCTACAAGCTGTGCATGAAGATCATCGAAGAGGACTACCCTGCCGAGCAGTGGAACATCTACCCGTTCCATTTCTCAGACGGAGACAACTGGTCGGCGAACGATACGCGCACCTGCCTGTCGATGGTCGGCGACCAGATGCTTCCCGTCGTCAACCAGTTCTCGTATGGGCAGGTAGACTCGGAGTACGGATCGGGCCAATTCTACAACGACCTGTCGGGTCGCTTCGGGGAAGATGAGCGGGTGACCATCTCACGCATCCCCAGCCGCGACGCGATCATGGATTCCATCAAGACGTTCCTGGGGAAGGGCCGATGACGGGCCGCTCATACTTCTTCCGATCGCGCCGGGGTCTGCCTGCCGAGCTGCGCGAGTGTCAACTCTGGATCGAGGGGATCGCCAAGGGGTACGGCCTCGATTTCTGCGAGACCGTCTTTGAGATGTGCGACTACGACGAGATCAACATGATCGCGGCGTATGGGGGGTTCCCCACGCGCTATCCGCACTGGCGCTGGGGGATGGAGTATCTCCAGATGCAGAAAGGCTACGAGTACGGGCTCCAGAAGATCTACGAGATGGTGATCAACACCCGCCCGGCCTATGCCTACCTCCTCGATAACAACACGATGATGGACCAGAAGCTGGTCATGGCTCACGTGTTCGGGCACGTCGATTTCTTCACGAACAACTGTTGGTTCTCCCCGACCAATCGAAAGATGCTCGACCAGATGGCGAACCACGCGGCCCGGATACGTCGGTACATCGACCGGCACGGCGTGGCGGAGGTCGAGGCCTTCACCGACCTCTGCCTGTCGATCGACAACCTGATCGATCCCTTCGCGCCGGTGTTCGAGCCGGCCCGCCGGTCCTCCGAGCGCGATCTCGAAGACGCCGCGCTGTCCGACGGCGTGGTCAAGCTGCCGGCCCGATCCTACATGGACCGGTACATCAACCCGCCCGACTACCTGGAGGCCCAGCGGGTCCAGCACCGGGCCAGCATGGAGCAGATGAAGCGCTTCCCGGAGCGGCCCACCCGCGACGTGGCCGGGTTCATACTCAAGCACGGAAAGCTCGCCGGATGGCAGCAGGACGTTCTTGGAATCATCTTGGCTGAGTCGTATTATTTTGCGCCCCAGGGGCAGACCAAGATAATGAACGAAGGTTGGGCCAGCTACTGGCACACAACCATGATGACGCAGAACATCCTCACGGACGCCGAGGTCATCGACTACTGCGACCACCACTCCGGCACCGTGGCCATGCAGCCCGGTCAGATCAACCCATACAAGATCGGCATCGAGCTGTTCCGCGACATCGAGGAGCGTTGGAACCGCGGCCAGTTCGGCAAGGAGTGGCTGGACTGCGAGGACGTGGCGACCAAGCGCGACTGGAACACCGACGCGGGGTTGGGCCGTGAGAAGATCTTCGAGGTCCGCCGCTCCCACAACGACATCACGTTCATCGACACGTTCCTGACCGCAGACTTCGTGCGCAAGAACGGACTGTTCACCTACGAGTTTGACCGGTCCGCCGGCCACTTCGTCGTCGATACGCGCGAGTTCGAGGCGGTCAAGCAGAAGCTGCTGTTCATGCTGTCGAATCGGGGGCAGCCCCGCATCGAGGTGCGCGACGGCAACCACGCCAACCGCGGAGAGCTGGAGCTGGGCCACATCCACGAGGGATCGGACATCCAGGTCGACTGGGCCAGCCAGACTCTGCGCAATCTGTCGCTGCTGTGGGGGCGGCCGGTCCATCTGCGCACCACGGTGGACGACAAGCCGGTGACGCTCAGCCACGACGGCACGACGTTCAAGGCCGAGGGGCTGAAGGGCCGGCGGCGGCGTAAAAAATAGGAGGATGAGCATGACGGGGGGGCTGGGAGAGCACCTGAACGGGGAGATCGACGCCCCCGGCGCGGCCGCCGCCGAGCACGGCGCTGCGCGCGCCACGGTGGACGTGGTGGACGCCGACCGGCTGGGGGTGGTGGTCGAGCGGCTCCGTGTAGACGCGGGGCCGGGCGACATCGCGGGTCGCGCGCGCCGGCTGGCCGAGGGGCTGCGGCCGGCGGGAGAGCGGCTGCGGGCGGTGGAGGTCGCGCCGGAGCTGGGCGGCGCCACGCTGCGCAGCGATCCGGAGGACATGCACGGGGGGCGGTTCTTTCAGGTGGACGTCGACGGGGAGGGCGCGGAGATCACGCGCCACCGTGCCGTGCGGGGAGAGCCGCGGGTGCGGGAGGCGTTCGGGCTCACCCGGGAGCAGCTCGGCCGCGTGGTCGATGATCTGGCGCGTGGCTTGGAGGACTGAGGTACCCCCAGCAGAAGTGACCATTTCTGCTGGCAGCGCTTCGCGCCGTGAGTCACGCCGTGATTTTCGTCGGGTGCATTCGGTTAGCCCTTCCAGATGCTCGCACTCCTCACCTTCCTCGCGCCCGCGCTCGCCGCTGAGCTGAGCGATCCCGGCTGGAGTGGTGAACGTGCTCGGCCGGTGGCGCTGGTGGTCGCGACCCCTGGCGTGGACACCGGCGCCTACCTCCCGCTGATCACCACCCTGGAGAACCACGGGCTCGACGCCCGGCTGCTCTCGTTCCCCCCCGGGCAGCAGGACGCCGCGTCGGCGATCACCGCCGAGATCCCCCGCGGCTTGAAGGAGACCGGCGCACAGGTCCTGGTGGGTCCCGGGCTCGGGGGCACGCTGGCGGCGTCCTCGGTCGCGGGCGGTCACGCCGAACCCACGGCCCTGGCGCTCCTCGGCGCGCCGCTGCGCTTCCTGCCGGGCGCGCTCAATTCCTGGCTGGCCGCGCAGCCCGTCCCGGCCGAGGGACTCACCGCCGCTGCCGCGACGGACGGCTCGTGGAGCGGTCGGCCCGTGCTCCCCCTGCTGCTGGGCGCGTCGCCGCCGAGCCTCACCGATCTCGACGCGGGCTGGCTGGGCACGTTGGCGGGGTGGGTGCGCGCAGAGCACGCCGTCTCGCTGGACGGCGCGGTGCCGGTCTGGGCGGGCTCTGCGGGGTTGGACATCCTGGCGCCGCCGGAGACCGTTCGGCCGCAGGTGCCGACTGAGTCTTTCCATCGCTTTGGTTACCTTGGCCTCGACCCCAGGGAGTACGATCACGCGGCGCTGCTGCAGGCTCCTCGGGCGCTGCGTTCGCTCGCTGGGTGGGTCACCGATACGCTGGGGATCACCCCGCAGGTGCTGCCATGAATCTGCTGCTGATGCTACTCTCGTGTGCATCCAGATCACCGCCCTCGTGCGGAGAGGGGGAGGTGCATCGCGTCGACACCGAGGATGGCGCGTCGGTGGTGCTGCACCGGCACCCACACGACGGTCCGCCCGTGCTGGTGGTACACGGCATCTCCACCCACCACGGGTTCTGGGATCTCACCCCGGAGCGCTCGCTGGCGCGGGCGCTGACCGCGGCGGGATTCGACGCCTGGCTGCTCGATCTGCGCGGGCACGGGCTGGCCGAGACCGACGCGAACGGACGGCCCCAGAAGGTGGGCTGGACCGTCGACGACTACGGACGCTACGATCTGCCGGCGGCCATCGCCCACGTGCGCGCGCAGACCGGCGCGGAGACGGTGGGGTACGTCGGGCACTCCATGGGCGGAATGGTGGCGGCGGTCTACCAGGCCATGCACGGCGACGACGCGCTCAACGCCCTGGTGGTGGTGGGATCACCGATGGACTTCGCCGGCGCGGATCCGCTGCTGGAGCTGGCGCGGGTGGGGATGGGGTTCGGCGGCGTCGTGCCGCGGGTGCCGTCTGAGCTGGCGGGGCGGGTGGCTGCGCAGCTCCCCCGACTCGTCACGATCGACTCCATCCTCTACCAACCCGACAACGTAGATGAGGCCACGCGCCTCGCGCTGTACACCCGCGGCGCCAGCCCGCTGACCCGCGGCGAGCTCAAGCAGTTCGGTCAGGCGGTAGACCAGGGGAGGTTCGCGTCGATGGACGGCGAGATCGACTACCTGGAGGCGCTGGAGCGGCTGCGGGTGCCGCTGCTGGTGATCGCCGGTCGCGCGGATCACATCGCTCCGGTGGATCGCGTGCGGCCCTACTACGAGGCGGCAGGGAGCGCAGAGAAGCGCTTCGTGGTGGCGGGACGAGCCGAGGGATTCAGCCACGACTACGGGCACTGTGATCTCGGGATGGGGAACACCGCCCCGACGGAGACCTTTCCGTTGGTGATAGATTGGTTGAAGCGCTGATTTTTCAGCGCCCGGGCCACTTCTCCAGAAACGCCCTCACCCGACGCCGCGCGCCGGGCGGCAGCTCAGCGAAGTTGATCCCCATCCCCACCGGGAGCGGGCCGGCGTTCTCGGCGTTCAGCACCCAGCGGACCTCCGCGGGGGTGTCGATGGGGGCCGCCTGTCCAGGGAGTCGAAAGCGAACCGAGAGCTGCGTCCCGGTGGGGCGGGGGCGACGCGTCTCGATGTACATCCCGCCGGCGCTCAGGTTGGCGGTGTTCTCGACGCAGATCTCCCCGCCGACCTCGATCTCCACGGGGAGTCGGATGGGGATGCGATACTGGATGCGACGGTTGTCCTGCATGGGGGGCCTCGGAGCCGGATCGCCGCGAGCGATGCTCCACGACTCGAAGATCGCGCGGGCGTGGGCCTGCTCGATGTCGACTGTCATCGCGGCGAGGCCGCGGTAGCAGACGAGCTGGCAGATGAGATCGTCGTCGAGACGTCCGGAGAGGCCGAACGCCGCTGAGTGGGTGGATACGCGCGGGAGCAGCAGGACGAGCTGCTGCTCGAAGCGGGCCATGATGGGGATGGGGACCAGGGTCTGGACGGTGTCTGAGCGGAGCCAGCTCCGGGCCATCCGGGCGGAGCGGCGCCGCTCGGGCAGGCCGTGATCGAAGCGGTCGAGCATCGCCCACAGCTCATCGAAGCCGCGGGGGACGATGTCGTCGATGAGCGTGGACTCGGCGGTGGCCTCTTCGGTCGGATCGAGGCTCTCCATCGCGCGCGCCATGTCCACGGTGACAGCGAGCTCTCGCGTGGGCGTGATCCCGCCTTGCCGGGCCAGTCGGGCGCGCCGCCTGCGCCAACCCTCGCTGTGTTTCTCCTGGTGGGCGATCAGCTCCTCGATACCGCGGAAGAAGGCCAGATGGGTGGTGGTGTCGGCGGTCACGCTCTCGGTGAGTGAGAACGCCGTGGCATGCTGCGCGACCCGGGGACACATCTCCTCGATCTGCTTCAGGGTGGTCGGGGCCACGGGGATGGTGATGTTGACGTCACTGGGTGTCGGGGGCTGGTTGATCCACTTGATCGCGGCGATCGCCGCGCGGCGGCGCTCGGGCAGCGTGATGTCGAGGCGGCCGAGGGTCGCGGGGCGCTCCGCGCCCCCCCCGGGGCGCGCCCCGGCGGGGGCCGCCGGCGGGGGGGGGCGTGGAAAGGGTGGAGGTTTACCG
>CAYXGP010000007.1:0-62047 GCA_964464515.1 uncultured Enterobacterales bacterium
CCTGGGTCCTTATCAAGCGATTCGCAAAGTGATTTACCCCTCGACTACCCTCTAAGGCCGCTCCATGAAAAGCAATCTCCCCCCTCGACCCGGATGCACTTCGTCCACAGGCGTGCGACGCTCTCGTGGTACAGGGTCGCGGTATCAACTTGAAGCCGCGACCCTGTACCTCTGCATCACATACGGATACCAGTCGAGCGTGTTCGTGCCGTTTGAAGTGTTGCAGGGTCTCGATGGAGACATCGGTGAACCCGCGGCCGTCGCTGGTTTTCTCTCTCAGGTCGTGTCGTCCCTGGAGGGCCTGATCGGCGATCCAACGGGTTGAGTGATGACCTGCGATACCCTGCTACGAGTTCAGTTCGCTGGTTCCCATCAACCTGAACCCGCGGCAGAGTATCGCTGTCACCGGCCATTTCATCCCGGGTCGATCGCATCGAGCAGGGCGACGCAACAGCTGCTCTCCCCCTGCCGCTCCCACAGCCCGATTCAGCCCCGCCCCGCGTAGAGCTCCGGATACCGATCGATCCGCGCCTGCAGCCGCGCCGCCAGGTACGGGCTGGCCTCCCCGAGCGCAGCCAGGATCTCCTCGGCCTCGGCCCGGTACCGCTCACACCTGGAGCGCTTCCAGTAGTGGGGTGGCGGGGCCAGGTTGGCGATGCGATCGGCCAACTTGACCTTCCACACCGCGGCCGGCTGCTGCCGGATCCGGGCCAGGCTGTCGGCCATCGCCGCCGGCTTGGCCAGCCCCGGCCGCTTGCTCAGCGCGTCGACCCCGGCCGCGACCGCCTCTCCGAACCGGGCCGCCACCTCCTGTCGCGTGGTGGGGGTGTCCTCGATGACGTCGTGGAGCACCGCGCACAGCACCGTGAGCTCGTCGTCATCGGCCGGCTCGTGCTGAATCGCGTTCAGCGCCTCCACCGCGACCGAGCCCAGGTGGAGCAGGTAGGGCAGGGGAGTGCCGGGGAATTTCTGGTCTCCGTGGCGCTCGGCGGCGAACCGGAGCGCCTCGACCACGCGGTCTGCGTTCCAGGTCACGCCGCGCCTCGCTTCCGCTCGATGTCGAGCTTCTTCTGGTAGCGGCCCTGGGCGATATCGACGATCACCAGGACGATGATCACGAAGTAGAACGTGGACTTGGCCATCGCCTCGACGGGGTGACCGGCCAGGCTCAGGTGGGCGAGGTGGCCGCCCTCCGAGACCAGCATGATGCCGACGATGAACAGGATGAACAGGCCGAGCACCTCGTACATCCGGTTCTTCTGCAGGAAGGTCGAGACGTGATCGGCCAGCACCATCATCATCACGCCGGAGACGATGATCGCGATGGCCATCACGATGAACACGTCGGTGAGGGCTATGGCGCTGAGGATCGAGTCGAACGAGAACACGAGGTTCATCAGCACGATCATGGCGACGGCGGAGCCCACCGAGCGTTGATTGCCGCCGCCCTCGTGCTCGATGTCGGAGATCGACAGCATGTGCATGATCTCCTTGAGCGCCGTGTAGATGATGAAGACGCCGCCCGCGAGCACGATGGCCGAGTGGATGTTGACCTCGGCCTCGATGATGCCGGTCCAGTGCATCGAGAAGAAGGGGTTCTGGAACGACTCGATCGCCTCGACGACCACGAACAGCAGGATGATACGCAGGGCGATGGCGAGGCCGATGCCGACGCGGCGCACCATCGCCTGTTTGTCCTCAGGGACGCGCTTGGACTCGATGGAGATGTACAGCAGGTTGTCGAAGCCCAGGACGGCCTGGAGGAACACCAGCATCGCCAGCGTGCCGAGGTTCGCTGGGGTCAGAAGCTCGCTCATGGGGAGGACTCCGCGAGGGGGGAGCCAGACCCCTATCGGATCGGCGATGTCCGTTGAGGAAGTCGCTGGAGGGGCGAGCGGCCTGGTCGTCTGCCAATCCCCCTGACTCCTTCCCGTTGTGGATCGATGTTCCCGCTTTGGAGCAGTCGCGGGTCATGGAGCGAGGATTCGTGCTTCGTGTTCACGCGGATCGTGGTCTCGTGGAGACGAGGTCTCGCGGGTCCGTGGAGCCGCGCTTCCGTTGATCCGTGGTCACGCGGTCAAACGGCAACGCGGTCAACGGAGCCGCTCTGGAGGAGCCACGGCTTCGCGGAACCGCGGGTCGCTTCACTCACGACTCCACGACTCCACGGACCGCGGGCCACGACTACTCCACAGCGGGAACTGAACATGCTCGAACATCGAGAACGAGCGTCAGAGCCGGACCGGGGCCGCGGTCGGTGAAGCGGTTCCTGGGGCGATCCCGTGAGACGCGAAGTCGAGGAACCGAGAGATTGAGGCTATGGGGAGCGGCGACAGAGACCCCCTGATTCGGAGAGCCCCGTGTTGGTACTCCCCCTCCTCGTCGCCTGCACGACCACCGCAGGTGAGCCCCTGCCCTGGGCGAACACCGCCGACACCGGCGCCGCGGCCGGGTTCACCACCACCGCGACCGCCATCGCCTGGGAAATCGAGCGCACCCCGGGCTGCAATCCGCTCGGGATCGGGGACGACTGCTTCCTGCCCTACCCAAGCACCTACTGGACCGTCGAAGACGAGACCGCACCGAGCGGGCTGCGGCTGGCCTACCACGCGGACGCGCTGTGGAGTCCGGACGGTCCGCTGCCGGTCGATCCGGTGATGTTCAATTTCGCCGACGGGGCCTCTCCTACCTCGCCGGTGATGGTGAACCTGGGCCGCGACGTCGCTTCTGCGCAGCTCTGGGGCTGGGGCAGTCAGGGCGACTCCCTGGCGGACGGGGTCCCCGTCGCGCTGATTCACGCAGAGACCGGCGCGCGGGTTCCCCTGCTCACCGAGATGGACCAGACCAACCGCGACCTGGGCTACGCCGGCCGCCACGCGTTGATTCTGCGACCGATGGCTCCCCTGGAGCACGGCGCGCGCTACCTGGCGGTGCTCACCGCCGACCTCCGCGACGAGGACGGCGCGCCGTTCGACTCGCCGGACGCCTTCGTGGCGCTGCGCGACGACATCCCCACCAGCGATCGCGAGGTGGAGGCGATGCGCCCGCGGTACGGCGATCTGTTCGACGTCGCGGCGAGCGCGGGGTTCGCCCAGGACGATCTGCTGCTGGCCTGGGAGTTCCAGGTCTCCAGCGACGACGGGGTGACCGGCCCCATCCGCTCGATGCGGGCGCAGGCCCTGGCCGACATCGCAGACAGCGGGGTGCCTTACGAGATCACCGAGATCGAGTTCGCGCCCAACGACGACGTGGCGGTGCTGGTCCGGGGCACCTTCCAGCCGCCCAACTTCCTCGATGACACCAACAGCCTGGAGCTGGACCCCGGGTTCGGTGTGACGGAGCAGAGCCGCGAGCGTCCGTCCTACGACTTCACCATGATCATCCCTCCGGTGGCGCTGGAGCGCGGCGGGCTGCCGCTGGTGCAGTTCGGCCACGGCATCTTCGGCACGGGCGAGGGCTACCTGACCGGCGGCACAGGCGAGGCGATCGTGCAGCCCCTGGCCGCCGAGCACGAGGTGGTGGTCATCGCCACCGACTGGATCGGGCTCTCCAGCGGCGATCTCAACCTCATCCTGGACGAGGTCACCACCGATCTGAGCCGGATCACGTTGGTCACGGACCGCCTCGCCCAGTCGTTGGTGAACAACCTGGCCCTCACCGAGCTGGCACTGGGTGCGCTCCAGAGCGATCCGGCGCTCGGGCTCGACGCAGGGGAGGCGCTGCTCGACTCGGACGCCGTCTACTACTACGGGATCAGCCTGGGCGGGATCCAGGGGAGCTCGCTGGTCTCGATCTCGCCGCGCATCTCTCGGGCCGTGGTGGCGGTGCCCGGCGGCGGGTGGACCCACATGATTCAGCGCTCCGTCCACTTCGCGGAGATCGAGGTGCTGATCGACCTGCTGTACCCCGACCCGCTGTCGCAGACCGCGTTCATCAGCATGCTCCAGGGCTACTTCGACCGCTCCGATCCGGCCGGACTCGTCTCGTTGATGGAGGACGACCGGGTGGTCTTGATCCAGGAGGCCATCGGCGACTGCCAGGTGCCCAACATGGCGACCGACATCCTGGCCCGGGGGATGGGCGCCGCGCATCTGGATGTGGCCAGCGATCCAATCTACGGACTCGACACGGTGAAGGGCCCGTCGACCGGGCGGGCGATCTCCCAGTTCCGGCTTCCGGATCGCCTCGACGAGTTCTTCCCGTTGGATGAGAACACCATCCCGGAGACGAACAACGACGTGCACTCAGCGATCATCACCGAAGCGCCTACGTTGGATCAGGTGGCCGCGCTCCTGGTGGGCGGTGTGCTGATACACCCCTGTGACGGGGCGTGTGATCCAGACTGATCGGCCGGCTATATTGGTGGGATCTCCTGTGTAGGTGTGCCGGGTCCGCTCCCGGCGGACGTGAGCGCCGCGGAGCGGCGCAACTCAAGGCGCCTGCTGTTGTGGTGGCTGGCGTCGTGGGGCTTCCAGCTGGCGGGGGGCATACCTGCTGTGCTCAGGGTGCGGCGATCTGCTCCGCTGAATCGGTCTGTGTGGTGGACAGCTACGGCACCGTGGACGGGACCGGATCTGTGGATGGGACCGCGTGAAACAGGAGCTCCCGCAGGCGCTGCGCTGTTGTCAGCACGTCGGGCAGGCAGCGGTCGTCGCCGGTCGCTGCTATCGCGCAGACATCTGTCGCGAGGCGATCGTAGAGATGGAACAGGACGCGCCGTGGAGTGATCTGTTGGCGGCTGGAGTTCGTTGATTGAGTTGGGTCAGAGGAGTCGAGCTGGACCGCCGCGCAGAGGCGACGCAGCACCCTGGCGGCTCGCCTCAGATCGGGGCTGTCTTCGAGCGTACCGCCGCGCCCCCGGTCAGCTCGGGCACGCTCCAGCCTCTCCACCACGGTGTCGTGGAGCGCCAGCACCCGCGCAGCCGGGGTGGCTGCCAGCAGGGCCTCTCTCCGGTAGGCGGCGAGCGCCTGCTCGGTCCGGTGGGCTTCACAGCGGTGAACGTTCAGATTGACAACCCCTCGCTTGCCCTCGCGGCCCTGGTCGCGTCGCGTCACCTTGCTGTGACGCAGCCACAGCGGCAATTCCTCACCTGCGAACAGGAACCACGATTGCGGCGCAATCTTGTCGTCCACCTGAACGCTCACCGCTGTCAGACACGATGGATCCCGTCGCTGCCGAGTCTCAGCCCCACGCTCAGGCTGCGTCCCCAGAACCTCACGCTGAGCGAGCCCGTGGCCTCCACCACTCCGTCGCGCAGTCCCGCTGAGAACGTCACGCCGGTGCCGCGGTAACTGAGGCGTGTCTGCGCATCGACCGACGCCAGCCCGCTGTCGGAGAACTCGAACGCCGCCGAGCCGAAGTCACGGCCGCCGATGCGCAGGTCGCCCTCTGCCGTGAGCTGCCCGTCGTCCATGCCGAAGGTCAGCGACGTGCGGTTTCCTCCGGGCACCTGGAAGCTGGCGGTAAGTTGGCCCGCCCGGTCGACCTGCACGCTCGAGAACTGTGAGCCCAGCGCCCCGATGGCCTGCTGTGTTGCCCGGAAGTCCCGGACGAACGCCGCCCCATCTGGCGCGGCGGCGGCCGCCGCCAGGAAGCGCGTGCGGCTGGCACCGGCGAGGTCGTCCGCGGCGCCCAGGAAATCCGACAGCTGGTCCTGGCTCGCCTGCGCAGCGCCAAGGAAGTCTCCCAGCGCGTCCGCCGATCGGCCCGCCTGTAGCAGGAAGTCGTCTCCCAGACCCCGGGCCGTGGCGAAGTCGATCTGCTGCCGCAGCTCATCGACCCGCGCCTGCCCCTCGGCGACGGCCGACGACATCGCGCTGGCCGCGGCCTTCGACAGCGCGTCGGTGTCCAGCACCGACTCGAAGCGGGTGTCGGTGATCTCCAGCTCCCCATCGACGAATTGGAAGTCTGCTGTCTGGCTGATATTCGCGGCGCCGACCCCGAGCATGCCCGACAGCGTGCCGGTGCCCGTGCCCGGGTCGAAGCTGAAGTCGAAGCCGGCGAAGTCGAAGCTCACGCCCAGCTCGCCGACGCCGACGCCGACGCCGAACTCCAGGCTGCCCTCGACCTCGCCCGACCCGGTGTCCAGCACCAGGCTCTCGAGACCCACGCTGACGCCGTAGGCCGCGCTCAGGCCGCCGATGGCCACGGTCTCGTCGGCCGCGGACCAGGCGAAGTCGATGCCGCCCCCGTGCACGCTGTAGTCCCCGGTGCTTCGATCGACGTCGAAGCCGAAGGACGCGTAGGTGGTCACGTCCACCCCCACCAGCTCCAGGAACTCACTGGCGCCCGTCAGGAAGGGCGCGAACTCGGTGGCCGCCTCCATCCCCACCTCGGCAGAGACCGCCCCCTCCGAGTCGAAGCTGAATTGCACATCGGTCGGGTTGCCTTCGATCTCGAAGTCCCCGTCCACCTCGACGCGGGTGCGGTCGCCGTCGCGGTGGAAGGTGATGACCGCGTCCCCGAGCTGCCGCGATTCTCCCAGGAACTCGAAAGACGCGGCGCCCGCAGCCGTCAGCACGCCGGCCTCGTCGATCCGCAGCAGGCTGCCGCCCCCCTCGCCCTCGATCACCAGCCCGTGGCCGCCGAGGCCCAGGTCGAGGCGGGTCTCCTGGGACGACGCGCCTGTCACCGCGCCGCTCTCGTCCAGCTCCAGGTCGAACCGCTGTCGTCCCAGCCCGTACTCGCTGAGATCGAGGACCCCGGTGGCCTGCGTCGAGCCCTCGTCGGACGTCGTGGACTGCACCTCCTCAAAGGCCACCTCGCCCAGCTCGACGGTGTCGGGGAGGATCGGGGGGCCGCCGTCCGGCTCTTCGGGGGCGCCTTCGGCTGCGGGCGGCTCTGTGAGCTCCGCGGCCTCTTCGCCGGAGATCGGTCCGAACAGCGCCAGGGCAGGAGAAGCAGCGGCCATGTTCGCTGCCACGAGGGCGAGCATCTGGTCATAGGTGACCTCCGCCAGCGGGCTCGCCTCATCGCGGGCGATGGCGTCGTCGGCGTGGGCCTGTAGATCCGGGGACACGGAGACCGCTGGCTCGTCTGTGGGCTCGCTGGGGGCTGGCCGCGGACGTTGGAGAGCCTGCGTCAGGCTCCGGGTCAGCAGCTCCATCCGCGCGGTGTTGATGATGATCATGCTCACCCCTCGGGAGGTCACTCCCCGGGAGAACAGGAAGCACGTTCCGTACCAGGGTCTGTCCGGGCTGGCTGGTCAAGCGGCGGGTGTCGGTGAGCGGCCACAGTCCGTCCTTGACCGTCGATCTCGTTGAGGGAGCCGTTCCCGTTGTGGAGCAGTCGTTCTCGTTCTCTTGCCGGTGTGGGGCAGTCGTTCTCGAACCGGTGGTGCGTGGAGCCTTGAGCTAAGCGACCCGTGGTTCCGTGAGACCGTGGCTCCGCTGGACCGTGAAGCCGCGCTGCCGTGAGACCGGCTGGCCGTGAGACCGCGAAACCGAGTCGACACGGCTACACGCCTCCGCGAGAGCACGGACCCGCGGCACCACGAGACCACGAGACCACGAGACCACGATCCGCGAGACCGCGATCCACGAGACCGTACTACCTGGCCGCGAGATCGCTCGCTCCACGACGGGAACGAGTCAGGTCTGGCAGGCGACCAGGCCGCTTGACCCACCAGCAGGCTCGTCGCCGGAGAGCCGGGGTCATCTGACCCATCCGGCTGTGGCAAAGCCGGCATCTGCGCGGGCCGTGGAGCCATCCGTGGTTACGATCGTCCCAGATGCTGATACTCCTCGCCATCCTCTCGACGGCTGATGCCTTCCGTCTCTCTGCGCATCGCGCGCTCACCGAGGCCGCGGTCGAAGCCGAGGACCTCCAGGAGGTCGGTCGGCTGCTGTGGCGAGGCAACCGGGCAGAGGACCTCCGACTGGACATCAAGTGGCGGCTGTACAGCCACTACTATCGCCCTGACGCGACCCTCACGCTGCCTCGGAGGGGGACCTCGGATCGTCGGGTCGCGCTCCTGTGGCAGCGGGCGCAGCGGGCCGCGGAGGACGGAGACATCGACGCCATGTGGTTCGCGGTCGGAGGGGTGATCCACCAGGTCCAGGACATGGCCTCGCCGCCGCATGTGGTCCCCATCGCGCACGATCTGCGCGACGGGTTCGAGCGCTACATGGTCACCGACCTCATCGCGAACCTGCCTCTCGAAGCGCCGGACCCGATCGACCCGATCGTGGCCCATCAGACGCTCGCGTGGGAGACCTGGGAGCAGGTGCGTGTCGACGCCGTCGAGGGGTGCGGACAGATCGTCCCGCTGTCGGAGGTGTGGCAGGCGCCCGAGCAGACGGACTTCGGGGGATATGGCTCCTGGAAATTCGGCGACGTCGGCGATTGCCTGGAGTTGGCGGACGCCTGCGACGCGGTGATGGTCGGTCGCCTCTCTGCGGCGGTGTTCTTCACCCGCGCCATCTTGCGGTACATTCAGCGCGCTCCGCTCCTCGCTGGCGTCGATGCGGGCGTTGAGGGCTCTGATGGCTGATAAACCCCCGTCGATCCGTGCGCTGAAGGAGCGCTTTTCTGGTCGAGATCCCACCGAACAAGAGCTCGCCTCGCTGCAAGCCGACTCGCGTGTCGGCGTCCGCAACCTGGCCGCCGCGCTCGAGCGCCGAGTCGCGCGCGCCGAAGCCTGGACGGCTCGGGCCGCCGCGCTTTCGGAGCCCCGGCGTCGGTTGGAGGCCACGGGGTTCGTCGCGATTGGCGGTATCGATGAGGCCGGGCGGGGACCGCTGGCCGGTCCGGTGTACACAGCATGTGTCGTGCTGGGTCCGGATTGGGATCTGCCAGGGCTCGACGACTCAAAGAAGCTCTCGGCTGCGAAGCGAGAGACGCTGGCTGTCCAGATCGAGGCGCAGGCGCTAGGCTTCGCGGTAGACAGCGCGTCGTCCGAGGAGATCGACGAGCAGAACATCCTCCGCGCCACGCTCGCCTCCATGCGCCGGGCGGCGGGGGCCTGCACACCGCAGCGGCCGGACTACCTGCTCCTCGACGGGCTCGGGCTGGACACCGGCCTGCCGTACGAAGCGATCGAGGGCGGGGACGGGCTCGTCGCAGAGATCGCCGCGGCCAGCATCCTGGCGAAGGTGGCGCGCGATCGGTTGATGGTGGAGGCGGACGGGCTCTACCCCGGCTACGGATTCGCTGCGCACAAGGGCTACGGAACGGCGGCCCACATGGCGGCCATGGAGCGGCTCGGGCTCTGCCCCATCCACCGGCGCTCGTTCGCCCCGGTTGCGCGCCACATCCGCCCCACACAGGACGAGTATCGGCGAATGCTGAGACGGGCGCGTTCGCGAAACCAACTCCGGGAGGTCGGGCGGCGCATCCGGCGGGCTGGCAGCGCGCTCGATGCCGATGACCTCGCTGCGCTTCGGGAGGTGTATCGGCGCTGTGAGGCGGGGCTGCCCTGGTGATAGTGCCCGGGGCGTACTGACGAGTCATCCGGAGAGGCGCTTTGTGTGCAGCTCCCGATACACCGCCAAGCAGCGCGCATACATGGCCTGCACCCGCGGCTCCTCCGGCTCGGCGACCGACTCTGGTGAACGCGGCGGTGAGAACCCGCGGCTCTGCGCCGCGCGCTGATGCCACTCCGCCCAGCGCTGCCACTTGGGCGGCAGCCCCACCTCCCAGCTCAGGGCGTCGGGCAGATACGGCAGGCCGAGCGCCTCGCACCACGCCTCGACCGTGCCCGGCGGATCCCGGCACAGATCTCCGGCGTCGATGATCGGCGGGTTCGCCTGCCACCGCTGCACCCGCTCGATGAACGGAAGCAGCGTGGAGAACCCCAGCTCCTCCTCGGTGAAGCCGTCCACGGCGGCGCGCATCGAGGCCAGGGTGAGGCGGGGGTGCCGGATGAGGAAGCTGTGCGTGATCTGTGACAGCAGCCCGTCGTCGGCCCAGGCGTCGACGTGGTAGACCATGTCCTTGAAGAAGACCGGGCCGGTCAGCGCCGCTGCCAGCACCCGATCGCGCACCGCTGGGTAGCCGTGCGCCGGATCTGTCTCGGTGCGCCAGCGGAGGTTCCGCGCCTGCGGGCCGTGGTAGTAGACCAACGAGAACGGCTCGTGGAGCACCTCGAGGTCGCCGCGCTCCATGCACATCCGCTCGAACGCCGTGGAGACCGAGCGCGGCACGGCCCAGAGCGCGTAGATCGGATGCAGTTCATGATCGGTACGATTCACATCCACGAGCTGACCATCCAGTGTGTCGTCGGTGTCTACCCCGCCGAGCGGCACACCCCGCAGTCCCTGGTGGTCGACATCGATCTCGATCTTGATCTGGCCCCGGTGACCGCCTCCGGCGCCATCGCCGACACCGTGGACTACGACGAGGTCTGTCGCGTCCTGACCGCCTTCGCGCAGCGCCGACGCTTCCACATCGTCGAGATCTTCGCCGAGCAGGCGGCAGCCCTGCTGCTGGCGCGGTGGGCGTCGGTGCAGCGGGTGGCGATCCGCGCGGTCAAGCCCGACGCGGTCGCGGCGGCCCGAGGCGTGGGTGTGAGCGTGGAGCGGGTGCGCGATGACCGCGCGAGCGGCTCGACGCCGGCTCTGGATCCAGGCCGCGATCCAGCCCGGGGCGAAGAGCTCCGCGGACGCGTGGCGTTGGTCACCGGGTCGGGCCGACGCATCGGCGCGGCCATCGCGAGAGATCTGTCGGCTGCCGGGGCGACCGTGGTGATCCACGCCAACCGCTCCCGAGACGCCGCCACAGCCCTGGCCGATGAGCTGGGGGGGATCGCCGTCTTCGCGGACCTGTCGGACGAAGCGGAGCGCGAGCGGCTGATCGCGGAGGTCGCCCGGCGCGCCGGGGGGCTGGACGCTCTCGTGAACAACGCCTCGGTCTTTGAGCGCCGCCCGCTGGAGGAGATCGGCCCCGAAGATCTCCGACGGATGCTGATGGTGAACACCGAGGCCCCGCTGATGCTGATCCGGGCGGCGCTGCCGCACCTGCGTGCGCGGGGAGGCTGCGTCGTCAACATGGTGGACAACGCCAGCGGTGATCGTCCCTGGCGCAACCACAGCCACTACTGCGCCAGCAAGGCGGCGCTGCTGGCGATCACCCGCAGCCTGGCGGTGGAGCTGGCGCCGGAGGTTCGGGTGAACGCCGTGGGGCCGGGGGCGATCCTGTTCCAGGACTGGGAGTCTCCCGAGCGGCGCGCGCGGGTGCTGGAGCGGATCCCGCAGGGTCGGATGGGCGCGGCCGCCGAGGTGGCGGAGGCTGTTCGCTTCCTCGTAGCGGGTCCGGCGCACGTGACGGGGCAGGTGATCTGCGTGGACGGAGGCTGGTCGGTGTCGTAGCCCCGCTCCCGATCATCGCATCGGTCACCCGGAGCTGCGGCACTGAGCGATCGGTGATGCCGTCCACCAGCGCCTGCGACACCGGACCGAGGTCGCGTCGCCGCAAGGCCCGGGCCAGCGCCCGCGCCCTGGAGCGCTCGCCACACTCCGCGAGCAGCCGCGCCCGGTACGCCTGCCACAGCAGACACCGGCCGTCCAGGCAGCACAGCACGCTCGCCGCCAGCAGGCTGAGCCGCGCCGCCGCGGGGTCGCGCAGCCCCACCGCGACAACCCGCGGCGCCAGCGCGCGGATCGCCTCGGGACCGTGCTCGACGGCGTCGGACCAGGCGGCAGCGGCGTCGGCGGCTTCTTTCGGCATGCTCCTCCCACGTGGAGGGGATGCAGCCGTCGCGCCGACGGGGAATCAGGGGCTTGTCACCCGCGAGCTGCCGGATCCGGTCAGCCGGAGAGCTCCCAGACCAGCTTGCTCCCGCGGTCGGTGAGCGCATGCAGGCGGATCGAGCCGCGGTCTGTGGTGCTCAGCACCAGCGGGCAATCCGAGCCGGTGACGAACCGCAGGTCGCGGCACTCCGTCGCCTCCACCAGGGGCAGCGGCTCGCCGTCGGGCAGCGCCATCACCCAGGCGTCCGCGCGGCCGCTCTTGCCCTTGCGGGTGAACGCCGCCCACGCCGTGTCGCCCATCGCCAGCACGTCCAGCGCGCCGATGGCCTCCTTCTTGAGGATGTGGCGCACGTCGGAGGGGCCTCCGGCGACCATCTGGGCGGTCTGCAGCCCCTTGCCGGCGCTCGGCAGCCACGCAGCCATGAGGGTGTTCCCTACCGGCGCGACGCCCCAGGCGCGGCCGGGGAAGCCCTTTGGCGCGCTGATCGGGTCGCCGACGCCGCGCTCGGTGAGCGGCAGCAGGATCCCGCCCTTCGTCAGCACGACGGGGTGGTGATCGCTGACGAATCCGCGCACCGTGGGGAGCGCAGAGACGTGGACCTGCTCCAGGGTCTCGCCCTCGATCCGATGGATCTGGATCCCCGGTCCCTCCCGCGAGATGCCCACCAGCAGCAGGCCCTTGTCGGTGGGCAGGATGATGGGCTTGGCCGCCGGGGTGTACGGCAGCGACAGCGGCTGCCGAGGTGACAGCGCGCCGTTGGCGTCCGCCCGGGTGAGGCTGCCGCGGATCCCGCCGGGGCGCTCAACCAGCATGAGCACCGCGAATCCATCGCCGTGGCGCGCCAGCTGCTGGGCCACCACCAGATCGGCGGGGACCGGAAGCACGGTGGCGGTCTCGGGCGGGGCGCCGCCGAGCCGTCCCGCGGCCATGCGCAGCCGCGGCCGACCGCCGGAGCCCGTCGCCTCCCACAGCAGCGCGATGGACTTCCCGCTGGCCTGCACGAGGGGCTTATTGATGAGCAGCTCCCCATCCTCCTGTCGGTAGCCCAGCAGGTCCGGAGGAAGATCGGCCTCGGCCTCAGTCAGGAACGCCGCGTCGAGATCGATGTCGTCGAGGGTGGCTCCGGTGAGATCGGCCCGCGTGAGGTTGGCGCCCACGACGATGGCGCCGGTGAGATCAGCGCCCGAGAGATCAGCGCCTGACAGGTTGGCCCCCGCGAGGTTCGCCCCCCGCAGGTTGGCGCGCGGCCAGCGGCTCTGCGCGCAGTCGGCCTCGGAGAGATCGACCCCTTCACAGATCGCGTCGCTGAGCTTCGCGCCGCGCAGGGTGACGCCGCTCAGGTTGGACCCGGAGATCTGGACACCCGAGAGGTTGCTCTCGGCGAGATCGGCCCCCGACAGATCGCAGCCGGAGAGCTGCGCGCGCTTCCACCGGGAGTTCGCCGCGAGGATCCCCACGGCGCAGACCCGCGTCATCTCCGCCTCGGTGAAGTCGGCGCCGGTGAAGTCGCCCTCGGTGAAGTCGACCTCCTCCATGTAGGCTTCGCGCCAGCGCGACTTGATCGCCAGCGCTGCGCTCAGGCGGGTGGAGCTGAGATCGGCCCCGGAGAGGTCTGCGCGGGCCAGGATGGCGCCGGTGAGATCTGCCGAGGAGAGGTCGGATTTCTGCAGGTTGGTGAGCGAGAGATCGGCCTCGGGGATGCTCGCGCCGGAGAGATCCGCTGCGAACAGGTCGAGCTTTGCGCGTCGCCCCCGCTGGGCATTGAATTCCTCTACCTTGCCTTCCGCCAGGAGTTCGAGAAGATCCATCTGGGCGCATCCGGGTTGGGGTCTGCCGATCGACGCCGGGAGGTATCACATGGACGTCCGAAGCGCCGCCGCCGCAGCAGCGCTTTCGACCGCCGCGCTCCCGCGCCTGGAGACCAGCGAGGTCACCCTCGACAACGGGCTCGATGTGGTGATCCACCCCGATCGCTCCGCGCCCCTCGTGGCGATCCATCTCCAGCTCGCGGTGGGCGCTGCGGAGGACGTGGTGGGGGGCACGGCGCACCTCATCGAGCACCTGATGTTCGCGGGTTCGCCGAAGGCGCCGGACGGCGCCTTCGATCTGTGGCTTGGGCAGGCCGGCGGCGAGAACAATGCATGGACCGATCTCGACTGGACGGCGTTCCACCAGGTCGTGCCCACCGGCGCCCTCGATCTCGCGCTGTTCCTGGAGGCCGACCGCATGGGCGCGCTGGCCCTCGACGCCGCCGCCCTCGACCGCCAGCGCGCGGTGGTGGCCGAGGAGCGCAGCGCCGACGCCGCCGCTCCCCACGGGCTCGACGCCGTCGCGCTCGCTGCGACCCTGCCCGGCGGGCACCCGTACCGCCGACGTGTCCTGGGGGGACCGGACGACCTGGCCGGGCTGCGGCCGACGGACGCCGCTGCGTTCCATCGCGACTGGTACGGACCGGGCAACACCACGCTGGTCATCGCCGGAGACGTAGAGCCGACGGAGGCGCTGGCGAAGGTGGAGCGCTGGTTCGGCCCGCTGCCGGCCAGGTCTCCTCCCCCACGGCGGACCGGGCTCCCCGCTCTCGGGGGCCTCGGGGCCGGCGAGATCCGCTGGGTCCACGACGCCGCGGTGCGGGACGACACGCTCTACATCCGCTGGCCCACGATCCCCCGAGGACACCCCGACGAGCCCGCGCTCGACCTGCTGGCCGATGTGCTGGCGCATGAGCTGTCGGTCGGGCAAGGCGGTCGCCTCGATCCCGCCCGGAGGCGGCGAGGGGCGCGGACCGCGTCGGCGTGGACGGAGAACCGCAGACTCGACGGCGCGCTGGTGGTGGCGGTGACCGCGCGGCGGGGGCCGCTGACCCGCGCGCTGGCAGAGGTCGATCGCGCGGTCGCCGCGCTGCGGGTGGATCCTCCCGACGCCGACGAGCTTGCGCGGCACCAGGCGCAGTGGCATGCCCACCTGATCCGCTCCAGCGCCGACCTGCAGGACCGCGCCGCGCGGCTGGCGGGCTGCTGGCTGACCTGGGAGGAAGCGGACTGCCTGGCGCGGGAGATCCGCCGCGTGCATGCGGTGACCCCGGCGGACCTGCCGCGGGTCGCGCAGCGGTGGCTGGGGTCGGAGCGCGTGCTGCTGTCGGTGGTGTCCGATCCCGAGCGCGCGCTGCCTTACTCGCGTCGGGTGGATCTGCCGTGATCTGGCCGCTCATCTTCTGGTGGCTGTGGCTGGCGGTGGGCCTGGCGGAGAGGCCCGACGTCACCCCGACGCCGCCCCCACGGATGCCGGTGCCGAGCACCCACCGGCTGTCGGACGGAACTCCGGTGTGGGTGCTGCCCCGTCTCGGCCTGCCCCTGGTGCGGATCGAGCTGACGCTGCGCACGGGGTGGCTGGACGCGCCCGATCCGCTGGCGGCGAAGATGGCGGGGACGCTGCTCGACGAGGGCGCGGGACGGTGGAGCGGCGCGGAGTGGTCTCAGGCGCTGGAGTCGCTGGGGGCGCAGGCGGCCCTGGGCGTGACGGCCCTGCGCGCGTGGGCCGACGTGGAGGCTCTCTCGGGGACCGAGGCCGCGGCGATCTCGCTGCTGGCGGAGGCCGTGCTGGACCCCGCGCTGGCCCGCCGGGACGTGCGGCAGCGGCGGCGGCGGTGGGTGCGGGGGCAGCGGGATGGCTGGCGCTCGGGGCGGGCGGTGCATCACGCCGCGCTGACCCGGGCGATCTACCCTCCGGACCATCCCCTCGGAGCGATCACTTCGACGCGGCAGATGCGGCGGTTGAGCGTCCGGCGGGTCCGCGCGGCCTGGCGCGGGCTGCTGCAGCGGGGGTCGCCAGCGCTGCTCGTCGCGGGGGACACCACCGCCGAGCGCATCCTGCCGGTGCTGGAGGCGGCGTGGGCAGGTCGGCTGCCGGGGACACTGAAGCACGGATCGCTGCCGCGGCCCCCGCCGGCGGGTCCGGAGCTGATCCTGGTCGATCACCCCGGGAGCGCGCAGGCGCAGATCACCCTGTCGCTGCCGGCGCCCGGCGCGGGCACGCCGGAGCTGCGCGCCGCCGAGCGGGTGGGGCACGTGCTGGCCGGGGCGTTCACGAGCCGGCTGGTGACGACGCTGCGCGAGCGCATGGGCCTGGCCTACGGCGTGGAGAGCACACTCCGCGCGTGGCCGGGGCACGGGCGACTGGAGATCAGCACGGCGGTGGCGCCCGAGGCGGTCGCGCTGGCGCTCGACGCCATCCACGGTGAGCTGTGGGCGATGCAGCTCCGACCGCCCGACGCCGAGGAGACCGCCGGCTCTGTGGCGTCAGCGCTGCGGGAGGCGGCCGCGAGCCTGGCTCGGCCGGCGGCGTTGGCGCACCGGTACGGGCAGCTCCAGCTCCTCGGACGCCCGCCGACCGCGGCGCGAGACGACCTGGCGGAGGTGGCCGCGCTCACTCCTGCAGCGCTGACCGAGGCGGTCGCGATGCTGCTGGACACCGACGATGTGGTGTGGGTGGTGCTCGGCGATCGCCCGCGCTGCGAGCCGGCGCTCGAGGCCGGGGGGTGGCCGCCCGATCGGATCTGGTCTGGGCGCGCGCTCGTGCGATGACGGGCCAGGTGGGGACCACCACGATATCTTGAGGCAAAGCCTGTTCCCGGTGTCATCCATGTTGGCCGTCCTGCTTTCCGCTGCCGCGCTCGCGCACGAGTCCACGCCCCAGAACTTCATCCTGAACGACGACGTCGAGCTGTTCAGCGGGGAGGAGTGGACGACGGGCTGGGTGCCCAAGGGCTCGCCGATCATGGTGCAGCTCGGGCTGGTCATCGACGGTATGGCGATGGCAGAGATGGAGGGACAGGCCGATCTGTCGTGGCCCGAGGCGGTCACGCTGGGCATCACGCCGACCCCCGGGAGCGGCTGGCTGGACGTCATCGCCAACGCCGCGCTGGTGGCCTCGGTGAAGTTCGACGAGTTCGGCTACACCTACGAGGCCGAGGTCGCCCGCGAGGACACCGATCTCGGCGGCACGGTGGTGTTCGACCCCTTCCTTCTGTACGGAGACGAGCCCGACGAGGCGGTGGTCGATCTGTCCGGAGAGACCGCAGAGCTGCTGACCTACGAGCAAGATGTCTTCGCGGGCGTCTCGCTGGTCTTCACGCTCGATCTGATCTCCGCCGCCACCACGACCTTCACCGGCGAGGCGTGGCTGATCGAAGAGGCCGAGCTGACGGTCCCGGGCGAGACCTACGAGCGCGAGCCCACCGGGGAGCCCTTCGAGGAGTTCGACGCGACGTTCGTGGGGGCCTGGGACAGCGCCGTCGACCTCGCGCTCTACCCCTCGGTGGAGGTCTGCTTCGACGTGGTGTTGTACTCCGGCTGCCTGGAGCTGTTCGGCTACGAGTTCCCGGTCGAGATCGCCTCTGAGCGGATGGAGGCTGAGTTCCCCACGACCGAGCTGGCGTTCCCCGTCCCGCTGATCTCCGTCGACGTCTCGACGATCGAGTTCGGGCGGGTCGATATGGATGATGACGAGTCGTATGAGATCGACGTGTCCAACGCTGGCGAGTTGCTGCTCACCGGCGATGTCCTCATCGAGGGAGACGGCTTCTCGGTGTTCCCCCAGAGCATCGCGGCCGACGTCGGCGCCTCCGATCCGCTGCTGGTGATGTTCGCGCCCGAGGCCGCTGGTTCGCAGACCGGCGTGCTCACCATCGAGAGCAACGATCCCGCGACCCCGTCTCTGCAGATCGTCTTGAGCGGCGTCGGCGCTGGCGAAGAGGTCGAAGAAGACGACACCACCGACACAGAGGAGGGCGGCTCCGGCCCCACCATCAACGCCGAGACCGAGCCCGAGATGGTGGTGCTGTCCACCGAGACCGGCTGCGGCTGCGCCAGCTCACCCGCTCGTGGGGCCGGGGTGTGGGCGTTTGGTCTGTTCGGTCTGCTCGCAGCACGCCGTCGCGTTTGAGGGGCCCGTGAGAGCGACGCGGGACACGCCGCTCGTCCCCCGATGGTCGGTCCGCTGATGGGGCTCCGTCTGTACGCCAGCGGGGTGAGTCGGCAGGCGCCGCACCATCGGCACAACGAAGACGCGTGGGTGGCCTACGACGAGGGAAACGCGCCCGATCGCGGGCGACTGTACGCGGTGTGCGACGGCGTGAGCACCTCGGGGCGGGGGCGTCGGGCGGCGCGGGCGGCCTGCGCGGCCCTGGCCCAGGCGGTGGAGCCGACGGCCGAGGCGAGGCTCGCTCCCGGGCTGCCGTGTCTGCGGGGTCTGGTCTCGGAGATCGACTGGGAGCTGCGCGGCGTGCCTCGGGGGGGGGCCTGCACGATGTCGGTGGTCTGGTTCATCGACCAGCGGGCGGTGGTCCTCGGGGTAGGAGACTCGCCCATCGTGCTGCTGCGGAAGGGGAAGGCCCTGCCGCTGCACCCGGTCCCGCCAGGGCTGCCGCCGCACTTCCTGGGCATCGCCGGCGACGTCTCCAGCTACTGGCAGACGCAGGAGCTGGAGGTCTTCCCCGGAGATGTCTTCCTGCTGATGTCCGACGGCGGCGCCGAGCCGCTGACCGACGACGATCTGATCGGCGACTGGGCGCGGGTCCGCGATCCTGCGCGCCTCACCAGCGCGCTCATGGACCGCATCGCGCGGGTCGGGGTCGACGACGACGCTACCATCCTCGCGGTGGAGGTGCGGCGCCCCGCCGTCGAGCGACCGACCGCCCCGGGTGAGGCCCCCGATCCACCCGCGCACCTGCTGGGACGCCGGGGGTGATCGGGCTGCTGAGCTGCACCCCGCTGCCGCCCCCCCCGACCGATCTGTCCACCACTGCGGCGACCGAGACGACCGCGGCGGCAGCCGCTGCCGGGATCAGCGACGTGGAGACCTCCATCCACCCCGAGCTGGCGACGGCCCTGATCGTGCGCTGGACACAGGAGCGGGCTGGGACCACTCAGGTCTCTGCGCGCTTCGAGGACGTCCCCGGATCGCAGATCACCCGGGCGGCGCCGATCACACGGCGCGCTGTCGGAGCTGCCGAGGAGATCGCGCTGGGGATCCCCGCCGAGACCGCCGTGGAGATCTGGATCACGGTGAATGGGGTGGAGGTCGGTCCGTGGAGCGCCCAGACGGGGCCCCTTCCCGGAGACCTCCCAGAGCCGATCGTCGAGACGTGGGAGTCCACCCTCGCGAGCGACGCCGCCTGGCTGCTGGGCAGCGTGGAGATACGGGAGGGCAGCTACTACGGCGGACCGTTCTGGTTGTTCATCATCGACCGTCAGGGTCGAATCGTCTGGTATCGCGCGCTGCCCGGAGACAGGCTGTCGATGTTCCCGCAGGTCTCCCGCGACGGAACGCACATCATCTATGACAACAACGCCGCGTATGTGTTTGATCACACGAAGATCTCCACCATCCACCGCCTTCCATTGGATCTGTCCTGGGAGGAGATCGTGGAGGTGCCCGAGCTGGAGTACGCCTTCAGCGAGACCGGTGACGGCGGGCTGCTCTACGCCGACAACGAGCCGCTGAGCGAGATCGCGCTGACCGAGCTGCGACCGGACGGCAGCCGGATCGCACACTGGAGCTGCGCGGACTGGATGAAGGGCCGCAGCGACAGCTCACATGCATGCTACTCGAACGCCGTCAATTGGGTGCCTGAGACCGACACCGTCCTGTGGTCGATGTATGACTCACAGACGGTGGTGGAGATCGACCGGCAGACGGGGACGGTGCTGCGGCAGTTCGGCGAGCTGGAGGGGAGCTGGGCGTTCTACCCCGAGGACGTGCGGTTCATGAACCAGCACTTCCCCAACTACACGCCCGACGGCACGCTGATGGTGTCGAGCCACGCGCCGGACGCCGCCCACGAGCAGCGCGCCTGGGAGTTCGAGGTGGATGAAGAGACGCAGACGCTGCGGGTGGTCTGGGAGTACGGAGAGGGGATCGATGACTCGGCGTGGTACGCCGGCGAGGCCGTTCGGTTGGATCATGGCGGGGCCTTGATCAACTATGGGAGCGGGGGCGCGATCCGGGAGGTGACGGCGGACGGTCTGACGGCCTGGAACGTGCGTTGGGAGGGCGAGCAGATGGTGGGGCATACTACGTTGGTGGATGATCTGTATGCCCTTTGCGGGCGCTGAACTGGAGTGTGGGCGCTGACCTGGAGTGTGGGCGCTGACTCAGAGGGTCCCAACCCCAGCGCCAAGAACTCCCATCGCCACCAGCGACGCCCCCGCCGCCACCAGCGTCGGCACCCCTCTCTTCACCACCAGCTCTTTGACCGTCCGGTCTTCCCTTGGGTCTTTCGGCGCCATCAGCGGCACATACCCGATGTACATCGAGCCGAGTCCGTAGGCGATCGCAGCGTGGCCCGCGGCCTCGGGCCCGTCGATCAGCGAGCCAGCGGTGATCGCGGCGACTCCCGTGGCGAACGGTATCCACGCCACGGCCATCGCCCGCTTCTTGCGCTCGGTCTCGCCCAGCAGCGGCTCGGCCAGCCGGGGCGCGATCCACAGGCCCGTCCCCAGGCTGACCGCCACCCCGCCCGCGAGCAGGCCGATCCGCCATGGATCGGGGTTGTCGCGATGGCTGACGAAGATGCCGATGTCTCCCGACGGCTCCTTCTCCGGATCGTAGGTGAGCATGTTGGTCCAGACGTTGCTCGACCCGACCAGCAGGTTGATCGACCCGGTGAACCAGATCAGGTGGGCCAGCGCGGGAGACTCCGGCGGATTGAGCCACATCGACGTGGTGAGCGTGGTCCCCAGCAGCAGGTTGGCCCCCGGCCCGGCCCAGACGGCCGCGTCGATCTGGCCGTCGGTGAGCCCGGTCGGATCGCAGTCCATCTGCGTGAGATGCAGTCCCTGGAAGCTCCCGCCCTGCGCCGCGCAGAACAGACCGTGCCCGGCCGCCTCGTGCGCTAGCGAGGTCGTGAGAAACGCGATGGGCCCGGCCGCAGCGAGCGTGAGCACGTCGTGCGCTCCGCCAGCCTCGGATGGGACCGTCTCCCGTAGCGCCGGATCC
Organism: uncultured Enterobacterales bacterium; assembly: GCA_964464515.1. Lineage (GTDB taxonomy): Bacteria > Myxococcota_A > UBA796 > UBA796 > UBA2385 > CAYXGP01. Next base: position 20,684 of record CAYXGP010000007.1, read on the forward strand.
TGCTGCTGGAGAGAGGGCGCAGACAGAATCTGCAGCGTGAGCAGCGACGCCGGGGACATCTCTACAAGCCACCGACCAGGAACAGGTAGGCGGCGCCAGCGTCGTAGCCGACCGGATCGGCCAGCGGCGCGCCGAGCCAGAGGTCGATCGCGCCGTCGCCGTCGGCGTCGCCAGCGGTCGCCGCGACCCCCAGCTGATCGCCCGAGCTGATCGCGCGGTAGCGAAGCGGAGCGGCCAGCGCCGAGGAGACCCCCGAGACAGGGCCGAAGAACAGGTAGGCGGCGTCGCCGCGCGTCCCCACCAGCACGTCGTCGAGGCCGTCCTCGTTGATGTCGCCGACGCTGCCCAGGCCGCCGCCGGCCATGTCGCCGCCGTCCTCGCCCGTGATGTGGGGACTGCGGTCTGCGGCCTCGGTGCCCGTGACAGGGCCCCGGAAGACGTAGACCGCCCCGGCGCTGCTGCCCGCTGAGTCCTCACCGGAGGCACCCGCGAGCAGGTCGTCGTAGCCGTCGCCGTCGATGTCTCCCGCGCCGACCAGCGCGCGGGTGTTGTAGGTCGTCGCCAGGCTGGCGGCCTCGTCGTACTCGCCGCCGCCGCCCAGGCGATCACCGCTGGAGGCGCCGAGACGCACGTCGCGCACCGCCTCCAGCTCCACGTCCTCGGTCAGCGGTCCGTACAGCACATACACCGCACCTGCGTCCTCCTCGGCGCGATCGTTGCCCGGCGCGCCGATCGCTGCGTCGGTGAAGCCGTCGCCGTCGAGGTCGCCCGCCTCGGTCAGCCCCAGCCCGGCCATGTCGTCGGCGGCCTCGCCCAGGATCTTCGCGTCGGCGTCCATCAGGCCGAGATCGGCGGTGACGGGACCGGTGAACAGGAAGGCAGCGCCCGCGTAGTGCGCGACGGTGTCGTCGAGGTAGGCGCCCACAAGCAGATCCGTCCACCCATCGCCGTCGAGGTCGGCGCCGGCCTCCAGGGAGCTGCCCAGGCCGTTCAGGTTCGGGCTGGAGATCGTGGCGTTCGCAGCGGTGAGCACGTCCGATGTGCCGGTGACGGTGCCGGGCACGACGGTCACCGCGGTCATCGGGGACTGCCCGACGAGCTGCTGGCCGATGACCAGATCCGGCAGGCCGTCGTCGTCGAGATCTCCCGCGGATACCGCCACCCCCACGCTCTCGGAGGCCGCGCCGCCGAGCAGGATGGCGTCCGCCGTGGCAGCTGGTGTGGCCGGTCCGGGCGCGCCGCGGAACAGGTAGACCGCCCCGCCCTGCGTGGACCCGCCGTCCTGGCCGAAGGCGCCCAGCGCGAGGTCGTCGGTGCCGTCGCCGTCGGTGTCTCCGACGACCGTCAGGGAGCGGCCTAGCCAGTCGCTGGACGCGTCCCCCTCGATCCAACCGTCGGCGTTCTCGGCGAGGCGCTCGGTGCCGCAGAACTCGGTCACGCCGCAGTCCGTGGTGGTGCTCCCGCCGTTGCTCCCGCCGCCGCTCCCGCCGCTGCTCCCACTGGAGCTGGTGAAGGTCGTGCTCAGCGTGCTGCCCGAGGTGGTCGTCCCCCCCGTTCCGCCGTCATCGTCGTCGTCCGGCTCCCAGTCGGTCGTGGGGCTGTCGGCCTTGTCGGGGCACGCCATCAGAGACGTGAGGACGAGCGGCGACAGGATGAACGGAGACAGAAACCCGCGCGACAGGAGCCCGCGAGGCAGAAACCCGCGAGACAGGCTGCCGTGAGACGGACTGCTGCGAGACCGGTCTCCGGGAGACAGGTTTCTGGGAGACCGGTTTCTGGGGGACAGTTGGCGCATGGGGGTCACTCCTGCCACGGCTCCGATGATAGCGTGACTGCGGGGAGCTCATCTGGATCCGGGATGGGCCAGGTGCGCCCCCACATGGTGCGGCCGCCGTCGATCACCAGCGTCTGTCCGGTGATGTAGGCCCCCGCAGGGCTGCAGAGGAAGGCCACCATCCAGGCGATCTCGTCGCAGGTGCCCAGTCGCTTCGCGGGGATCTCCGACTGCATCGACTCGGCGAGAGTCTGGCCCTCGGGGTACTTGAGCAGCCCGGACGAAGCGATGATGCCAGGCGCGATGGCGTTGATGCAGATGCCGCGCTGCGCCCACTCCACCGCGAGGGTGCGGCCCATGGCCTCCACCCCCGCGCGGGCCGCCACCGAGTGGGTCATGCCGGGGAAACCCCGCTGGGTCAGCATGGTGATGTTGATGATCCGGCCACCGTTGCCGAGCATCCAGGCGTCGGCGACGGCGCGCGTGAGGGTCCAGGTGCCGGTCAGGTTGGTCTCGACCACCGCGTCCCAGCCGCGCGGGGTGATCATCTCCGCGGGGGCCATGAACTGGCCGCCCCCGTTGTTCACCAGAAAGTCCACCCGCCCGGTCTCGGCCATGAGTTGCTCGACGGCCGCCGCCACGCTGTCGCGCTTGCGGATGTTGCAGGTCAATCCGATGACCCGCCCGGGGAGCTCCGCGTTGAGGTGCGCCGCGGCGCGTGTGATGACGTCGGTCTTGCGGGAGGCGATGGCGACGGTCGCCCCGAGACGCCCCAGCTCGCGCGCGATGGCGGCGCCGATTCCGGTCGCGCCGCCCGTGATAAGGGCCACCTTCCCGCGGAGCAGGTCGGGTCTGAACACCTGGCTTTCCATCTCTCTCTCCCGCTTTCTCTTTACCGGACTGCGCCCATGCGGATCCTCGTGACGGGTGGCTCCAGCTTCGTGGGCGCGACGTTCTGCCTTCGTGCGGCTCGGTATCACGACATCTGTGCGCTTCACCACAGCACGCCGCTGCGGCTCAGCGGGGTCACCCCCCTCCGGGTCGATCTCCGCCGTTCGAGGGACGTCGCCCTCCTTGCAGGACGTGAGCCCGACGCCGTGGTGCACATCGCCTGCAAGATCAAGACGCGCCACGCTGGTGACTCCGACGCCGCTGAAGGAGCGCGCAAGGTCAATCGCCGGATGATGGACGCCGTGCTGGCGCTGGCGCGGCCGGTGATCTACGCCTCCAGCACGGTCGTACACTGGAAGCGCCCTTCTGCCTACCGCGACAGCCGCCTTGAAGACGAGGAGCGCCTGGCAGAGAGCGGCCTGCCCTACGCCATCCTGCGGCCCAGCGCGCCCTACGGCCCGCGCCTGCTCACCCACCAGCCCCGGCATGCCGAGAGCTTCCACACGCTGACGGACTGGATCCGCCGATCACCGGTGGTGCCTGTCCTCGGAGACGGCGAGTACCGGCGGCAGCCGGTCCACCTCCATGATCTCTCCGACGCCATCCTCGCCCTGCTGGAGAAGCCGCTGCCGCGCGTCGCCCATGACGTGGGCGGTGCCGCCCCGCTCACGATGAACGAGATCATCGCCCTGCTCGGTGAGGCCATGAATCGGCCGGCCCGGCGGCTGCACCTCCCGGTCACGCTCTGTTCCCGGATCGCCCGGGTTCATCCCGACTTCGAGCCGTCGCTGATCGCCGCCGCCACCGAGGATGAGGTGGCCGATCCGACAGCGATCACTGCGCTCACCGGGGTGGCGATGCGGGGCTTCTCGGAGGGGCTGCGCGACCTGCTGTGAACCAGCGTGGTCGTCCCACGCTGACCGATGCTCCGGGCGTTGATGACCGGGGCGCTGTTGATCCGGGCGCTGTTGATCCGGGCGCTGTTGATCCGGGCGCTGTTGATCGGGGGCCCTTGAGTCACAGAAGCTCTCTTTATAGTGAATTGTCTTACAAAAGTCTCATTGAGGATGGTAGCCTGTCGCTACTCATCTCCGACACTGGATCATGCCACACCCCACCTGTCCAGATCGACCCGTCCCTCCGTCGAGGGGCGACCTTCAAAGCCCCTTCTCCGCTGACTTTACCCGGCGGCTCTCGGGGGTCGCCCTCCCCGTCGCTCGCGGGCGGTACACTCCGCTCGAGATCCTGGGACGCGGCGCCATGGGCACGGTCTGGCGGGTGCGCGATCGGTGCAGCCGCGAGATCCTGGCGATGAAGGTCATGCGGCGGCGACACGCCAACCTCCGGTGCGCCCGGCAGCTCTTCCTGGCCGAGGCCCGCGTCACCAGCCGACTCCGAGGGGTCCCCGCGGTCCGTTCGATCGGGTGCCTCACCGACGGCCGTCTCTACTTCACGATGGAGGAGGTGCGCGGGTGGACCTTCCAGATCCTCATCGACGCCGCGAACGGTGACACACTCCACCTGGCCGAGCCGTGGAGCCTCGACGACCAGCTCGCTGCCCTGCGCGGCGCCTGTCGGGTGATCGACTCCGCTCACCGTCAGGGCGTGGTCCACCGCGACCTCAAACCGGCCAACCTGATGATGACCGGACGGGGAACGGTCCGGGTTCTGGACTGGGGGTTGGCCCGGGAGATCGGGGTCCCCGCCCCATGCCGCGGCTTCGTCACCGGGACGCCGGCCTACATGGCCCCCCAGCAGGCCTGGGCCGATCCCAACCTCGACCACCGGACTGATGTCTATGCGCTCGGTGCCATCCTGTACCACATCCTCACGGGACGACCGCCGCTGTCAGGGGCCGACGACGCCATCCTGTCCCGGCTCCGAGACGGGGAGCGCCCCGCGCCGATCGACCCGAGAGCTGCTCGACGAGACGTGATCGCCATTTGTGAGCAGGCGATGGCGCCTGATCCGGAGCGTCGCTTTCAGACCGCCAGGGCCATGGCCGAGGCGCTGGGCGGCGCGCTGCGGAGTCGGTACTCCCGGTTGCGTCGTCATGGCTGACGTCTGCTGAGTCGATGGGTCAATCGGGTGGGGTGGCGGCGGCCTTTCCCTCGGGATTGGAGCCGTAATCGTACCAGCAGGAGAGGCCGCCCGAGGTCTCGATTCCACAGAAGACGTAGTACGCTGCGCTGATCGTGCTGAATAGCGAACCGTCGGGCTGCACATTCCGTATGTTGCCGCCCCAACAGTTGACTTCTCCGGTATCAGCAAGCGAGCATCCGGCGACGCCGGATCCGGCAGCGACCTCAGTCCAACCCGATGTCGTCGGCTCATAGGTTGTTGACGCGTTTAAACCGGGTAGGCAGCTGATCAGTCCTTCCGTCGTCACCCCACAGAACATGTTCTGGTTCACGCTCAGGTCGAGCCACGGGCCCTCCGGGATCTGCTCACCGTACCAGAATTCAAAGTAGTCTCCGCACGTCGCGTAGCCGTCTTCGTCCAGCGCGCAACAGATGGAGTCTCCACAATGTAGACTCTCGAACGTCTCCCCCGCGGGAGGTGCTGTGGTATATCCGGTCGTGTCAATGCCTCCCCAACACACCAGCGCCCCGTCGCTCTCCAGCGCGCAGGCATACTGTGCTCCCAGGCTCACCTCAGAGAACACTCCGCCAGGTTTCTGCGTGACGATATAGTTCTCGGGGTGCCCCCAACAGGAGAGCTCTCCCTTTGTGTCGATCGCACAGGTGTTGTTGGCCCAGGAGCTGACGTCGATGAACGTCCCGGCCGGCGTCACGGTGTTGTCGTAGCTGTCGCTCCCCCAACACTCCAGCAGACCGTTTCCCCGGATACCACAGGAGTGGGAGTGGGCTGTGCTCACGTCGATCCACGCACACTCGATCCCCACCTCGACATCTGAGTCATCACAGTCCCGGGCATCATCGACAAACCCATCTCCCTCGTCGCATCGATCGGCCTCTGCCGTGACATCCCCGTACCCATCCCCGTCCGTATCGGCATAAAACAGCGAGAACTCGCCGGTCACGCTGTCGTCGGCGTCGTCCGACAGATCATCGCAGTCCTCGTCCGTGTCGGCGTCGTCGCAGATCTCTACGGCGGCGGGGTTGATGGCCGGGTCGGCGTCGTCGCAGTCTCCGCCGTCGGCCAGGTATCCGGTCCGATCGGCGCAGGCGGTGATGGTGTCATCGGGATCGCCGAAGCCGTCGCCGTCGGCGTCGCGGTACCAAGTGACCCCGGGGTTGATGTCGGGGTCGTCGTCGTCGCAGTCGGTGGCGTCGGCGACGTAGCTGGTAGGGGCGCTGCACTGAGCGGTGGAGATGGCCGGATCGCCGTAGCCGTCCCCGTCGCTGTCGACGTACCACGTAGCCGGCTCGACGCCCTCGTTCACCGCGCCGTCGCAGTCGTCGTCGGTCCCGACATCGTCGCAGACCTCGGTAGCGTCGGGGTGAACGGCGGGGTCGTCGTCGTCGCAGTCGCCGGTCTCGAGCACCCGGCCGGCTTCGTCGCAGGCCTCGACAGACTCGTCCGTTCCGAAGCCGTCCCCGTCGGCGTCGACGAAGCGGGTCGAGGGGGCGCCGACGGTGGGATCGGTGTCGTCGCAGTCGGTGGTGCGCGATACCCCGTCGCCGTCCAGATCCATCCTCTCGGTCAGCGAGGTCTCGCTGATGAAGGCGCAGCCAGTCGAAAAGACGATCGCGAGCTGAAAGGCGATCAATGGAGAGAGCAGGTTCCAGCGCATGGATCACCTCGGGCGGAGCCAGAGGCTATCACCGCCGGCGGCCCGGCAGGTCGATCACTGCGCGCCAGGGGCAGACAGTCGGCCCATCTGAAGGTAAACCGCAGGGGACAGGAGGCCAATCACCCATGCGCAGCGCAATCGGGCTCGGCGTGCTGAGTTTGTCGGTCCTGGCGGGCTGCCGGGATCGGTGCGGCGTGGCGGTGCGGTTGGCTGAGGACGACGCGCACTCGGCGGAGCTGTCCTGGTCGGATCGAGACAGCACCGTCTTGGATGTGACCTACAGCAGCCCCGGCGATCCGCTCGAGCGCAGGGCTGCCATCACCACGGGGGGCGGGCAGCAGAGCACGACCCTGTGGGGGCTGCCGGAAGACGAGGTGATCTCCTACTCGCTCGAGGCGAGCGGCCAGGCCTGCTCCGACACGTTCCGCTCGGCGGGACTCCCCAAGGGGCTGCCGTCGCTGTCGGTCTCGACCTGGGACGCCGAGCGCGCGGACGCCTGGCGCTACGTGGTGGGCGTGGCGATGGGCGAGGACGGCGCGCTGTTCATCATCGATCGCGAGGGAAGGTGGCGGTTCCATCACCTGCACGACCAGGCGATTACGGTCTCCGCCGCGCTCCTCGACGGCGCCACCCTGCTCTACAACTCCTTCGATCAGGGGCGGGCCAACGACATCGGGCAGATCCACGCCCGCGACCTGCTGTCCGGCGAGACCGTTGACACCCGGACCGAGGGCGGGCACCACACCTTCGCGCTCCTGCCGGACGGCACGCTGGCCTTCCCGTCGGTGGACGTGCGGCCCTGGACAGATCCGGACACCGGCGAAGAGCTGCAGGTGATCGGCGATCGGGTGCTGGAGATCGCTCCGGACGGTGTGGTGTCGGAGCTGTGGAGCATCTGGGATCACGAGGTGCCTGCGGTCCACGACTCCTGGGACTCGGGCTTCTACGGCGAGCTGGGCAACGACTGGACGCATGCCAACGCCCTGACGTATTCGGTAGAGCGCGACAGCTACCTCCTGTCGCTGGGTCACCTCGACATGATCTACGAGCTGGACCGGAGCGGCGCTGTGCGGACGCGATGGACCGCGGACGACGTGGTCTCCGGCGCGTCGTTCAACTTCCAGCACGATCCCACCTGGACCGACGACGGCACGCTCACGCTGCTGAGCTACCCCGACGACGGGCCGCCGATCGCCATCGAGTACGCCGCGGCAGATGACGGCACGCTTGAGGAGGTCTGGTCATACCAACGGGACGCAGACGGTATCAGCCTGCTGGGGCAGGTCCGCCGTCTTCCCAGCGGCAACACGTTCGTCAATTTCGGGGGCATGGGCGAGATGCGCGAGGTGACGCCAGAAGGCGAGGTGGTCTGGCAGGTCAACACCGATCTGGGTGTCTGGTTCGGCAACGTCGCGCTGATGGATACGCTGCCTGATCTGCCTTGAGAGGGCGTTGAAAGTCCGCGGACTTTCATCGCTCTGTCGGCGGCCCGCGCAGCGGTTCGCCCGCGCAGCAGGCGCGGCAAACGGGGCCGTAGCCCCCAGATGAGTCCGGCGAAGAGGGCTTTGATACATTTGATACAATGCGAAGCGTCGTTTTCAAATGCCGTCTGAGCGGGCGTGGCTCAGTCTTCGTGTCTCAGGCGCTGTGTCTCAAGCGCTGTGTCTCAGGCTGTGTGTTTCTGCCGGAACCGCATGTTGAGCAGCTCGACGATGAGCGCGAAGCCCATCGCCATGTAGATCGTCCCCTTGGAGACGTGCTGGCCCAGGCCCTCGGCGGTCAGCAGCACGCCGATCAGCAGCAGGAAGCTCAGGGCGAGGATCTTCATCGACGGGTGGGCGTTGACGAAGTCGCCGATACGCTGCGCGAAGAACAGCATGACCAGCACCGCGATGATCATCGCGGTCGCCATGATCGCGAACTCGTCGGCCATCCCCACGGCGGTGATCACCGAGTCGAGCGAGAACACCATGTCGAGGATCATGATCTGCACGATCACCATCGCGAACCCGCCGCCGCGGCCGCCGCTCGCGTCGTCGTGTTCGGCGGTCTCTACCTTCTCGTAGATCTCGTGGGTGGCCTTGGCGATCAAGAACAGTCCGCCCCCCAGCAGGATGAGCTCGCGGCCTGAGACTGTGCGCGACATCACAGTCACCAGCGGCTCCGTCAATCCCATCACCCAGTTGATGGCGCCCAGCAGGGCGAGTCGGGTGATCAGCGCCGCGCCCAGTCCCAGCCGGTAGGCCGCCGGCTGCTGCGCCGCGGGCAGCCGCGCCGTCAGGATGGCGATGAAGACGATGTTGTCCACCCCCAGGACGATCTCCAGGAGGGTCAGGGATGCCAGCGCGAGCCAGCTGTCGGGCTGTTGAAGCAGTTCGATCATCGCTGTGTGTCTTCTGCGGCCGGGCCGGTTGGAGGGAGGGGGGCGCCCGTGGCGTCGAGGCGCTGCACTGCGGCGCGTCCCCACTCGTCCCACGCCACCACGCGCTCGGGTGGGGCGGAGAATACCAGCCCGCTCCAACCCACCCGCGTCCCACCGACCCACGACAGGTGCTCGGCGCCTGGCGCCTCGACGGCCCAGCGGTCTTCGGTGAGCGGTCGGACGACCGGCGGCAGGGGCCAGGGTGAGGGGGTGTCGGAGATGGCCGCGAGGAGCTGCGCTGCGCGGGCGCGGGCCCCCGCGGTGCACTCGATCAGCACGCCGACGTTGCCGTCGCGCGTGAGGAGGAACGCGTCGTCCTTGACGAGCGCCTCGTCGCCCACGCCGTCGAGCGGCTCGGGCTTGTGCTTCGCCATCTGCGCGGCTGTGCGAATGAACCAGGCGATGGTCGCGGCCTCGTCACGTCCCACATAGACACGGGCCAGCCCGGACGGAAACGACGCAGTCCATCCCCGCGCAGCGGAGTCGAAGTACGGCTCCGACAGGCTGGGTACACCCCGCACGGGGATCCCCGTGTGTACGCCGGCAGCCTGCGCCGCAGCAGCGATCAAGAGCGGGATGAGCATACCGGCATCCGGGGGGGCGCGGGTCACACGCGCCGGCCCCTATCATCGCGGCCAGTCATCTCGGGGTGATAGACGGCCCCATGCGCTTCTTCCGCTCGCTGTCTCCGTGCGTCGCCGCTCTGCTCTCCACCGCTTGCGCGCCACCCGCGGTCGCGCCGCCGCCGTCGGTGATCCCCGCGGGGCCTCCGGTCGTCGCGCCGGGCGCCACCGACGCGCTCGGCGCGCTCATGACCGCCGCGCGCACCGACAGCCGGGCGTGGGAGCGCCTGGAGGCGCTGTGCGACGGCATCGGTCACCGCCTGGCCGGCTCGGACTCGCTCGCGGCGGCGACGGTCTGGGCCGAGGGCGTCCTGCGCGAGGACGGGCACGAGGCCGTCGCCCGCGAGCCGGTGACCGTGCCGGTCTGGCAGCGCGGCGAGGAGTCGCTGCAGATGCTGGCTCCTGTCGTCCGCCCGCTGGCGATGCTGGGCCTCGGGCGGTCGATCGGCACCGACGGGCCGGTCGAGGCGCCGGTGGTGGTGATCTCCGACTTCTCCGAGCTGGGTCCGCACGTGGCCGACAAGGTGGTGCTGTACAACGTGCCCATGGCCGAGGGATCGCCCACCCACAAGCGCTACGGGCCGGCGGTGGCCTACCGCGGAAACGGCGCCTCGGCGGCCGCCGAGCACGGCGCTCGGGCTGCGCTGGTGCGCTCCGTCACCACGCGTTCGCTGTACACACCCCACACCGGCGCGCTGCGGTACGACCCGAAGAAGCCGAAGATCCCCGCTGCGGCGATCACCACCGAGGACGCCGCGATGATCGCCCGGCTGACCGAAGCCGGCGAGACGGTGCAGGTGCGGCTGGAGATGGGCGCACAGACCCTCCCAGACGCGCAGAGTCACAACGTGCTCGCGCAGATCACCGGCGCGCGTAGCCCCGAGGAGATCGTGCTGATCGGCGCCCACCTCGACTCGTGGGACGTCGGGCAGGGCGCGCACGACGACGGCGCCGGGGTGGTGCAGGTGATCGAGGCGCTGCGGCTGATCCGCGCGCTGGATGAGCCCCCGGGGCGCACCATCCGGGTGGTGCTGTACACAAACGAAGAGAACGGACTGGCCGGCGGGCGCACCTACGCGTCCGAGCACGCCGGCGAGCGTCACGTCGCCGCGATCGAGAGCGATCTGGGCGGGGGGTGGCCGCTGGCGTGGTCGGCCGGGGGTACCGAGGAGCAGATGGCCTGGCTACGGCAGACCGCCGCGCCGCTGGGAATGCCGATCTCCGAGGGCGGCGGCGGCGCCGACATCGGGCCGCTCAAGGCGCACGGGACGTTGGTGATCGGGCTGCGGCCGGACGACACGCATTATTTCGATGTTCACCATACGTGGGCCGACACGCTGGAGAAGGTGGACCCAGAGAGTCTGCGGGAGGGGGCGGCGGCGGTGGCTGGGTTGGCCTGGTTGCTGGCTATTTAGATTGTGTTTTGGCGGTGTCTCTGGGAGACGCCCGCATCGGTCCGTGGATCGTAGAGACGAACAGACGTGGTCTCGCGGCGAGCGCGGGACTGGTGAGCCGTGAAGCCGTGCTTCTGAAACAACGCGAGACCGGTCGCCTCCTCGATTTCGCGGAGAGACGGACCCACGACCTCGCGGTTCCGCGGAAACACGAACCACGTCTCCGCGGAACCGCGATCCACGTGTCCGCGTTTCCACGATCCACGGACCACGAGGGTTGGCGCCCGCCGGTCCGCAGGTGACGCCGCCAACGCCGCATCCGCGGATCGTGGAGTCGTGGAGTCGTGAGAGCGTGGTCTCGTGGAATCGCGGACCGATGAACCGTGAAGCCGTGCTTCCGCGGGTCCGAATAATCGTGGACGCGGAACCGGCCGCCTCCTCGAATCCGAAGATGCACGCCCCGAACGCTCAAAGACGCGTGTGCTCAGGCAACCCGACCGCGGTCGTGTGCTGCTGCCGAGCCTCACCAGCCCGAAACCGAAACCAACCCAGGTAGTTCTCTCGCCACCACTCCAGCACGCCCATGTCGTTGAGTGGTGAGTCGATCAGCGGCCGATACGCGGCGTCGTCGTATACGCGTCCGCTGATCCAATCCCTGACGATGAACTCTGCGCCGTCCCACATCGCGTACTGCGCTGAGTTGTACGTCCAGCTCCCGGTGTTGACGTAGAATTGTCCGGGCGTCAGCTCCACCTTGCCCGGCAGGTGCGAGTGACCGGCCACCAGCCAGCGGTAGTCGGTGGCCGGCAGGAAGTCCTGCACCCCGCGCAGCAGGCAGCCCGGGTCACCGATCTGGTTCTGGGACCAATACCAGATCGCTCTCCTGGCCCCGGCGAGCGCGCCTGGAAAGCCCAGCTTCGCCGCGACGGCATGCAGCCCGAGGATGACCAGCGCGAACTTGTGAAACACCCAGAACGCCGCCCGCCCCGGTCCGGTGTAGAAATTCTCCAGCGGCAGCCGGATCCATGAGTCCAGCGCGCGCTCGACAAGGTGGTGGACGAACGTGGAGATGTGGACTTGATCGACGGTGGGGCCGATGAAGGGATCGTACTGGTGGCCGTGGCTGACGATGACGTCGTCGCCGATCCGCAGCGTCGAGCAGACCTCGAACCGCAGCACGTCTCGGAACAGCGCGATGTCGTAGTCGTGGTTGCCCCAGATGTACGTGACGCCCCCGCGCTCGGCCATCCGCGCGAGCTCACCGATCAGCCGCGCGTGCGCTCGGAGCACCCGGCTCATCGTGAAGGCCTGGTAGAAGTCGATGGCGTCACCTGCGATGACCAGGTGCGCTCCCTCTTCCCGGACCCGCTCCAGCAAGGCGATCAGCTCCTTGTCCTTGCCCAGGAAGGAGTCCGAACGACTGCCGTCGCCGAGGTGCAGGTCCGAGATGAGATAGATGCGCTGGGACGCGGGCAGCTGCCGCGTGATCTCCAGCGGTGCCGGGCGCGCCCAGGAGAAAGTGGCCACCGCTCCTCCGCTCGCGATTCCACCCTCTAACCAACAAGGTACCCGACCATGTCCAGAACGTCCGGCCGAGCCAGGAAGGGCCGGTCCTGGCCCCCCGGCGACGTCCGGTTCATCGGCAGCTTTCCAGTGGATCTGCCCGCCGGTCGCCTCCCCGAGATCGCCGTCGTCGGCCGGTCCAACGTGGGCAAGTCCAGCGCGATCAACACCCTGCTGGGGCGCAAGTCCGCGGCCCGCGTGAGCGGCACCCCCGGACGCACCCGGGCGGTCAACCTGTTCGAGGTCGACAGCTGGCTGTCGGTGGCCGATCTACCTGGCTACGGCTTCGCGCGGGTCTCGCAGACGCTCCGCGATTCGTGGGCTCCCATGGCCTCCCGGTACATCGCCCGGCGCGACACCCTGCGCCTGGTGGTGGTGCTGGTGGACAGCCGCCGCGACGCCCAGCCGCTGGATCTCGCGCTGCTCGATCAGCTCGGCGCCGCGGCGCGCCCGGCCCTGGTCGTCGCCACCAAGGTCGACAAGATCAAGCCCGCCCGCCGCGTCCGCACGCTGGCGGCGCTGGGCGCAGGCCTGGGGCTGGCCGGTCCCCCGATCGGCTTCTCCGCGCTCAAGAAGATCGGCGTTCCGCAGGTGTGGAAGGCGATCTGCCGGGCCTGTGAGCGATGAGCGGCCGCGCCTCCGATCGTCGCAAGACACAGGATCACTGGGGCCTGCGGGCGAAGCGCGAGGGCTACGCCGCGCGCAGCGTCTACAAGCTCTCCGAGATCGACGATCGCCTGCGGGTGCTGCCCCGGGGTGGCGGACGGGTGCTCGACCTGGGCTGCGCGCCGGGGAGCTGGTCGCAGTACGTCCACCGCAAGCGCCGCGGCACCCGTCTGGTGGGTGTCGACCTCACCGCCGTCGCTGAGTACCCCGGAACGCTGCTGGTGGGCTCCGCCCTGGAGATCTCCGAGGACGCGCTGCGACAGGCCCTGGGCGGTCCGGCCGATCTCGTCATGTCCGACATGGCGCCGCGGACCACCGGCAACCGGCTGGGCGATCACGTCCGGCAGGTGGAGCTGGCCCGGATGGCGCTCACGCGGGCCGCAGCCGTGCTCAGGCTCGGGGGCCACTTCGTCGTCAAGGTGTTCGACGGGGAGGAGGCGCACGGGTTCACCATGGATATGCGCGCCCTGTTCGGCAAGGTGAAGCGGGTACGACCGAAGGCCTGCCGCAAGCAGACCCGGGAGTTCTACCTCGTGGGTCTGGGGCGCAGCGCCTCACAGTGACGCTGGCGGTGACTCCTTCGGCGGGGGTTGACCAACTTGACCAACCATGGCGCGGCGCCTACCGTGGGGGTGAGGAAGGGGCCGATGCGTTCGATCAATCTGTACGAAGCCAAGACCCACCTGTCGGCGCTCGTAGACCGCGCGGCTGCTGGAGAGGAGATCATCATCGCGAAGGCGGGCCGTCCGCTCGCGCGGCTGGTTCCCCTGGAGCGACCACCGCGACGGCCGGGCCGCGGCCGCGGTACCATCGCCATCGGTGACGACTTCGACGCGCCGCTGCCCGATGAGCTTCTCACGGCGCTGGGGGCGTCGCGTTGAGGCTCCTGTTGGATACCCACACATTCCTGTGGTGGCGTCTCGACGCACCCGAGCTCTCCGCGGCGGCGCGTGCGGCCATCATGGACCCCGAGAACGATGTGTTGATCAGCGCTGTCGTCGCATGGGAGATCACGATCAAGCAGGGCCTCGGCCGCCTGCGTTTCGACGGGACGGTCGCGGCAGCCATCGCTGATGAGGGCTTCGAGACGCTACCGATCACGGTCCAGCACGCCGAGGCGGTCGGCGATCTGCCGATGCATCATCGGGATCCGTTCGACCGACTGCTGATCGCACAGGCGCAGGTCACGGGCTGCACGTTGATGACCCACGACGCGTCGATCCGCCGGTACGAAGGCGTGGCGGTCCTCGCGATCTGAGCGACCTGCTCAGCTCACCGCCATCAGGATCATCAGCAGCACCACGATCACCACCACCGCGATGGCGATGAACATCAGGTAGGCGTCGCCGCTGAGCTTCGCCACCAGCCAGTGCGCCCAGTCGCTGATCTGCTCGCCGAGCGGCCAGTCGCGATCGTCTTCCAGCTCGTCCGCGACCGACGGCGGCTTGGGCTCGGACTCAGGCTCCGCTTTGCGGATGATCAGGTTCTCCAGCGGCTCCGGCAGCGGGCTCCATGTGGCCCCCGCGATGGCCGGCTGCGGCGGCGGGGGAGCGACTGACGGGCGGGTGGGTCGCGGGGCGGGGGTCGTGGGCGGGGGCGCCGGCCGATGGTGGATCTCGCGGGCGACGGGCTCGGGGGGACGACCCCGGCCGGCGCGGACGTGCGGGTAGGGGATCGGCGGCTCGGCGGTCGAGGTGTCGTGCGGCTGCAGCGGCCGATCGTCCACAACCGTGCTGCTGTGAGCCGCGGCGACCCGCGGCGGCCGCGACTCCTCCGGCTGCTGCGGGAGGATGGGTTGAGGCGCGGGCGTGGTGGCCACGCTGGGGGAGGTGCCGCGCGCGGGGAACGGACCCGCGATGACGTCGCCGGGGTGGGTAGGAGGCGGCTGCCGGGTCTGTTGGAGGTGCGGGTTGAACGGGATCGGAGCCGGCGGGAGGTCGGCGCGGGGCGGCACGTACCCCGGCGCGGGGCGGACCGTGAACGGCGACTCGGCGGTGGACGGCGGCTCGCCAGACTCGCGGATGGCGAAGGCCACCCGCACCCGGTAGGCGCCGGGCGGTAGATCGCTGACCTGGAAACCGAACCGGAACCGCCCGCTGGGGTGGCGCGTCACCGAGAAGGTGCAGGCCACGTCACGCAGACGCTCGCCGCGATCGGTGTCGAACACCGCCAGCCCGCAGGCGATCTCCTCGTGGTTGTCGACGCCCGTTGAGGCGGCGACGGTGCAGGAGAACGACACGGTGTCGTCGGTCTGGAAGCCCGCCGAGCCGGGGCGCTCGTTGAGGATGAGGCGCCCGACGTGGGTGATGGTGGGATGCACGAGCGCCAGCACTGTCGCGCAGCGCTGATCGAACTCGCGGATGGTGCGGAAGCGGTACGGCGGCGACGGGCTGGTCTGCGCGCTCAGGGCGCGGTTGAGCATGGTGGAGAGCTGCCCGGCCAGCCGCGTGTGGAAGCGCGGGTTGCTGGGCTCGCCCTTCAGCCGATTGAGCACGCGGTCCTTGAGAACCGCCAGCGTCTGCTTGTCGAGCCCCTCGCCCGCCGAGGGAGACATCCGCTCCAGCCCGCCGGTGCCGGGGATGGAGATGGCGGCGCGGAACAGCATCATCGCCAGCGCGTAGGTGTCGGTGGCGACGCCGATGGGCACCTGCCCCAGCGCGGAGCGCACCTCGGGAGGGCGGAACGGCTGGAGATCTCCGGCGGCCTGCCGCAGCGCCGAGAAGTATCGGCGGAAGGTGGGCGTGACCGGATCGGACAAGGCGATGTCGGAGCGATCGGCCGACCAGAAGACGTTGGTGGGCGTGAGGTTGCCGTGGAACGCGATGACCGGCGAGAGCTCGATGAGCCGCCGCGTGATGTCCAGGCAGGTCGCCAGGGTCTCCTGCAGCGAGGTCGTGGCGGGCTGCATGAGGCCGTGGCGGTACAGCGGCAGCACCAGGCCAGACGCCCCTTCGTGCTGGAAGCGGGCTTCCAGGCGCATGAGGCCGGGCAGGCGAGTGGACTCGAGGAGGCGCGCCTGCTCGGAGGCGATCTCGCGGCAGGCCGCCACGAGCACCTCGTCCTGGCCGGGGAGGTCTACGGGCTGGAGGGAGACCTTGAGGGCCACCTGAGAGCCGTCGGCCTCGTCGCGCGCGGCGAAGGTCTTGCCCCACAGGCCGCGGCCGAGGGGCTGGCCGACCTGGAAGGAGCGTCCCCGGTCGTCCCGGATGATGTCGCCGGTCTTCATCGGCCACCTTCCTGGGTGGAGAGGGCGGGGGAGAACCGCCCGAGGAGCGTACCGACGTGCCGTTGTCATGTCAATGGCAGCGGCCGCCGCGGACGCATAAGCTAACGCGGTGCCCGCCCCCTTCTCCATCGACCTTCCGCGGAAGGGCAACAACGCCTACCAGTTCCTTCGGGGGATGCAGGACCGGCTGGTTCAGGGGTTCCTGGCGTCGTTGGAGAACCCCAGGGAGGCGCAGCAGGCTCGACTGGACGTGATCCTCGAGCGCGCGCGCGGCTCGGCCTTCGGGGCGGAGCACGACCTGGACCGGGTGCGCACGCTCGAAGACCTCCGCGCGGCCGTGCCGATCCGCGATCACGCGGGCCACCTGCCGTGGCTCGATCGGATCGCCGACGGTGAGGCAGACGTGCTCACCACCGAGCGCGTCACCATGCTGCTGGAGACCAGCGGCACCACGGGGAAGCCGAAGCACCTTCCCGTCACGAAGACCTGGGCGAAGGGGGTGGCGGACGCCCAGGCGCTGTGGGTGCTCGGAATGGTCCAGGAGCAGGAGGCGGTCACCAAGGGCAAGGCCCTCACCGTGGTGTCTCCCGCGGTGCATGCCCACAGCCCCGGCGGGCTGCCCATCGGCAGCAACACCGGCCGCATGATCCTCGCGCAGCCCTGGTGGCTGCGGCTGCGCTACCCCGTGCCCTACGCGGTGTTCTGCCTGAAGCCCCCGCAGGTGCGGCAGTACGCCATCCTGCGGTTCGCGCTCCAGGCCCCGCTCACCACCATCAGCACCGCCAATCCGTCCACGGTGCTGCTGCTGTGTCGACGGCTGCGGGAGTGGCGCGAGCCCCTGAGCCGCGACCTCGCGGACGGCACGCTGCGGCACGGACCGGCGCGCGATCTGCCGAAGAAGGTCCGCCGGCGGCTGGAGTGGCGTCTCCGGCGCCGGCCGGTCCCCGAAGACTGGCGCCCCGCGAAGCTGTGGCCCCTGGCGGCGATCAACTGCTGGACGGCGGGACCCGCAGCGTACTTCTGCGCGCGGCTGCCGGAGGCGCTGGGGGCCGACGTCCCGGTGCGCGAGGTGGGCATCACGGCCTCCGAGGGCTTCTTCGCCATTCCCCTGTCGCGGTCGTTCGGGCCGGCGGGGGTGCTGTGGAACCTCGGGCATGTGCTGGAGTTCCTGTCCGAAGACGGCACCCCCCGGTGGGGCTGGGAGCTGGAGGTCGGCGAGCAGGTGCGGCTGGTGCTCACCACCGAGGCCGGGCTGTATCGCTACGACATCGCCGATCGGCTGGAGGTGGTGGGGCGCTGTATTCACAGCGGCGGCGAGGCCACGCCGGTGGTGCGCTTTCTGGGCAAGGCCGGGCGCTACCTCAACGCCACGGGCGAGAAGGTCACCGAGGATCAGGTCTCTGAGGCGATGCGGAGGGCGACGTCGATCCTGACGGGGACACCGCAGGGCGGGCGGCCGGGTTGGCGGACCCCCGGGTTCACGACGCGGCTGATCATGGGAGAGGTGCCGGCGGTCGAACTGGTCGTCGAGCGCGGAGCCGGCGGGGATCGCATGGTGGAGCCCCCGGGAGACCTCCCGGCGCGCTTCGACGCGGCGCTGCGGGCGATCAACCTGGAGTACGACGGCAAGCGCGGCTCGGAGCGGCTGGGGACGCCCACACTGCGGGTCGCGCCGCCCGGCACCTTCCAGGCGTTCCGCGATCTGCGGGTGGCCGCGGGCGCCCCCGAGGGGCAGGTCAAGGACCCGGTGATCACGCTGGGCGAGATCGAGTGGGCGCGAATCACCGCCTCGATGGACCGCGCCGGCGAAGCAGGGCAGCCTGCCCGGAGTCAGCCCAGTGACAGCGCAGGCGCCGCGGGCAGCCGAAGAGAGTAGGGTGGACGCAACCACGCCCCGGAGGAGCCATGTTCGAGACCGCTGAGCTCGGTAGGAAGGTCTCTCGGAAGGTCTACAAGCAGCGCCTGACGCCGCTCCGAGAGATGTTGCTCACAACCCAGAATGCCCTGCGCAGCGCGCGCTTCCCCGTCGTCGTGCTGTTCGCCGGCGTGGACGGCGCGGGAAAAGGGGAGACGGTCAACCTGCTCAATTCGTGGATGGACCCCCGCTGGATGCAGACCCGCGCCTACCTCGACCCCAGCGACGAGGAGCAGGAGCGGCCCGAGTACTGGCGCTTCTGGCGCGATCTCCCGCCGCGCGGACAGATCTGCCTGATGCTGAGCGCCTGGTACTCCCGTCCGCTGCTCGGCCGCGTCTACGGCGGCGAGCCGTCGCACTTCGAGGATGCGATCAACGAGATCCTCGCCTTTGAGGAGACCCTGGTGGACGACGGGGTCCTCATCTTGAAATTCTGGATGCACCTCGGCCGGGAGGCTCAGAAGAGGCGCTTGCAGTCCCTGGAGCAGGACCCCCTGCAGAGCTGGCGCGTCACCGAGCGAGACTGGCGGCACTGGCGCATGTACGACGGCTTCGTCTCAGCTGCCGAGCGGCTGGTCATCCGCACCTCCACCGGGAGCGCGCCGTGGCACATCATCGAAGGTGAGGACGCCCACTACCGCAGCCTCGCGGTGGGCGAGCGCTTGCTGGCGGCGATGCAGCGGCACCTGCGCGCCGAGGCCAAGGAGGAGGCGCTGCGGACCGTGAGCGTGCCGGAGGACGACGGGGCTGCGCCGGCCTGGGACGTCAGCGCGCTCGATCGGCTCGCGCTGGCGGACGGGCAGAGCGAAGGGGAGTCCTCAGACGACGTGCGCAAGGAGCACCCCCTGACGGTGCTGTCCAGCCTGGACATGAGCAAGCGTCTGGAGAAGGCCGACTACAAGGAGCAGCTCGCGCACTACCAGGGCAAGCTCAACCTGCTCCAGCGGCAGGCCCACGCCCAGAAGCTCTCGACCATCATCGTCTTCGAGGGGGCGGACGCTGCGGGAAAGGGGGGCGCCATCCGCCGCATCGCCGGCGCGCTGGACGCTCGGCACGTCTCGATCATCCCCATCGCCGCTCCCACGGACGAGGAGCGCGCTCACCACTACCTGTGGCGTTTCTGGCGTCACCTGCCGCGCGGCGGTCGCATCACGATCTTCGATCGTAGCTGGTACGGGCGCGTGCTCGTCGAGCGCGTCGAGGGGTTCGCCCGCGAGGACGAGTGGCGCCGGTCCTACGCCGAGATCAACCAGTTCGAGCACCAGCTCGTCGCCCACGGCACCGTGCTGCTCAAGTTCTGGATCCACATCACGCAGGATGAGCAGCTCGAGCGCTTCAAGGAGCGCGAGAAGACGACGTTCAAGCGGTGGAAGCTCACCGATGAGGATTGGCGAAACCGCGAGAAGTGGGGGCAGTACCGGCTGGCGGTGCACGACATGGTCGAGCGTACGTCCACGTCGGAGGTGCCGTGGATCCTGGTCGAGGGCAACGACAAGTCGTACGCTCGGATCAAGGTCATTCGCAGCGTGTGTGAGCGGCTGGAAGCGGCCCTGGGCTGACCGACTGCGGCTCTGTGATCCGCGTTGGCTTGAGCCGGCGCCCTCCACCCATCAGGCGGATCGTGGCTTCGCGGAGCCGCGGTTCGTGCAATCGAGGGACGCGAAATCGAGAAACCGTGCAGTCGTGAATTCGCGGTTCCGCAAGGCGCGGACACGCGAAACCGACCGTGCCCCCTGTCTCCTCGACTCCGCGTCTCCTCGACTCCTCGACTCGCGCTTGATCTGCACCGCGATTTCGCCGATCCACGAATCCGCGATCGCTCCACGACGGTCCGGTGTCCACGACCCGCGACTCCTCGGACCGCGATCCGCGATCCACGTGGGGGAGGGGGCTGCCCCACAGCGCCGCGGGCGGAATAAGGAGGCGATGCACCGGGGAGGCGATGGGGATGATCGACGTTCTGGAGACGACCCCGGCTCTCTGGGCGGCGCGCTGCTGGCTGGGCGGTTCGGCCCTGCTGTGGACGAGCCTGCTGATCAAGATGGCCGTCCGGCGCGCCCGCGGGGAGTACCGCATCGGGCCCGAGTCCCCGGGTCCGGAGGAGCCCGTCCGCTTGACCGTGGTGATCCCCGCGCGCGATGAGGCGGCGAACATCGGCACCTGCCTCGACCGGGTGCTGGCTCAGGATCTCGCGGGATTCGACGTGGTGGTGCTCGACGACGGCAGCACCGACGCCACCCCGCGCATCCTGGCGCAGAAAGCCGCCGATCCCCGCCTGTCGGTGCTGACCGGCGGCGAGGCCCTGCCCGAGGGCTGGCTTGGCAAGGCGTGGGCCTGCGAGCGGGCCGCCCGGAAGGCCCTGGAGGCCGGCGCGGAGTGGCTGCTGTTCATCGACGCCGACGTTCGGCTTCATCCACATGCGGCGGCCGCGGCGGTGGGCTGGGCGCAGCGCCACGAGCTCGACATGGTCTCGGGCCTGGGCGCGCTGGAGATGGACGGCTTCTGGGAGAAGGTCATCCAGCCGGCCGTGGGGGGGCTGATCCTGGCGGGCAACGACGTCAACAAGCACAACGATCCGGAGCGCACGGAGCCCGAGCACGTCATGGCGAACGGGCAGTTCATCCTGCTCCGGGCCAGCCGCTACCAGGAGATAGGCGGGCACGCAGCGGTCAAGAGCGACGTGCTGGACGACGTGGGCATGGCCCGCGCGGTCGTCTCGTCCGGGGGGCCGTACCACCTGCTGTGGATGTCCTCGCTGTTCGCGTGCCGGATGTACAGCTCGCTGGGCGAGATCTGGGACGGCTGGACCAAGAACCTCTTCGCCGGCCTCAAGCACTCGTGGGGAACGCTGGGAGCGCTGCTGTTGGCGCAGCTCCTGATGGTGCAGATCCCGTACCTGGTCGTTCCGCTCGCTGCATTGGGTCTGCTGCCGATGGAGTGGCTCTGGCTGAGCCTCGCGGTGGTGACGTCTCTTCAGTGTCTTCGACTATACGGCGATGTCACGTTCGGAAACGACCCGAAGTATGGGACCACGTTGATATTGGGCAATATAATACTCAGCGTGATCCTGGTCGGCTCGGCCGTGCGGATCACCCGGGGCACGGCGCGCTGGAAGGGACGCACCGTGTAGAGGCCTGCTCAGGGTCAGCCCTACTCAAGTCAGATCAGTCCTACTCAAGAACTGCGGAGCCCTGCTCGAAGTTGGTGTAGTAGTAGCTGGCGTAGGGGTACTGATAGTAGGCTCCCCACTCAAAGGTGAACTCCGCGCTGCCCGGGCGCTCCGTCAGCTCGGCTGATCCCCAGTAGTAGTAGCCGCCGTAGATGCCGAACAGCCACGTCGGACCGTACCCATAGTAGTCGTCGGTGTAGGCGTAGGAGATGCTGGTGAAGCTGGTGTAGTAGTCGAGCCAGTAGGTGTCGCACGAGCCGTCGTGCTCGCTGCGCACGGTGGTCGGCGTGATCTCGAAGGCGAACGGGCAGTCGTAGCAGTTGCCCGGGAGCGGATCGACCGGCGCGCCGGAGATTGTCCAGGCCATGTCACAGTAGTTGTAGTCGGTCGGATCTTCGGCGAACCCGTACACGTAGGTCTGCGATCCCTCGAAGGTCGTGTACGGGTTGGTCGCGGGGTCTTCCGGATCGAAGGGGTCGTGGTCTCCTTCGACCTCCTCGCCGTCGGAGTAGCCGTCGCCGTCGGTGTCTGCGTTCAGCGGGTCGGTGCCGATCCGGATCACCTCGTCGCCGTCGGTGAGGCCGTCGTCGTCGGAGTCTTCGTCGAGGGGATCGGTGCCGGTCTCCACCTCCTCCTTGTCGTCGATGTCGTCGCCGTCGGAGTCGGCGTTCGCGGGATCAGTGCCCAGCTTGGCTTCCTCCTCGTTGGTCAGCCCGTCGCGATCTGTGTCCGCCACCAGGGGATCCTCCCCCTCCTCCAGCTCATCGCCGTCGGTGTGCCCGTCGCCGTCGGTGTCTGCGTTCCACGGGTCGGTGCCGGCCGCGAGCTCGTCGGCGTCGGAGAGCCCGTCCTCGTCGACGTCGGCGGAGGTGGGATCGGTGCCGTGGGTCTCGACCTCTTCGGTGTCGGAGAGGCCGTCGCCGTCGGTGTCGCTGTTGTTCGGATCCGTGCCGGCGACCAGCTCTTCGGCGTCGGAGAGCCCGTCACCGTCAGAGTCTGCAGACTGCGGATCGGAGCCGAAGACCGCCTCCAGATCATCTGTGAGCCCGTCACCGTCGGAGTCATGCGCGTTCCCGCCCGTGAGGGTGGTGGACGTCGTGGTGGACGTGGTCGCTGTGGATGTCGCTGTAGACGTCGTCGCGGAGGTCGTCGCGTGGTGGGTGCCGTGGGTGGCGTCGCCCCCGGTGTCGTCTTCTTTGTCGACGCAGGCCAGCAGCGCCATCATCAGCAGCGGTGTGCGGGGGGAGATCACAGCAGATCCTCCAGCGCGTCGTCGTACATCGTCTCGCTCCAAGCGGTCCAGCCGTCGTAGATCTCCATCTGCCGATCGATGATCACGAAGGCGGGGATGTATGCTTCGATGGTGCCGGCGTCCTCGAAACTCCAGTACATGTCGTCGCCGACGTTCTCGTCTCCGCCGAGGACCGGCAGATCGAGCCCGAAGTCGGTCGCCCATTCCATCAAGAACGCTTGATCGGGCGGGTCGTCGTACCAGTCTCCGGTCATCACATGGATGACCACCACGCCCTGCTCTCGGTACTCCTCCCACATGATCTGGCTCTCGGGGGCCGCGGACTGACAGGGCCCGCACCACCCTGCGCCGAACTCCAGGATGATCATGTACCCATAGAACTGGTACAGGCTCACGTCGTTGCCGAACTGATCCATCAGCGTGGAGTCCGGCATTATGTCGCCGATGCCGTAGCCGCTGCCCACCACGCCATCGGCGGCGGCGGTGTCGGAGAAGTCCGGCCACTGGCCGGTGCCGAAGGGCCACGAGAACGGGTTCTCCGGATCGCTGCCGGCGAGCTCCTCGTCCTCGTCGAGCCATCCGTCGCCGTCGGTGTCGCCGGGGTTGGGGACGTTGGGATCGCTGCCGTCGGCGACCTCATCGCCGTCGGTGCGGCCGTCGCCGTCGGTGTCGAAGGAGATCGGATCGGAGCCGTGCTCGAGGACCTCTTCGCCGTCGGTCAGGCCGTCGCCGTCAGAGTCGGCCCGCATGGGATCGGTGCCGTACTCACGCAGCTCCTCGCCGTCGGTCAGGCCGTCGTCGTCGGAGTCCGCGTCGTTGGGATCGGTGCCGATCGCCGCCTCTGCGTCGTCGCTCAGGCCGTCACCGTCTGAGTCGACCATCGCCGGCTCGGTGGTGCCGCCGGTCGTGGTCGCCGTGGTGGAGGTCGCTGTGGAGGTCGCTGTAGACGTCGTCGCTGTAGAGGTCGCTGACGTCGTGGTCGCGGAGGTCGCCGTGTGGGCGGTGGTGTCGTCTTCTTTGTCTTCGCAGGCCAGCAGGGCGAGCAGACCGGGGAGGAGGAGGCGGTTCATTCAGGTGCTCGGGGCTAGCGGATGGTGGCGGAGCCGTAGTCGTAGTCGGTGTAGTAGTAGCCGCCGACTTCGTACGCGACGGCCCCCTGGTTGCGGTAGCGGAGCTCCAGGCTCTTGTCGGGCATCGTCGTCAGCTCGGCGGGGCCCATGTAGTAGTAGGTGCCGTAGACGGCCGCGAGCCACGCGGGGCCGTACCCGTAGAAGTCGGGGACGAAGGAGATGTTGATCTGCGTGGGGTAGTAGTCGATGTAGTGTTCGCAGAATCGTCCGCCGACGCCCGTGCCCGTGGGCTCCCCGTATTCGACGTTGAAGGTGAACGTGCAGTCCGGACAGGAGGTCGACATGGGGTTGACAGGCGTGCCGGAGACGCTCCAGGTCAGATCGCAGTCCAGCTCGTCGGGATCGGTGGACCTGCCGGACAGGTAGGTGTGGCTGCCTTCGTAGGTCTTGTAGGGGTGGGTGACGGGGCTGGTGGCGTCCAGCGGATCACTGCCCAGGCTGCCCACCTCTTCGCCGTCAGAGAAGCCATCGCCGTCGGTGTCGGCGCTCAGCGGGTCGGTGCCGGCCTCCACCTCGTCGCCGTCCGAGAGCAGGTCGTCGTCGGAGTCTTCATCGAGCGGGTCGGTGCCGGAGGTCACCTCGTCAGCGTCGTCGAGACCGTCGCTGTCGGTGTCGGTGAGCGCCGGGTCGGTGCCCAGCTTGGCCTCTTCGTCGTCGGAGAGGCCGTCGCGATCGGTGTCGGCTGTCAGGGGGTCGGCGCCCTCCTCGACCTCTGCGCCGTCCGAGACCTGGTCGCCGTCGGTGTCCCAATCGCGGGGATCGGAGCCTGCGGCGATCTCCTCGCCGTCTGAGAGGCCGTCGCCGTCGCTATCTGTAGTGGTGGGATCGGTGCCGTGGACGCTCAGCTCGTCGCCGTCTGAGAGGCCGTCGCCGTCGCTGTCTGTCGCGACGGGATCGGTCCCCAGCATCAGCTCGTCGCTGTCGGAGATGCCGTCTCCGTCGGTGTCGGCGTTGTCGGGGTCTGTGCCCAGCGACGCCTCCAGATCATCGGTGAGCCCGTCACCGTCGGAGTCCTGGGCGCCGCCGCTCGTGGGCGTGGTAGACGTCGTGGTGGACGTGGTCGCTGTGGACGTCGTCGCGGAGGTCGTCGCGTGGTGGGTGCCGTGGGTGGCGTCGCCCCCGGTGTCGTCTTCTTTGTCGACGCAGGCGAACAGTCCGAGCGCGAGGAGCGCGAGGTGAGGGGAGCGCAAGGGGGCCCTCCAGGGCTGGGCCCCGTTCGGGGCGCTGTGGTGCAGACCTCCCCTACCTCATCTGCATCAGGTTCTGCACACGTAGTTCTATTGGGCGAGCCAGGTGGCGCTGACGCTCTGCTGCCCGCCGGTCCCCTCGACGTAGATGCTCTGCGACGGGAACGCGAACTGCACGCCGATCTCTTCAGCCAGCCGGATGAACTCGACGTAGCAGGCCGACCGCTCCCGCAGCTCGACCGACCAGTCCGGCACGTCCAGGAAGAAGTAGATCATGATCTGGAGAGCGCTGTCGCCGAACGCCGCGAAGTGCACCTCGCGGGTGCCGTTCCACACCGCCGGGTTCTCCTCGAGGTGGGCGCGGATCGCGGCGACGTAGGCCTCGAGCTTGGCGCGGGGGGTGTCGTACCGCAGCCCCAGCGTCGCCTTGACCCGTCGGAATTTCCGCTGGCCCATGTTGTTGATCGTCGTCTGGGCCACCTTGCCGTTGGGCACGGAGATCACCGAGCTGGTGAACGTGCGGATGCGCGTGCAGCGGAACCCGACCTCCTCCACCACCCCCTCGATGTTCCCGCCGATGATCACCCAGTCGCCGATCTGGAACGGCCGGTCGATGAAGATGGTGAGCGAGCCGAACAGGTTCTCGATGGTGTCCTTGGCGGCGAGGGCGAACGCCAGCCCGCCGATCCCCAGACCGGTGAGCAGGCTGCCGACGTCTGTGCCCATGTTCTGCACGACGAACACCACGCCGAGCACCCACAGGCCGAACTTCATGGCCCGCGAGATGAGCGGGATGACCTGATCGTCCAGCTTCGTCGCGGTGGCCTCGGCCCGCTTACCGAAGAAGTCCGCTCCCAGATCGACCAGGCGAACCGCGATCAGCACCACCGCGACGCTGAGCAGCGTGTTGGCGATGAACAGCAGCCCCTGGGTGGCGCGCACGCTGAGCTGCAGATCTGCGATGCCGGTGATGAACACCACCGACACCGCGAACCACGTCAGCGGCCCGCGGGTGCGTCGAACGACGTGCGCGGTGAGCGCCACCTTGAACCGGCTGGCGAACCGCAGGATCTGGTCGCGCAGCATGAGCTGGGCCAGCCAGCCGGCCAGCCACGACAGGGCCACCAGCAGCACGAAGTACACCGCCTGCCAGGTGTGCACCCCCAGGATCTTCACGTCGAGCGCGGGGGGGATGAGGTGCTGGATCCGGCCGGAGATGCCGGAGAAGGTGTCGTCGTAGAGCTGGTCGGTGCGCTCCACCAGCGCCCTTCCGATCAGCCAGCGGTCGCCCTTCCGCGTGATGGTGAGCAGCGGGAAGGTGGTGACCGGGGTCACGCGGTGCTGCCCGTCTTTGTCCACGAAGTCGGGGTCGAGGGAGAGGTCATCGGTGGGGACGTAGATCCCCCGGGCGTCGAGCACGCGCTTGAGGCGCACCGCGATCGCTCCGGGATCTCCGTCCTCCTGCTCGGGCGCCAGATCGAGGCAGCCGGCGGCGACGTCGGGCTCCCAGCGTTCGGGCTGCAGCCAGTCGAGGAGGGTGCGAGCGGCGTCTTGCGGGCTCTCGCAGGACTGGGCGTGCGCGGGGGCGGCCCAGCCGGCGAGGACCAGCGCGAGGAACAAGAGGCGGAACATTGCGGACCCGGGTTCGAAAAATGGCGGGCCCTCTAAGAAGATCGGAGACTTCGTCAAGGCGTCGGCGCGCGATGAACCACCTCGCTGCTCTCGAAAATTGGCGAGCGACGTGCGCGGCATGCTTCGGGTTACCCATCACAAAGACTCGGGATCGGAAGGGAGACACCTGCCATGGCCGGACGCATGCTGAAGCGCTTCGCCCGCCGCGCAGGTGAGAAGCTCGCGTCGCGGGTCGGCGGGCGCCTGGTCTCGCGCATGGCAGACACCTCAGCAGACGCTCCAGCGGCGTCCTTCACCCCAAAGCGCGAGCTCTACGACGAGCTCCAGCGGCGCGCGGCGGGGGCGGAACCTTCAAATTCCGCATCCGCGGATACCGAGGGTGAACCTGCCGAGTAGGGATTTAGCGAAGCGGGACTAAAGATCTCCTCGCCCCATCCGATTGGGGCTTCGATGTCTACTCGTACCGTTTCAAAGCCACGTCAGGTGCTGGAAACCCTCGGGAATCAGGGCGACCTGTACCTCGCGGTCGTCCTGATCTCGTTCCTGGGCATCATGGTCGTCCCGATCCCGCCGATCGGTCTGGACATGCTCCTGGCGATGTCGATCTCGGCGTCACTGCTGGTGTTGTTGACCACGTTCTATGTGGCCAACCCGGTCAATTTCTCGATCTTCCCGACCGTTCTTCTGGCGACAACGCTGTTCCGGCTGTCGCTGAACGTCGCTAGCACCCGCCTGATCCTGCTCAATGGGTCCACCGGCGAGGCGGCCGCCGGGCAGATCATCCGGACCTTCGGGCAGGTGGTGGTCGGCGGTAGCTACGTCGTCGGTCTCGTCGTGTTCACGATCCTGGTGATCATCAACTTCGTCGTCATCACCAAGGGCGCCGGCCGCGTGGCCGAGGTCGCAGCGCGCTTCACGCTGGACGCGATGCCCGGTAAGCAGATGGCCGTCGACGGCGAGCTCAATTCCGGGCTCATCGACGAGAAGGAAGCCCGCAGGCGTCGTCAGCAGATCTCACGCGAGGCGGACTTCTACGGCGCCATGGACGGCGCGAGCAAGTTCATCCGCGGCGACGCGATCGCTGGCATCATCATCACGCTGATCAACATCATCGGCGGGATCATCATCGGCGTCGCGCAGGAGGGGATGCCTCTGAGCGAGGCCCTCCAGAACTACACCGTGCTGACCATCGGTGACGGTCTGGTGAGCCAGATCCCGGCCCTCGTGGTCTCGGCCGGCGCCGGTATGCTGGTCACCCGCGTGCCGGACGACAGCGAAGAGCACACGCCGCTCGACGAGCTCTTCATGGGCCAGCTCTTCCAGTCGCACCGCGCGCTGGGCCTGCTGTCCGCTCTCCTGCTGGGCTTCATGCTCATCCCCGGCTTCCGCATCCCCTTCTTCGTGCTCGGCGGCGCGGCGTCTGTGATGACCTGGCGCGGCTTCAAGAAGTCCAAGGAGCCCCAGCGTTCGCAGATCGAGGAGCAGCCCGAGGGTGACAGCAGCGCTGAGCCCCCCACGGAGGCGCTGCTGAAGATCCAGCCGCTCGCCATCGAGCTGGGCGTGGACCTCATCCTGCTGGTCGACGAGCGAAAGGGCGGAAACCTGGTCGAGCGCATCCAGCGCATCCGGCGGCAGATCGCCCAGGACCTCGGCCTGCTGGTCCCCGCGGTGCACCTGCGCGACAACCTGCGCATGGAGGGCGGCGAGTACCGCCTGCTGCTCCGCGGCGAAGAGGTCGCGCGCGGCAAGGTGATGCCCCGCCAGCTCCTCGCCATCGATCCGGGCGACGCCCGCGGCTCCCTGCGCGGCATCCGCGGCAAGGACCCCGTGTTCGGCCTGGAAGCATGGTGGATCCCCGAGACCTCCCGGATGCGGGCGCAGACCCAGGGCTTCACCGTGGTCGATGTGCCCACCGTGCTGACGACCCACCTCATCGACCTGCTGCACCTGCACGGCCACGAGCTGTTCGGACGCAGGGAGCTGTCGGGCGTGGTCGAGCGGGCCCAGCAGGAGAACCCGCGCCTCATCGAGGAGCTCATCCCCGATCCGCTGAACCGCAGCTCCGTCCTTCGGGTCTTCCGGAACCTCCTGCGCGAAGGCATCAGCGTGCGCGACGCCACCACGGTCTTCGAGGCCCTGGCCGACCACGCCGGACGCCTGCGCGACCCCGACGCCCTGACCGAGCTCGTCCGCCAGCGCCTCGCCCGGCACATCACCCGCCGGTACTCCGACGCCTCCGGCACCATTCACTACATCGGCCTGGGTCCCGACGCCGAGGACGCCATCGCCGGCGCACTCCAGGGCAGCGACACCGGCGCGATGAGCCTCAACCTCGATCCCGAAGACGCGCGCAAGCTCCTGACCCGCCTGCGCGACGCCGCGGAGCAGTGGAAGGGCAGCGGCGAGGTCGTGGTGCTGTGCCCGCCTCTGGCCCGTGGTCCGCTGCGTCGCCTCACTGAGGAGGTCATTCCGCGCGTTCCAATCATTTCCCCAGCAGAGCTCCTCCCGACCGTTCAGCTCGAGCGCGTCGCAGTGGTGTCCCTGCGCGGACGCAGGAGAGGGTAGCCCGTGATGTCGTACACCTCGAATCGTTCTTCAGCTCTTCGGAGCCGCCGCGGCCGAAGCCGCATCCCCCTCGGGGATGAGCCGACGGTCTACAGCCGGCGAGCCCATGTCACCGATGACGAGCCGCGCATCGACGGCCTGACAAGAGGCCAGATGTGTCACAAGTTCCGGCAGCGCATCCTGCTGCTGGCACGCCGGCTGTCCGAGCGCCTGCCGCCGGACTGCGAGCTGAGCATCGAGGACCTGGTCTCCTTCGGAGCCATCGGTCTCCTCGAAGCCTTCGACCGCTTCGATCCCACCCGCCAGATCCAATTCAGCACCTTCGCTGAGTACCGCATTCGTGGAGCGATGATGGACGCCCTCCGTCAGAGTGATTCCTTCACCCGATACCGGCGACAGCTCGCCCGCCGCATCCGCGACGCCACCGAGACGCTCACCGCGGTGCTCGGTCACCCGCCGGAGCCCCAGCAGATCGCCGATCACCTCGGCATGGATCTGGAGGACTACTGGCAGGCGGTCAATCGGGTGATGCCGGTCACGCACGTCTCCATCTGGGAGAACGACGACCCCGAGAGCGAGGCCGGCGGTCGCAGCTTCGCGGAGGCGATCATCGGCACCGACGGCCAGGACGCCTACCGGGCGATCCTCGCCACCGAGGCCCGCGCTCACCTCAAGAGCGCCATCGTCGCCCTGCCCGAGCGCAAGCGGCAGTGCATCCTGCTGTACTACGGCCGCGGGCTCAACCTGGCGGAGATCGCCCAGGTCTTCAACGTCACGCCGTCGCGGATCAGCCAGATCCTCAGCGCCGCGCGCCGCGACCTGCGCAAGACCCTCTCGGGGCATCTCAACCTCGGCGACTTCACCGCCAAGGATCTGCCCAGCCAGGCGGGAGCCCTATGAGCAGGGCCCCCTCTTCAAGCGACCCCATCCCCAGCGACCCCATCCCCAACAACCCCATCCCCAACAACCCCATCCTCAACAACAGTGCGGAGGCCTCGTGAGCCGTGACATCTACACTTCCCTCTCGGGCGCAAAGGCAGCCTGGAGGACCCTGGAGACCGTCGCCAACAACGTGGCGAACACGAACACCGACGGGTTCAAGGCGATCAAGAATCGCTACGAGTCGGTGCAGCGCAGCTACTGGTCGCTGGGCAATACGCAGCTCCGCGCGGCCCAGGACGGCGCGGACATGCGCGACGGTTCGGTGAAGCTCGACGGCGACAAGCACCACTTCGCGCTGCAGGGCCGGGGCTTCTTCGAGGTGATGGGCGACGGCGGCAAGCAGCTCCAGCGCGGCGGCTCGTTCCACCTGGACAACCTCAACTACCTGGTGACCTCCACCGGCGCTAAAGTGCTCGGTCGCTCGGGCCCGATCGAGGTGCCCTGGGGCGAGGAGATCCGCGTCTCCGAGGACGGCGCGGTGTTCACCACCTCCGGCATCGAGCTGGACACGCTCTCGCTGGTCGACGCCGACGAGGTCGTGCCCCTGGGCGGCACCCGCTGGGAGGCGAAGACCCCCACCTACGACGCGAAGGAGGTCACCGTCCTCCAGGGCGCCCTGGAGACCTCCAACGTCGATCCCATGGCCAGCATGATCACCCTGATCGAGGCATCACGCCAGTTTGAAATCTTCCAGAAGGCGCTGCGCACATCGGATCAGATGGACGCGCAGATCCAGAAGGTCGGGAGGACCTGATCCATGAAAGCTCTGTACACTGCAGCCACCGGAATGAACGCGCAGCAGGCGCGCATCGACAACATCGCCAACAACCTCGCGAACGTCTCGACGACCGGGTACAAGAAGTCGCGCGCGACCTTCGAGGATCTGCTGTATCAGCAGCTCCCCATCGGCTCTGCGTCGATCGACAACCAGCGGCCCGTACACATCGAGGTGGGCACCGGTACCCGCCTGGTGTCGGTCTCTCGCGACTTCTCCAACGGAGACCTCACCTACACGGGCAACGAGTTCGATCTCGCCCTGGGTGATCGCGGCTTCTTTCTGCTGGAAGGCCCAGGCGGCACCGAGCGCTTCACGCGCGACGGCCACTTCATCAAGAACGCCGACGGCGATCTCGTCACCAGCGCCGGCCTGAGCCTCGATCCGTCGATCAACATCCCCGACGACGCCCAGCGCGTGCTCGTCAACGCTGACGGCACCGTGCAGGTCGAGTACGAGGGCGAGACCGATCTGGTCACGATCGGCACGGTCCAGCTGGTGGACTTCGTCAACCCCAACGGTCTGCGCAGCGTGGGCGGCAACCTGTTCGTCGCCACGCCCGAGAGCGGGGATCCGGAGTTCATGGACGCCGACGACGGCTTCGTGAACATCCAGCAGGGCTTCACCGAGTCGTCCAACGTCGACGTCGCCGAGGAGCTCATCACGATGATCCAGGCGCAGCGCAGCTTCGAGCTTTCGAGCAAGGTCATCCAGACCGCCGACGAGGCGATGTCGCTCGTCAACAACCTCAAGCGCTGATCGATGATTCTGCTCTCCGCCGTGTTGGCCGCCGTCGCGGCGACGCCCGCCGACCCCGTCGAGACCCGAGCCGGTCTCGAGCTGGGGCAGGTGGAGCTCGCGGTGGTGGAGCACATCGCGGGGCGGACCGCCAGCGACCCTGGCGACGTCGAGGTGCTCCACCTCGGTCTCGCCAACTCGCTGGACTGCCCCGCGGAGGCCGAGCTGGAGGTCCGCACCGATCCCGGAGAGCGATTCATCGGCCACGCCAACGTCACGGTGGTGGGTTGGTACGGGGGCGTTCCCTGCGATCGCACCCGCATGCGATCCCGTGTCCGTCGCTGGATCACCGTGCCGGTGGCCTCTGCCGCTGTGGGTCCGGGAGACGCTGTTGCGTTCGCGCCGGCCCGAGTCGACGCCAGCCATCTGTCCGGGGCGCCGGTCGCCGCAGACTCCGGTCCCTGGGAGGCGCGCATCCCCCTCCGCGCGGGGCAACCCGTCACGATGCAGAGCGTGCGCGCCATTCCGGACGCGCGCTCCGGTGAGTCTGTCACGCTGATCGCCTCCCGCGGTCCGCTCACCATCGCCGCCAGCGGCCTGCTGATGGACGACGCCTACGTCGGTCAGTCGGTCATCGTCGCCAACACCGCCACGGGAACCGTCGTCGAGGGGGTCTACCTCCGCGACGGCCGCGTGGAAGCCCGAGGTCCGAGATGACCCTCTTGATCCCAATCTTCGTCTCTGGCGCCGCCCTGGCCGCCCCGCCACAGCCCCCGCCGGTCGGCGAAACGACCCAGGTAGAGGCCGTCGCAGCGGTCGGCAGCCTGTGGAACGAGACCTCGGCCCGCATGCTCATCGGAATGGACGGCAACGCTCGCCGGGTAGGCGATCTCATCACCGTCAACATCTCCGAGGAGACGAGCACCGAGATCCTCGCCGACACCGAGGCCAGTCGCGAGTCCACCGTCGGCGGCGGCATCGGCTCGCTGTTCGGCCTGGGCACCTCCGCCACCGCCGCCAACTCCAACCTCAACGGCGAGATCGGCCTGTCGGTCAACGGCAACGCCGAGTTCAGGGGCGACGGCAGCACACGCCGGGAGGGCAACCTCACCGGCACGCTCACCTGCCGGGTCATCGAGGTCAAGACCAACGGCAACCTGATCGTCTGGGGCTGGAAGGAGGTCCGCTCCAACCGCGAGACCCAGTACCTCGTGCTCACCGGCACGGTCCGCCCGCGCGACATCCAGGCCGACAACACGGTGCTGAGTCACCTGCTGGCTGAGTCTCGGATCGAGTTCTCGGGGCAGGGGACGGTCAGCGACAAGCAGGGGCCCGGGTTTGGTCATCGGGTGATGGACCATGCCTGGCCTTTCTAGTCCTTTCCATCCTGGGTTGGATGGTGTTTCGGTGCTGATGGAGTCGATTCCGCGGAGACGCGAGCTCGCGACTCCACGAGCTCACGAGCCACGACTCCACGATCTCACGATCCCACGAACCACGACTCCACGATTCCTGAGCCCGGCCCACGAGAGACGTCCAGGGACACATGATCTGCCACGGTCTGCGTCACGTTCGAGCCGACCTTTCTCAGGCTCCCCCCGAAAGTTCCTAAAGAACCCGATCCCGAGTCCGATTGGCGGCCTGGAGAATCCTCAATGATCGCCAGCCTCCTTCTCAGCGTAGTGCTCTCCGGTCCGGCCGCCGAGGCCGCACGGGTGAAAGACGTGGCCGGTCTGTATGGGGTGCGGGACAACGCGCTCCTCGGCTACGGATTGGTCACCGGCCTCAACCGTACCGGCGATTCTCGTCGGAACGAGGCGACCATCCGGGCGCTCACCAATCGGCTGCAGGGTCTGGGCTTCACGATCAGCACCGAGGAGATCCTGGCGCGCAACGTGGCGGTGGTCATGGTGACCGGCCGGCTGCCGGCGTCGGCTCGCCCCGGGCACAAGCTCGACGTCGAGGTCAGCTCCACGGGCGACGCGACCAGCCTCGAGGGCGGGGTGCTCCAGCTCACGCCGCTGTTCGCGCCCAACGGGGAGGCCTTCGCCTCCTGTCAGGGACCCCTGGTCGTCGGCGGCTTCCTGGCCGAGGCCGGCGCGTCCACTTCGCGCAAGAACCACCCTACGGTGGGACGCGTGCCCCAGGGCGCGATCGTCGAGCGCGAGAACCCCAACCGCATCAGCCTCACCGATCGCGAGAGCCTGGAGTGGGTGATCGACGAGCCCGACTTCACCACGGCGCTGCGGCTGAGCGAGGCGATCAACGCCACGTTCGAGGCTGAGCTGGCTGGCGCGATCGACGCCGCCACGGTGACCGTCGAGGTGCCCGCGCGGTACCGCGAGCGGGTGGTCGAGTTCGTCGCGCAGATCGAACACATCGAGGTCCAGGCCGACTCTCCCGCGCGCGTGGTGCTCAACGAGCGCACCGGCACGCTGGTGATGGGCGCCGACGTCCGCATCGCCCCGGTGGCGGTGGCGCACGGTGGACTGTCCATCGAGGTCAGCCGCGACAGCGAGGTCGATCAGCCCGCGCCGTTCTCCGCAGGCCGCACCGTGGTCACCCGCCAGGCGCAGATCACCGTCGAGGAGTCCGACGGCGAGCTGAAGGTCGTGGACGGCGCAACCATCGCCGACCTGGTCTCGGCGCTCAACAGCATCGGCGTGAAGCCCCGCGATCTCATCCAGATCCTCCTGACGATCCGCGCCGCTGGTGCGCTCCAGGCTGAGCTGGAGGTCCTGTGACCATCGATCCGCTGAACACGATGCCGCTGCGGGGGCCTACGAAGGCCTTTGCCGAGGGCGCCGCGCGGATGAAGCCCCGCGAGGCCGCGCAGGCCTTCGAGGCGTTCTTGACGCAGATCATGATCAAGGAGATGCGGAAGACCGTCCCCGAGGGGCTGTTCAGCTCGTCGGCGATGGAGCTCTTCAGTGACGTGCTCGACGAGGAGATCGCCACGCGCATCTCCCAGCAGGGGCGCATGGGCTTCGCCGACATGATCGAGAGCTCCATCTCGCACGTCGTCCCCGAGGCCGCCCCCTCGGCTCTCGGACCTGGCGGGCACGAGCTGGCCGGCGCGCTTCCGGTGGAGGGGCGGCTCACGTCCCGCTTCGGCGAGCGCAGCGATCCCTTCGAGCGGACCCGCCGTTTCCACCACGGCGTCGACATCGCGGCGCCCCGCGGGGCCAGCATTCGCGCGGTCGAGGGCGGCGTGGTCACGGCCGCTGGGCGCCGCTCAGGCTACGGCAACGTGGTCATCGTCAAGCACCCGGACGGCCTGGAGACCCTGTACGCCCACTGCGACACGGTGGACGTCAAGGTCGGGCAGCGGGTCGACGCAGATCAGACCATCGCCACCGTCGGTGACACCGGACGAGCCACCGGCCCGCACCTGCACTTCGAGGTTCGAAAGGACGGCCAGGCCGTCGATCCCAGGCTGGTCTACCCCGATCTGGAGTAGGTCCTGCCGCGCTCTTCTTTTTAGTGATTTCAGTTTCTTCTTCGCCTTCTCCTGTCTCGCGTCGTGAGACACGGGGAGACTTAAGATCGCCCTCGGATCATCCGATGAGGGCATGTGGAGGTCAGTGATGACTGTCGGAAACATTCCCTCACTCCGAGGGGTGTCAGGAACCAAGGTGGATGGGATCCGGCGAGAGCGGGGCGAGGTTCGTGCGGAAGCCGCCTCCTCCGGTTCGACGGATGTCAGTCGCTCCGAGCTTCTTCAGTTCATCCAGGACCTGAAGGAAGACGCGGGGCGTATGCCTCCCGTCCGGGCTGATCTCGTGGAGCAGGCGAAGGCCGACATCGCGTCGGGCGCTCTTGGCAGTGACGAAGATCTCGACGCTGCCGTCAACGCTCTGCTTGCGGGATTCTGATGCACCGAGCACTCTCCGAGATCCTCACCGAAACCATCCAGACCGCCGAAATCCAGCTCACTGCAGCGCGCACGCTGGACGTGGAGACCCTCCGCTCGGCGACCTCCCGCCGCCAGGACCTGCTCTTTGAGCTCGATCTGGTCGAGGAGGCCGATCTGGACGCCGCTGACACCTCCGTGCTTCGTGAGTTGATGCATCAGCTCGCCAACCTGGATCGCCGCTTGACCACGGTCTTGCAGTCGACCTCCAGGGTGCTGCGCCGCATCATCACGCCGGGCGGGTCGACCACCTACGCCGCAGACGGCCGCTTGCGAGGGGAGTACGCATGAGCCTCCTCACCACCCTCTACACCGGCACCACCGGCCTCCGGATCGCCTCCACAGGCATCTCGGTCGTCGGCCACAACGTCGCGAACTCCGCCACCGAGGGCTATTCGCAGCGCGATCTGGCGACCTACACCAAGGACCCGCTCGCCCGCTTCGGCCTCGAGTACGGTCAGGGTGTAGCGACGTCGGGCATGAACCGCGCCGCGGACTCGCTGATCAACCAACAGCTGGTCTCCGCTCTCGGTAGCGAGGCTCGCTCCACCGCGGGCTACACCAGCCTGACGGCGATCGAGGCCTACTTCGACGAGTCGATCGACGGCACCATCGCGGGCTACCTCGACACCTTCTTCGACTCGCTCAACGAGCTGGCGACCGATCCGTCCGACTACAGCCTCCGTCAGGGCGCGGTCAGCGCCGCCAACAACCTGTCGGTGGGCATGAACACGGTCTCGGACGGGCTGCAGGACCACCTCGACGGCATCCTGGAAGACCTCCAGGGTACCGCCACAGAGGTGCAGGACGCCATCGATGAGGTGGCGGTGCTCAACGGGCAGATCATCGCGTCCGGGGCCAACCCGGGCAGCTCGGACTACGCAGATCGGGTCAATCAGCTGGTCAACCAGCTCGGGGAGCAGTTGGGGGTGCAGGCCGACTTCTCGTCGAACGGCACCGTCACGTTGTTCCTCGGCGGGCACGCGATCGTCTCCGGCGCGGAGTCTCGCGATCTGTCGGTGACCACCGACGCCACCGGCGCGCCGCAGATCAACCTCTCCGCCGACAACGCCTCGCTCGACGTCACCGCCCTCATCGGCGGCGCGTTCGGCGGCTCCCTCGACGCCGCAGACGCCATGGACGGGTACCTCACCGACCTCGACACGTTCGTCAACGACTTCATCACGACGTTCAATACGCAGCACCAGGCCGGCTTCGACCAGGCGGGCACGACGGGGCTGGACTTCTTCGACGCCGCGGGGCTGACCGCCGCCGGCATGGCGGTCGACGCCAACCTCCTGGGCGACGTCTCCTTGATGGCGACGGCCGGGGCGGCCACCGCAGAGCCGGGCGACAGCGTCACCCTGGATGCGCTCATCGCGCTGGAAGACGATCCTACCGTCATCGGGGGGGCCCAGTCGCCGAGGGACTTCCTGGCGACGCTGTACACCGACGTCGGCAACACCATTCGCCAGCTCGAGCTGGAGACCGAGAGCAACCTGATGATGGTGGAGGACATCACCGCCCTCCGCGACTCGGTGTCCGCGGTCGATCTCGACGAGCAGGCGGTGGAGCTGGTCACCTGGCAGGCTCACTACGAGGCCTCGGCTCGAGTGATCTCCGCGGCGAACTCGATGCTTGCCGAACTCATCGACATGGTGGGCTGACGTGTCACTGATCCGCACCACCTACTATGGGCGCCTCGCTACGCTGGCTCGCGAGACCAACAAGATCGCGTCCAAGCTCGCCGAGACCCAGATGGAGGCGATCACCGGCTACTCGGTGACCCGCCCCTCGGACGATCCCGGCCACATCGGTCGCATCCACGGTCTCCGCGAGCAGCTCGCCGATCAGGAGGTCTGGCAGTCGAACTCCGATTTCGCCTCCAGCATCCACAGCG
Source organism: uncultured Enterobacterales bacterium (assembly GCA_964464515.1). Lineage (GTDB taxonomy): Bacteria > Myxococcota_A > UBA796 > UBA796 > UBA2385 > CAYXGP01. Next base: position 58,118 of record CAYXGP010000007.1, read on the forward strand.
TGGCGGACGAGGCGATCTCGAGCATCGCCGATGCCCTCGCGCGGGCCCGTGAGCTGGCTACGCAGTACGCGTCGGAGACCTACAGCGACGACGAGCGACAGAACGGCTCGCCTGAAGTCGAGGCGCTGCTGGAGACCATCGTGGAGGCCGCCAACGCGCACCTCGACGGTCGGTATGTGTTCGCTGGCACGGCGTACGACACTCCTCCCTATATCATCGACCCCGCGGGGACCGGTCTCTACATCTACGACGGCAGCACCGAGGCGCCGACGGTACTGGTGGGCGACAACATCACCGTGCAGACCGGGTGGGATGGCTCAGATGCGCTCCAGGGTACGTTCGGAGATGTGGTCGGCGCCGTCGAGGAGCTGATCGCCGGACTCAACGACACCACCGGGGCTGCCTCCACCCTCGTGCAGGACGTGCTCGACGACCTCGACGCTGCGACGGAGCAGCTCGGAAACGCCACCTCGGCTCTCGGCGCCGAGATGAACATGGCCGACGACGCTCGCGAGCTGTCCGAGCAGCTCGAGACCGAGCTGAGTGGGCAGATGTCGAATCTCACGGAGGCCAACGTGGTCGACGCCTACACCCGGCTCACGCAGCTCCAGGTGAACTACGAGGCGGCGCTCCAGATCACCACCAACACCAGCTCTACGCTGCTGTTCTCTCGCCTCTGAGCAGTTCGCCTGCGGAGCCCTTCGGTCGCGAGCCGCTCGGCTTTAGACACGGAAGTTCACACTGCGCCCAGAAGACGGCGCGCGCCCCCTGGAATCCCATGGAATCCAAGTTCAAAAGCAGGATTTCGGAGGCCTGGACGCCGGGAGCCGAGTCTTGTGTCTGGCAGGGAAATGTGGGTTGTTCAACATCGGTATTCGACCGTCCGACGAGTAGAGTGAGGCGCTTTGATCGCCTCCCTGTTCCTGCTTGGCGAGGTCGAAGCGATGAGTCTGGTGGTCTGCGCCCATCCCGATGCGCTGGTTTCCCCTCGTTCGGACGAGACACCTCCGCAGAAGTCACTCGGAAGTTCGCTCGGAAGTTCCCCCGCAAGTGCCCCTACGGAGGCGGTGCTGGAGAGCGAAGCCCAGCGAAGGTCTTCCGCCGTACACGAGGCCTGCGACGGTGTCTCCATCGTGCCGACGGAGGGACGCGACGAGGTCCTCGACATCCTGCGGCGGATGCGCGATCTAGCGGGTGTGTCTCCCGCTCCACCGGCAGGTCCCAGCGCGCAGATGGACGAGTTCGTCTCGCTGCGCTCCGAGATCAGCCGCATCTCGTCGGTCACAGAATTCAACGGGCTCTTCCTCTCGACGGCCTCGCGTGTCCTGGAGGTGGGCGATCCCACATTGGACCGTGGGACTGGCGGAGCGACGGGGTTGGATACCGTCCGGGGTTGCCTCAACGCCGCCCTGGAGAACGCTCATTCGTTTCTGCAGAGCGTGACCGCGCCGGTGAACGAGCCTCCAGCAGCCGAGGTCGCCGAGCTGGCGCGCTTTCAAATCCACCAGCAGGTGGGCGTGGCCGCCTGGGTTCAGGCTCGAAACGTCTCTCAGTCGGTGATCTCACTCCTCGGATGAGGGCCGGTGCCGCGCTGCCCGGCCGCCCGGTCGGGAGGGAGCGCCGAACCCTGCAGCGAGGTGCACAGTGAGTGTACAGATTGATGGGATCGTCTCCGGACTGGACACGACCGCGCTGATCGAAGCGATGGTGGCTGCCTACGCAGCACCCATCGACACTCTCAATGAGCGCATTGAAGGCTACGAAGACAAGCAGGAGAAGATCAGCAGCCTGATCGATCTGATCAAGGACATGGAGGACATCCTCGAGTCGATCGAGGACGTGGAGGACTTCCTGTCGTTCACCGCGGAGTACCCCGACAAGGACGCCGACGGTGGCAACCAGTACTACGACGTCGAGGTCGATGGTGACGCGGTCGCCGCGGCCTACTCGCTGAAGATCAGCAAGACCGCCCAGGCCCAGACGTCGATCGATGGAAACTCCTTCTCGAACCCCACAGACGACGCCTCTGCGATCTTCGGTACCGGAACGCTCAAGTTCACGGTCAACTCCATCACCCGAAGCATCACCATCAGCGCAGGCTCGACTCTCACGCAGGTCGCCTCAAAGATCGACGATATCACGTTCACCTCTGGCACGGCCTCGACCGTCGTCACGACGCTGACGTCCTACATCCTCGACACCGGTGACGGGGGGCCCTACCAGCTCGTCATCCAGGGAGACGACACCGGCGTAGACAACGCCGTCACCATCGACGATACCTCGCTGTCGACGGGAATGGCGTTGACGACGGCGGTCACCGCGCGCGACGCCTCGGTGTTGATCAACGGCATCACCGTCACCGATCCGGACAACATCCTCCTCGACGCCGTGCCGGGCATGACCATCACGGTCAAGGAGTCATCCAGCCCCACCGAGACGGTCACGGTGGCCTCGGATCCGGACGCAATCCAGGAGAAGATCAGCGAGTTCATCTCGGCGTACAACGGCATCATGTCGTTCATCGACACGAACAGCGTCTACAACTCAGACGCTGACCTGCGGGGGCCGTTCGTCGGTGAGAGCTCGGTCACGCGGGTCGAAGCAGGGCTGCGAGAGGTCATCGCCACAGAGTTCACCGCGCTCTCACAGACCTTCGACTCTCTGGTTCTCATCGGGATCGAGTCGGGCTCGGATGGACTGCTGACGCTGGACACCGACACCTTTGAGGAGATCCTCGAAGAGGAGCCCGATCAGGTCACCGACCTGTTCACAGACGCCGACGAAGGCTTCATCACCACGATGCTCGATCAGCTCGATCTCTACATCGACTCCAGCGAGGGTTCGCTGGAGATTCGAGTGGACAGCATCGATGATCGCATCGAGGACATCGAGGAGCAGGTCGAGCGCTACGAGGACCGGGTCGAGTCACAGATCGCGCGGCTGCGTGAGCAGTTCGCGGCGATGGAGGCCCTCCTTGGGGGCTTGAGTGCGTCGGCCAGCTACCTGACCGCGATCCTCTCTGAGTGATCCCAATGATTCGTCCCGGCCCATCGCAGAAATATGGTTATCGGTGAGCACACAAACCCTTCCGGCTGAAGCATCAATCAGGCTAAAATGAAAGCTGGAGGAGCCTGGACCCCACCCGGGTAAACCAGGACACCCCAAACGAGGTCCAAGCCATGCGCGGAATCGCCCAGTACAATTCGGTCCGTCTCGATTCGGCCTCGAAGGAGGAGCTGGTCGTGCTCCTTTTTGAAGGAGCGGTGAAGTACCAGCTCCAGGCCAAGGAGGCGCTGGAGCGTGGCGACAACGCTATGGGGCGCACCCACCTCCGACGCGTTCGCGAGATCTTCGGCGAGCTGATCGTCGCCCTCGACCACTCGGTGGCGCCGGAGCTGGCGGCGAACCTCACCCGCCTCTATGCGTGGGTCATCCGTGAGCTGGGTCACGCCGGCATGAGCATGGACACCCGCCTCATCGACAACACCCTCGCTGTCACCCAGAATCTGCTTGAGGGGTGGAGCTCGGCCCTCCGGCCCGAGCGCTGAAGATGCTTGCCGAAGACGCGCTGGTAGATGCCTTCGCGGGGCTTCGCGGTGATCTGGAGCGCGGAGAGCAGCTTGATCCCGCGCTGGTGGAGTCGCTTCTGGAGCGGGTGGGCCGAGAAGCGCAAGAGCTACCGCGGGACGATGTGTTGATGCTTCAGGAGCATGTGCGCTTCCTGGAAGAATACGTTCGCGACGCGCACGACGAAGTGGGTGAGCGGCTCAAGAAGGTCGGCCAGGGGCGGTGGGCCCTGCGCGGATACAGCTTCCTGCGCAAGAGCAACACCGGTCAGCGGCTGTTCCGCAAGGCCTAGGGGCGGCCCCGCCTGAGGGCGGCCCCGCCTGAGGGCGGCCCCGCCTGAGGGCGGCCCCGCCTGAGGGCGGC
>CAYXGP010000007.1:62147-81290 GCA_964464515.1 uncultured Enterobacterales bacterium
AGTGGGTTCTCCTGCAGTGGGTTCTCCTGCAGTGGGTTCTCCTGCAGTGGGTTCTCCTGCAGTGGGTTCTTCTGCAGTGGTTCATCTCCCAGGGGTGGTTCTTCCCGTGGTGAACACCTCTCCGTGGTGGTGTGTGGCCAGGGGGGGCGGCGGGGTGAGAGCTGCGCTCAAGACGCGGTGGTGCGCGCACAGACGCTGCTGAAGATCTCCTAAAGGTAGGGAAGAGCGGGCCGATCAGGCGGTGGCCCCAGACCGTGCGCCAGCCGCCATGGTCGGGTCAGGAGTTCCACCATGGCCGCACGTTTCCTTCGGCGGATCATCACCGCTGTCACATTGGGGATCAGCCCCGCAGCCCTGGCGCAGGCCGACCTGCCCACCGAGCCGCGAGAGCTCGATCTGCTGCTCGGGTTTCGGGGGGTGGGGGAGGTGTGGCAGGACCCGTCCATCATCCACCACTATCGGTCGAGCAATTTCGGCGGCACGGGCTTCGGTTCACTGGGGGTGCTCCCCTGGCTGAGCGTGGAGCTGGAGCTGGGGTATGTGCGTCAAGCGAGCAACACCGGGCGGTCTGATGTCGCCGCTGGCGCGCTCGAGCTGGCGCCCATCACCTTCGGCGCAGTTGCCCGGAAGGACACGGATCGGGCTGAGTTGTTCGGCGGGCTGGGTTATGCGATGGCGGTGTTCACCGAGCAGACCGACGTGGGTACCGTCTCAGGCGTCAAGCCGGGCTTCGACCTCCGGACAGGGGTCCGGATCCACACCAATTTCGTTCAGACCTCCATCCGGCCGAATTCCGCGCCAGGCATTCAGGGGATGGACGTCGAGGTGATGTTTGGCCGCCGTCAGCACCACGCCTTCGGCGTGGGCTCTGGCTTCGATCTCTCCGCGTGGCGCGCCGGGATTGGGTTGGTAGCGCGATTGTGAGATCCGCCCTCGTCGTAATGTGGCTCGCGCTGGCGCCGCTGGCGCTGGCGACTCCGGCCTTTGCGGCAGAGGAGGTGCGGACCGCCGTCGGTCCGCGCGCGCGCGTCGAGCAGCTCCCCCGTGTGCGGGGCGAGCTGGTCGAGGTGGTGGTGCGCGAGGTTGCGCGTGGCAACGAGCTGGGCGCGTCTTTCGACAGCCGCAGCTCCCAGGACATCCGCGGGATCGACGCCACGTACTCCGGCGGAGGGACGTGGCTGCTCCGCATCCTTCTCGAGGAACACGCGGGCGGGATCGACGCGTCTATCGAGGGCGAGGAGCTGGTGCTGCGAGTGGTGCCGCAGGTCACCGAGATCATCGACTACCGAGCGGCTGCGCCCACCATCGATGAGCTTCTGAGCGATGAGCCGATCGACATCGCGCCGCCGCCGCCGCTGCCCTTCGCGGGGAAGATGCGCATCCTGCAGGGTGACGCCATCGCGGCGGCGCTCGACCCATGGGACTACGAGCCGCAGCTCGTTCCGCAGCCGCCCTGGCTGCCGAAGTCGAGCTGGGAGTCCATCGACAAGGCCCGCGAGGCCTGGTACCGCGCACGCGTTGAGGGCGATCACGACGGAGAGGCCCGCGCACGCTATCGGCTGGGTCTGCTCTACCAGGGGCTGGGTTTCTCGAAGGAAGCCCGTCACTATTTCTCCCTGATCTCGCGCAAACCCGGTTCGATCTCCCACCGCGATCTCTCGCTGCATGCCGCGCGGGCGGCGCTGGGGTGCGGTCGGTGGGAGGAGGCGCGCGAGCTGTACGCCGAGGCACACCGTCTCGGCGCGGACGAGTCCGGGGTGATCGAAGGCCTGGCGGTGATCAGCCTCGCCACCGGGACCCCAGCCCGGGCGCCGACCGGGCGCGCGCTGGCCCACACCACCGGCACGCCCTCCGCCCTCCTGCTCTCTGCCGAGCTGCTCCAACGTGACGGCTACTACGCCGAGAGCCTCGTGCTGCTTGAGGAGCTCAGCAAGCACTCCGAGAACCTGTCGGCTGACGACCGCGCCCGAGCCGCGCTGCGCCTGGGAGACGCTCGGCTGATGTCGGGCGAGATGACCTCGGCGATCAAGGCCTGGCGAGACGCTGCCCCCGATCTCGCGGCGATCCGTCAGCAATACGTCGCGCTGCTCCAGGGCTCGACGTCGGACTGGGCGAAGGCCGTGCCTGCCCTGGTGCAGGCCAGCATCCCTCGCACCGAGGCCGGCGCTGAAGCGCTCTACCTGCTCTCTCAGATCGATCTGGTCATCGGCACGCGTGAAGACGCCATCTCCGAGCTGTCGGCGTTGATGTGGCGGTACCCCGGCAAGATCGAGGGCTCCGACATCCCCGAGCAGTTCTGGCGCGTCTACTCGTCGCACATCGAGACGCTGGCTGAAGCCGAGTACTGGTTCGACATCGCCGCGCTGCACGAGACGGTCTGGCACCGCGTGGTCAAGCGCGCGGTGAAGGACACCAAGCCGCTCATCGCGGTCGCGAAGGCCTACGAGGTGCTCGGGATCCCCGAGCGCGCCGTGGTGGTCCTCCGCGACGCGCTGGGCGCGCTCGCCGGAGCGAAGGTCGAGGACCCATGGCTCATCCTGCACATGGCCGAGCTGTACGCCGACATCGATCACTTCGAGGACGGTCTCAGCACGATCACCTACCTCCGGGAAGAGGGCATCATCCCCGATGAAGCCCGCGGACGCGTGGCGATGCTTGAGGCTCGGCTGTACGAGGGTCTGGAGGATTACCCGGCTGCGGCGCGCGCGCTCCGACGCGCGGCGCTCGATCCCGCCTTCCGCGACGCCGCCACGCTCCTCCTGGGGAGCATCGACGCCGAGGCGGGACGCTGCTCCAGCGCGGTGCCCTCGCTGCGGCGTCTTCTCTTCGGCCCGCAAGGGGAGACGGTCAGCGACTCCAGGCCGTGGCTCGCGCTGGCGCGCTGCCTCACCGTGCAGGGCGACACCGCCGGAGCCGCGGTGGCCGCCAAGGAAGCCGCCGCTCGCACCGAGATCGATCCCGACGTCGTCGGAGAGCAGGGTCCGGTCGAGCGTCGCTACGCCACCTGGCTGGCGGCGGTCGCCTCGGGCTGGTCGGATGAGGAGATGGTCGAGGAGCTCGTCAGCGGCGACGACATCTGGGCCAGCATGGCCCGCGAGCACAAGAACGCTGCTGAATTCCAGGCTGAAGTCGATCAGCGACGGCGGACCGACTGGATGCGGAAGTAGCGGTCTCTCGGTGACGGTCCGGTGGAGTCGGGTCCGCGAGAGAGGCGCCCTCGCGGTCCGCGTGTCCGCGCCTCCACGGACTACGACCCACGTGGGTTGTGGCGGCAGGCGCCTTCAGATCACTGTTGGGGATTGACCTCTTCTACGCTGATGACAGGTGCCCGGCCTCACGACGGACCAGAGCCAGCGATCGGGACCATCCCTTCAGCTCCAGGATCGAAGACGAGTCACACCAGCTCCGGCGACCAGTCCCCGCTACCAGTCCCTGCTACCAGCGCCAGAGCCGGCACCCGGTCCGACATGAGCGAGAGAACCTCGCAAGAAATCCTAAAGCCGACGAGCTACCGACCGAAAGGGGGTACACGACCCGGTGGCGCTCCACCGGCGGGAGGTCTTTGTGAGCGAGTACATGTTCGATCACATCCATCGTGGATTGGGTCGGGTCCTCGACCTGCGCCAGTCTCAGCACGCGCTGACAGCGTCCAACCTTGCGAACGCGGACACACCTGGCTTCAAGGCCAAGTACATCCCATTCGATCGCGTCTTGTCCAACGTGATGGCGCAGTCAAACGAGGTGGAGATGCGGCGGACCGATCCGCTGCACGTCTTCGCTCCCGGCTCCGATGCAGACAATCCCGACATCAAGGAGATCGACGCGGTCCCCTGGTCGGTCGATGGCAACTCGGTCGCTCCTGAGCGCGAGAACATCCGCATGGCCGAGAACACGCTGATGTTCAACGCAGTGGCCACCGGGCTGAACAAGCGGCTCTCCATGCTCAAGTTCGCTGGAAGTGACGGCAAGCGCTGACCCAACCCAGCTGGTCTCCACCAGCTGATCTGGAGGAACATTGAGTCTCATCGATACATTCAGCATCTCCGCGAGCGGACTGACGGCCCAGCGCCTTCGTCTGCAGACGATCTCGTCCAATATGGCGAACGCACAGACGACGCGCGCCGAAGACGGCGGACCATACAGGCGAAAGGTCCCCGTGTTCGAGGCGCAGATCAACAACTTCGGAGACATGCTCGACAAGAACCTGGCGCGGGTGAAGGTGACGGACGTCATCGAGCCCGACACCCCGGTCAACCGCGTCTACGATCCGGGCCACCCGGACGCAGGCGCGGACGGGTACGTCGACTTCCCCAACGTGAACATCATGGAGGAGATGGTCGACATGATGAACGCCTCGCGTACATACGAGGCGAACACCAATGTCGTCGACTCCACCAAGCAGATGGCGAACAAAGCCCTTGAGATCGGGAGACTCTGATGGCGCTCTACACCGTTACCTCCAACATCCCCGGGCTGCAGATGCGCCCCGAGACCGCGGCGTCCGCGGCATCCGCGGCCGCCGGAAGCGTGGACTTCGGCGAGATGCTCGGCCAGGCGGTGGAGCAGGTCTCCGACGCTCAGAACGTCGCCGATGATCGACTCGCCGCCCTCGCCTCTGGCAAGGAGGTGGACATCCACGGCACGATGATCGCGATGCAGGAGGCCGACATCTCCCTGCGCACCATGGTGTCCGTCCGTGATCGCGTGGTCGAGGCGTACCAGCAGATGATGAACATGGCGATCTGAGCACCGCCCCCAGGGGCATGCCGAGGGCGGAGCCGGGAGACCGGCTGCGCCCTCGCTGCTTCTGGCGGAGCTCACCCAGGGCGGCGCGCTTTTTTTCAAGTCGGGGCTCAAGCCCCCATCCGGACGACCGATAGAGGGTTGTCCAAGGCGTCCCATCGGGGGACCCACACCGAGCGAGGCTGCGCGTGGCAGACTACGTTGACCAGTTTCAGCAGTATTGGAAAGGTCTCCAACGGGAGCAGCGGATCATCATGTCCGTCGCTGTCGTGGCAGCCCTGGCCATCCCGACCGGTGTGGCCTGGTACGGCTACCAGGACCAGTTCGAGGAGATCTACTCCTCGCGCGACCGAGGAGAAGTCCAGGATGTCCGGCTGGCCCTTGAGGCCCAGGGTATCACGGACTACCGCATCTCCAACGACGGGTTCGCGATCCTCGTGCCGCCCGAGTACCAGGGGCAGGCGCTGATCGCCTCCGCGTCCGTCGTCGGAAAGGTCCCCGGATACGAGGTGCTCGACAACATCGAGCTGGGTACCTCTCCGCAGCGAGAGCGCTGGGCCTGGCAGCGTGCGCTGCAGGGCGAGCTGGCGCGCACGATCAACAGCCTCGAGGAGGTCGAGTGGAGCCGGGTGCATCTCGTGATGCCCGAGCGCACTGCCTTCCTCCGCGACGAGAACCCGCCTTCGGCGTCCGTCACCGTGAAGCTCGCCAGCGGTGAGCGGCTCACTTCGGCGCAGATCGGCGGCATCACCGCGCTGGTCGGAGGGGCCGTCGACGGTCTCCGCTCGAGCGACGTGGTGCTGGTCGATCACGACGGTCGCCTGCTGTCTGGCGGTGACAACGATGACGGTCCGCTGTCGCAGCTCCCCAAGCTGCTGCAGCTCCGCAAGGCCGAGGAGAACCGCACCCGCGACTCCATCATGGATGCGCTGACACGCGTCCTCGGCTCCCCGCACGAGGTCACTGTGGGCGTCACGGTAGACGTCAACACCAGCTCCACCGACAGCCTCAAGCGCTCTCAGGACCCCGAGTCCCAGGTGCTGATCTCGGAGACGGTCCGCGAGGACTCCTCCAACAGCTCCCAGCCTCTCGGCACGCCGGGCACCGAGTCGAACCTGCCCGAAGAGACCGCAGAGGAGCAGTCCAAGACGACCAATCAGGAGACGCTGGAGCAGCGCTCCAACTACGCGTACACGCAGATGGAGGAGCGCGAGGTCACCACCGCGGGCACCATCGAGCGTGTGAGCGTCGGCGTGGTCGTCAACTCCGAGCGCGTGGCCGATCTGGCCGCGGCGATGGTCCCCACCGCAGACGGCGCCGCGCCCGACGAGGCGGCGATAGCCAAGAAGGTCAGCGCGCTGGAGTCCCAGATCGAGGACACCGTGCGCGTGGCGATGGGCTACAATGACGATCGGGCGGACAGCCTGGTGGTGACGTTCCTTCCCTTCTCCGCGACCAACGACACCGACTTCGGTGCGATGGAGGAGAACACGTCTTCGCTGGCCTGGGCCAAGCGGAACTGGCTGAAGCTAGCCAACCTCTCCATGGTCCTGGCTACCATCTTCGGCGTGTTCCTGTTCGTCCTCGGCCCCCTGATCCGCTCGATCACGCAGCGGATGGGTCCGGCGCAGCTCACGGCGGAAGACGCGGGTGAGCTGGTCGATCGGGCCGTGGCCGCAGCCGGTCCAGACGGGGAGCGTCTGGCCGAGAGCATCGCGCGACGTGGCGCGTCCAAGAACCTGACCGAGCGCCTGCGGGCCATGGTCGACAACTTCGAGACGGTCGACGCGGCTGATCTCAACCGGTTGGTCGATCTGGAGCAGGAGGCCACCGCGCAGGTTCTGCGGCGCTGGCTGACCGCAGAGAACCAGAGCTGAGGGACTCCGAGTATGCCCGAGATCACTTCCGACGCCGATCTCAGCGGAACCCAGCGCGCCGCGGTCCTGGTGATGTACCTGGAGCGGGACATCGCGCGGGATCTGTTGCGACAGCTCAGCGACGATGAGGTTCGCAGCATCGGTCTTGCGATGGGCGACATCGATCAGGTCGCGCCTGCGGTCATCGAACGCGTCGTCAGCCAGTTCATCCGCGATCTCCATCAGGTCAGCGTGATGCCGAAGTCCGGCAGCCAGTTCGTCTCCGACGTCCTGCCGGAGCTGCTGGACGAGACGCGCCACAACGGTCTGCTGCCGTCCATCAACCGCCGCGTTAGCCGCGAGTTCGAGCAGTTCATCACGCTGCGGTCTCCCGCGGGTGTCGCAGCGATCATCAAGGACGAGCACCCCCAGACCCAGGCCGTCGCGCTGTGCCTGATGGGTCAGGAGAACGCCGCCCGCGTGCTGCGCTACCTCGAAGAGGACGAGCGCAAGCAGATCACCATCCGCATGGCGCGGCTCAAGCGCATCCCGGGTGAGCTGGCCGACGACGTCACCGAGGCCATCCGCTCCGCGCTGGGTCGCCAGGATGACCAGCTCGATGTCGGCGGCGTGGACCGAACCGCGCGCGTGCTGGGCAAGATGCGGCGGGCCGAGAACGCGAAGATCCTGGAGGCCGTCTCCAGCGACGACGCCGATCTCGCCGACGCCCTCCGACGCCGCATGATCGTCTTCGAGGATCTGATCCAGCTGACCAACCTGCCGATCCAGATGATCCTCAAGCAGGTCGATCGCGACGATCTCATCCTCGCGCTCAAGGGCGCCAGCGCCGCGCTGGAGGAGCTGTTCCTCAACAACGTCTCCAGCCGCGCCGCCGAGGACATCCGAGAGGAGATGGAGATCATGGGCCCGGTGCCCCGATCCCGCATCCGCGCCGCCCAGGAGCGCATCGTCGCAGCGGCCCTCAAGCTGGCCGAGGATGGGTCCATCTACCTGCCGATGGGTGCCGAAGACGAAGAAGGCAAAGAGCTCTAGACCATGGCCGACTTCACCCCGTTCCGCACGCCCACCGGATTCTCCCCCACCATCAACGATGGGGGACGAGGGAGGAAGCTCGTCGTACCGATCCGCGCGCCGGCCCGTCCGCTGCGCGCGTTCCCCGATCACGGCGCCGGTCAGAGCGGTCCGCAGCCGCGGAAGGCCAGGCCGGCTCCCCGGGGAGAGGTTCTCGAGGAGAAGGAGGAGCCGAAGGGCCCCACCCAGGCCGAGATCGACGCGATGATCGCCGCCGCTCGCGAGGAGGCCCGCGCCGCCGCGCAGCGTGAGCTGCAGGGCGAGCGGCAGGAGATGGAGCGCAGGCTGGCGAAGGCGCAGGAGTTCATCGCTGCGCTGGAGTCGCAGTCCCGCGGGTGGGCCCGCGAGATGCGGAGCGAGGTGGGCGGTCTGGTCGTCGCGGTCGTCGAGCGGCTGGTGGGCGAGGTCCCCGAGTTCGTCGGCGGGATGCTCACCGAGCGCTGCGGCGAGATCGCCGAGAAGATGGCCGAGGCTCGCCGGGTGAGCATCCACGTGCACCCCGAAGACGTCGATCTCACCGCCGATCTTGTCGGTGATCGAGAGGGGTGGGAGATCGTCGGTGACGACTCCATCCGCGGCGGCTGCGTCGCGCGCACCAGCTCAGGAGAATTCGACGGCACGCTCGACACCGCGCTGGAGGCGCTCAGCGCCGCCATCTCCGGCTGGAGCGAGACCATGGACGGCGACGCTGAAGAGGACGGCGGCTGATGGGCGCTCTGGGCCTCGCGAAGCTGGGCGGCTTCTTGAAGAATGTTCCGCTGGCGAAGCGCCAGGGGCGGGTCGTTCAGGTCGTCGGTACGGTCATCGAGGCCGAGCTTCCGGGCGTCGCCATGGGCGAACTGGCGCAGATCGGTAACCCGGCTCAGGGGCGCCAGGCCGAGGTGATCGGCTTCCGTGAGCATCGCGCACTGCTGATGTCGCTGTCTTCGCTGGAGGGCATCGCGCACGGCAGCACCGTCCGCGTTCAGCAACGTCAGCTCGCGCTGCCCGTCGGCGATGGCATCCTGGGGCGGGTCGTCGATCCGCTCGGCGTGCCGCTGGACGGCCGGCCGCTGTCCGGCTGTCCCGCGCGTCGCCCGCTGCAGAGCAGCGCGCCGCCGCCGATGGCCCGCACACGCATCACGAGTCCGCTCCCCACGGGGATCCGCGCCATCGACGGTGTGCTCACCCTGGGCGAGGGGCAGCGGATCGGCATCATGGCCGGCTCCGGCGTCGGAAAGTCCACGCTGCTGGGCATGTTCGCCCGCGGCAGCACCGCCGACGTCAACGTGGTGGTGCTGATCGGCGAGCGCGGCCGAGAGGTCCGAGAGTTCCTCGAGCGCGATCTGGGTCCCGAGGGGCTCGCGCGTTCGGTGGTCGTCGTCGCGACGTCCGATGTCTCTCCCGTCCTCCAGGTCAAGGCGATGCTGTCCGGGCTCGCTGTCGCAGAACACTTCCGCGATCAGGGCAAGCGCGTCCTGCTGATGGCCGACAGCCTCACGCGACTGGCGATGGCGCAGCGGCAGATCGGTCTGGCCGCCGGCGAGCCGCCGACCACCCGCGGGTATACCCCCTCGGTGTTCACGTTGATGCCGCGGCTCCTCGAGCGCGCGGGCATGGGCGCGGGCAGGGGCAGCATCACCGCGGTGTGTACGGTGCTGGTCGAGGCCGATGACATGGAAGATCCCATCGCCGATATGGTCCGCGGTATCGTCGATGGTCATATCGTGCTCTCGCGCAAGCTCGCCAGCTATGGGCACTATCCGCCGATCGACATCCTGGAGAGCGTCAGCCGGACCATGCCGGAGACCGTCTCGGAGCAGCAGGTGAGCGCCGCCGCGCGGCTGCGCGCCCTCGTGGCGACCTGGCGCGAGAACGAGGAGCTGGTTCGTCTGGGCGCCTACAAGAAGGGCACGGACGCGCAGCTCGATCGCGCGATCGATCTCCAGCCGGCCATCGCCCGCTTCCTGAGGCAGGGCGTCGGCGAGCAGACGCCGTTCGAGGACGTCGGGCGCCTCCTCGCGGAGCTCTCCGCCCCGGCGGCTCAGGCTCGGAAGCCTGCACCCGAGCGGCGGGTTCGTAGACGGGCGGCCCGCCGATGACCCTCGTGATCCCCTCTCCGTCTTGTCTCTCCACCAGTGGTGTCGAATTGGGCCTAAAGGTCCACTCAACCGGCCCGATGCGGGGAGGGATTGAACCCGGATCACCGGGATCAGTAGTTCCGAGAAAACCGTCTCGGGAGGCTTGATGCGCCGCGCCCTGGCAACATTGAAACGTGTGCGGTCCGCTCAGAAAAAAGCGGCGAAGCAGGCGTTCGCAGAAGCCGAGCGCTCGCGCATTCAGCAAGAGACACGGATCGAGGAGATTCACGCGGCGATGGCAGCCTCTCACGACGATGGTTTCACCGGCGGACAGGCGCACGAGCTGGCCCAGGAGCAGGCGTACCGGTTGCGCCTGCAGGCCACCTTGCGGCGCGAGGCCGTGGTCCTCAATGAGCGCGCGAAGAAAGCCGCTGATCGCCGCGGTGAGCTGAGAGAGGCTGATCGAGACACCCGCGTCGTCGAGCTGGCGCTCGAACGCCACGACGAGCGGGTCGCGCTGGAGAAGCGCCGTAGCGACGGAAGACGAATCGACGAAATCGCCAGCGGACGCTGGTGGCGGGACAGGAGCTGAGATGGTGCCGGTGGTGTCAACGCGGAAGTGGTCTCGCTGGTCGGTGCTGGCGCTGGTCCTGGGGACCGTGGTGGGCCTGGGGGTCTCTGCCCTCGGTGCGCCCGAACCCGAGAGCGGTGACGCCTTCCGCCCAGCCCAGCTTGAGGGCAAGGAGAAGCTGTACGCGATCCTCGATCGCAAGATCCGCGCTGTGGAGCGCCGCGAGGCCACGCTCGCAGCACGCGAGGCCGATCTCCGCGCCGCAGAGGTGCAGATCGAGGAGCGGCTCGGCGAGCTGCAGGGTCTACGCGAGGACATCCGCGGGCTGCTGACCGACCTCGACGAGGATCGCGAGCTTCGGATGATCCACCTGGTCAAGATGTTCGAGACGATGCGGCCGGGGCAGGCGGCGACGATCATCGCCGCATCTGACGACGCGCTGGCTCTTGAGCTCCTGCGGCGAATGAACCGCGGAAAGGCGGGGAAGGCGCTCGCGCAGATGCCCACCGAGCGGGCGGCGTTCCTGGCTGAGCAGCTGGGCGGCCCCGCGCTGATGACGGACGCACCATGATCACCGACGCGATCCTCGCCCCCGTCCGCGGAGCGGAGCTCGGTGGAGCGAGCAAGAAGGCCGGCGCCAACTCCGCGGAGTCGTGGGACTCAGCGATGCGCTCGGCCGTCGGACCGACGAAGGGCAAGGAGGGGGGGCGCGCTGAGCGCCAGTCCGACGAGGGTGCCCATGTCAGGGACGGCCGCGGAAGGGATGGCCGGGTCGGGGATGGTCGCGGAGAGGACGGCTCGCCCCGCAAGGGCGCACAGCTCGTGAGCGAGCAGCCGACGCGCGTTGGTGGCCTTGCGCCGAGCCCCGCCCACGGAGCAGAGGTGGCCGGCAGCCTGGTCGCCGCTGCGACACTCATGGGTCAGAGGCTCGCGCCGAGCGGGTCGGAGCTGCGGGCTCCGCAGGCGAACCTCGCCACGCCCCTGGCCCTCACCGGTCAGGCCGGAGCCGGCAGCAGCTCACCGTTTGACTACTTTCAGCCCCAGAGCCCGCTGAAGCCGCTGATCGCCTCCGCGCAGGCGCGGGCCGTGGAGGGCCTCGCTGAGCGCGGGGTCACGCAGGCCACCCCCAACGTGACCTCCGAGGCGGACGCGCCGGACTTCCAGTTCGCTGGCCCCCGGCCAGTGGGACTTCCCGCGGCTCAGATGGCCGCAGCGCACTCCGCGCAGGTCGGCCCGGAGGCCAGCGGGACGTTCGCTGGCGTGCAGCTCGAGACGTCTTCTCTGGATCGCCCGGCGCCGACGGTGCGCACCACCATCGTGCTTCCTCCTGGCGCCACTGCGGCAGCAGACCTGCCCGAGGTGGTCACCCTGCAGACCGACCGGATCGATGTCCGCGTCGTCGACCAGGAGGAGGTCCTCAAGCTCTCGGTTCTCCGCGAGGACGAGGGGCTGGCGATCAAGGTCAAGGCCTCGGCCGAGCTGATCCCCGAGCTCCGGGCGGTGGAGGCCGATGTGGAGGCGGCCCTCGCCGACGAGGGCCTGGAGATGGCCTCGTACGAGGCCGAAGCCGACGACTCCGACGAGCGAGGGGAGGGGAGCAGCGGCGACGCCACCGAGCACCTCACGCTCGATCCGCCCGCGCCAGAGCCGGATGTGCTCGGCGGGCATCTCTTGAATCGCATCATCTGAGGCCGCACTTCTACGCCAAGCGCCTCAAGTTCTGTCCACAGCGACCGATTCTGACAACGGGAAGGTTTCATGTCGTCCGCCATCACAAACGTGACGAGCTACTCAGAGGTCACCGACGCCACGACCAGCTACGGCGGTCAGGAGCTGAGTCGGGACGCCTTCTTGAACCTGCTCGTTGTTCAACTCCAGCACCAGGATCCGCTGGACCCCCAGAAGAACGAGGAATTCGTCGCGCAGCTCGCGCAGTTCTCGTCGCTGGAACAGCTCACGAACGTCAATTCTGGCCTGGAGTCGCTCTACGTCGCCCTGGCCTCGATGAACAACGCCTCGATGACCCAGCTGCTCGGCCAGGAGGTGGTCGCCTACGGCGACACCTTCTACTACGGCGGTGAGGGCGACGCGACGCTCCACTACGAGTCCGAGACCGACATCACGTCGGCCACGCTGACCGTCACCGATGAGGACGGCACCGTGGTGTGGACCGAGGAGCTCGGCGAGCTCGACGCGGGAGACGGCGAGTACACCTGGGACGGGAGCACCACCACCGGCACCACTGCGGAAGAGGGGGAGTACACCTTCTCGATCGACGCGACTGACGCCAGCGGTGACGAAGTCCCCGTCCAGACCCTCGTTCAGGGAACCATTGACGGAATGTCCTTTGAAGACGGCTCTCCGACACCATATGTCGATGGCATCAAGGTCGAACTTGGTGATATCATCGAGGTGATGACGAGCAGCCAGGAGGAGGAGGAGGAGAGTAGCTCATGACCGCCGGTCGGGTCAAAATGGGCACATTCGTATCCCCTCGTCTGGGGGCGGGCGGAGCCCTGCGCGACGCAGGCCGATCCGCGCGCGATGCGGGTGGAGCCCTGCGCGACGCAGCGTTCCCGGCAGAGGCCCCAGACATCCGCTTCTCCAAGCACGCCGCGACCCGCCTCCGGAGCCGGGGCATCGAGCTCTCCCAGGCAGACCTCCAGGAGCTCTCCGACGCGGTCGATCGCCTGGAGTCCAAGAACGCACGAGAGAGTCTGCTCCTGTTGGGCGAGCACGCATTCATCGTCGGCGTTCCAAAGAGAACCGTCATCACCGCTCTGACGCGCCGAGAGGCCATCGGGAGCATCTTCACCAACATCGATTCTACATTGGTCTTGCGCTGAAGCAGGGCTAACAACCGGAGCAGACCTCGCGTCGGACTTTGCGTCGGAGCGGGGATTGCGCAGAGACAGCGAGCCCATCGGCTCACGAGCAGCGGGCCTGAGGGCTCACAGACCAATACAGTTCCGGCGATGACCAGTCTCGGTCGGCCGGTGCCGGCTCCCGCTTCGTGTTGGGCGCTGGAACTCCCCACAATCCAATCCAATCTATGGCTGGAGGACAGATGTCCCTGTTCAGCACGTTGAATACGTCCGCCTCGGGGCTTGGGGTGTCCAGCACCTCGATGGCGGTCATCGGCGACAACATCGCCAACATCAACACCACGGGGTTCAAGGCCAACCGGGCCGAGTTCGCCGACTTCCTCCCGCAGGATGTGCTCGGCCTCGCGGGGCCGTCGCAGCTCGGCACGGGGGCCAACGTCAACACCATCGCCACCCTGTTCGGTCAGGGCTCGATCGAGAACTCCTCGAACGCGCTCGACATGGCGATCAGCGGCGAGGGGTTCTTCGTCGTCTCCGACGGGGAGTCCGACTACTACTCCCGCGCGGGTGAGTTCTACATCAACGATGACGGCTTCGTGGTCAACGCCCAGGGGATGATCCTCCAGGGCTACAACTCCGACGACGGCACGCTGGGCGCGACCTTCGGCGATCTCCAGATCGACACCGATCCCATCCCGCCCGGACTGACCTCCGAGATCGAGCTGTCGGCCATCCTCTCTGCAGACGCCGACTTCTCCACGGTCTCGTTGTCCGGCGTCGCCGGCGCGATGCCCGACGGCTCGACCGCGGACTTCACCGGAAACGGCACCCTGATGGAGGACGCCGCGAACGCCGCGGACTTCGCCACCTCGATCACCGTCTACGACTCGCTGGGGCAGGCCCACGAGGTCACGATCCTGTTCGAGCGCACCGCGACGAACGACTGGGACTGGCACGCGGTGGTGGACGCCGGGGAGATCGACGACGGCTCGGGTACCCCCCTGACCACGGGCGCGGCCTTCGAGATCGCCTCGGGGACCGCCACGTTCGACACCGACGGACAGGTCTCGGCGTTCACGCAGACCAACACCTCCGCGGCGACGCCGTGGAGCTACTACGGCGCCGCCGCTGGTGACTACGACTTCCAGTTCGGCCTCGACGCGGCCGGCGCGGCGACCGACGGCGCTGTGCAGATGCTCGCGGGCGAGTCTGCGGTCTCGGCCATGAGCCAGGACGGCTACCCGATCGGCGATCTATCCACCGTCTCGGTCAACCCCGACGGGACGATCACCGGGTACTACTCGAACGGTCAGGACTTCACCCTGGGTCAGGTGGTGCTCGCCACCTTCCCGTCCGAGGCGAACCTCGATCGGCTGGGCAATACGCTGTTCCGCGCCACCACGGCGTCCGGCGATCCAGCCATCGGCGCCCCGGATGGCGGCGGGCGCGGAATGATCCTCGGCAACGCCCTGGAGCAGAGCAATGTCGATCTCGAGGTCGAGTTCGTCAACATGATCACGTCGCAGCGGAGCTTCTCGGCGAATGCGCGCGTAGTGAACACCGCCTCTGACACGCTCCAGGAGCTGGTGAATTTGGTGTGATTCCGGAATAGCAGGTAGGCTGCACTCACCCCCGGGCGGGTGCACCTCACCTCCATCCCTCCTCACAACTGGAAATTACGCGGCGTGGTCGGTATTCTCTACCACGCCGTCGATCTTCCAAACCCACCTGCTGGCCACGCCTACGGCCTGCCTGAGAGACGAGCAGCATGGATCTGGGCACGATTGTCGGACTCTTCGTCGCGTCCGCGCTGATGATCGCATCGATCATCATGGGGGGGCCGCTCGTCCTGTTCATCGACGTGCGGTCGGTCGTCCTCGTGCTCTTCGGCAGCATCGCGGCGATGTTCGTCGCGTTCCCCTCGAACCGCATGCTGCGCACCTTCTCGGTGGTCAAGAACGCGTTCTTGACCACGCCGCGCAAGCCCGACGAGGTGCTCCAGCTGATGCGCGAGATGTCCAGCCGCGCGCGGCGTGAGGGCTTGCTGGTCCTCGAGGACATGTCCAACGATCAGGAGGATGAGTTCCTCAAGAAGGGGATCCAGATGGTCGTCGACGGGCACGACCCGGCCGCCATCGAGGAGGTCCTCTACAACGAGATCGACAAGATCTCCGAGCGCCACGCCGACGGCGCCGACGTGTTCGAGGTGATGAGCGCCATCGCGCCAGCCTTCGGGATGATCGGCACGCTGATCGGTCTGGTGCAGATGCTCCAGAAGCTCGATGATCCCAGCGCCATCGGCCCCGCCATGGCCGTCGCGCTCCTGACCACACTATACGGCGCGATCATCGCCAACGCGTTCGCCATCCCCATCAACAAGAAGCTGAAGGTCCGCTCGTCCGAAGAGGTCGCAGAGAAGACCCTGATGGTGCAGGGACTGCTCTCGATCCTGGCGGGTGAGAGTCCGCGGTTCCTGGTCGACCGCCTGAACGCTCAGCTCCCGCCGCGGGAGCGGATGCAGGAAGCGAGCTGACGCATGGGGCGGCGCGCCAAGAAGAAGGAAGTGCAGGCAGCAGGCGCGCCGCTGTGGATGATCACCTACTCCGACATGGTGACCCTGCTGCTGACCTTCTTCGTCATGCTCGTGGCCATGGCCAACTTCGACGAGGTCGGTCGGATCGAAGCGGTGCTGCAGTCGATCCGCCTGGCGCTGGGTGTGGGCGGCCACAACGTGAACATCCAGGGGCTCCAGGAAGATCCGGCGCATCTACCCAAGGAGATCCAGCCCCACGACGAGCTCCAGCCGGTGATGTCGACCATCCGAGAGGCCATGTCGAAGCACGTCTCGGACGATCTCGTGAAGATGACCCGGACGCGCACCGAGATCCGCGTGCAGCTCAACGACTCCATCCTGTTCAAGCCGGGCTCGGAGACCCTCCACCCCGCCGCCTACTCCCTGCTCACCGACATCGCCCGCATCCTGGGCGATTACCCGGTGCAGATCCAGGTCGAGGGGCACACCGACACCACGGGGTCGCCCGCGCGCAACTGGGAGCTCTCAGCCGGCCGCGCGGTGTCGATCGTGAACGTACTGCAGTCTCGCGGCGGTCTGGATGGAGATAAGCTCAGCGCCACCGGTTATGGGCCCCACCGTCCCATCGCCCTCGAGGGGACCGGCCCCTCGTGGAATCGGCGAGTTGAGCTGGTCATCCAGTCCACAAGCCCGATCGCTTATGAAGCCCTGAATCAGCTCGACGAGGTCACCGGAGGATTCGATGGCCGATGACGCACCCATCGCAGAAGAAGAAGGCGGCACCAGACCGTCAGGCAAGGGCCGTCTCGGTCTGATCGGCATCGTCGCCGGTGTCGCCGCTGTCTGCTCTCTGCTCACCTTCGGCGCCGCCTATATGATGTTTGATGGTGGAAATCAGGCCGCGCTGCCCCCGGGCGGCGGGACCACTGGTGAGATCGACCCCGGCGGCTTCGAGGGTGACACCCAGGCGGAGGTTGTCCCGCTGGGAGACTTCACCGTGAACCTGCGCGCCAGCGGCGCCGCAGGGCGGCTGCTGCAGATGTCGATCTCAGTCGAGGCCAAGCCGCCCGCGTCCACCCTGGTCACCGAGCGTGAGGCGCAGCTCCGCGACGCCATCCTGATGGCCGCCAGCGACTTCAGCAACCTCGAGCTCGAGGGCATCGACGGCCGCCTCCGCCTGCGCGACGAGATCTACCGTCGAATCAACGAGATCCTGACGCCCGATGGGCAGATCAAGCGGGTCTACTTCACCTCGTTCGTGGTGCAGTGAGCGACCCATGGAAGGCACCTCGATCCTCCTGAAGAGTCGCAGCTCCGACGCTGAGGAGTCAACGACAGCAGCGGAGGATTTCCTCCGTCGTCTGTCCCAGCGGGTGCGCTCCCGCCTGGTGAGCCGCTGCTCGCGTGATTTCCAGGTGCGCCTGGTCCCCGACATCGAGGTGAAGAGCATCGGCGAGGTCATCCGCGACGATGACTTCGGCAAGACGGCGGTCTATGGGCTGCTGCGGTTCGACGCGCAGCGGGTGCCGGGCCTGGCGTGCATGCAGCGCTCGCTGCTCACCCGGATCATCGGCGCGCAGCTCGGCGACGAGGCGGGCTCCGACGAGGTGATCGGCGCGCGTCCGCTCAGCCCGGTGGAGTCCCGCCTGGCCCACCGCATCTTCCTCGAGCTGGCAGAAGACCTCCAGGACGTCTGGCCGGTGCGCCCGGTGCCCACCGTGGTGCTGGAGGGCAAGCCCGGCACGTCTCGGGTGATCGGTCACGAGAGCTACTCCGAGGAGGTCTACGTGGCCATCCTCGACTTCGGGCCGCCTGAAGACAACGACTACGGCCTGATGTGCGTGACGATCCCCACGCAGGTCCTCCGCACCACCCGCCCTGGCGGCGGCCTCGGACCGGGCGACGAGAGCCCGCTGTCCCCGGCCAGCTTCGAGCGCGTGATGCCCATCCAGATCGAGCTGGTGGCGGAGATGGCCCGGCTCCCGATGCGCATCCGTGATCTCCGCGCCCTCCAGGTGGGTGACATCCTGCCCCTTGGGGCGCTGGACGGCGCCACGATCCGCGTGGGCGACAAGCCCATCATCGTCGCGGAGGCCGGGCACAGCAACGGCCAGCGCAGCGTACGGGTCATCAAGAAGTTCGGATAACCTCGGATTCGGATGATCCGGTCGGGGTCTCGATCCTGACAGAGACGACGTCAAAGCGCCTCCCCGGGGCGCCTTTTTTTTGCCGGGGGACCTAAAGGCGGCTGGGAGCGGACCGATACGGCGTGAGAGCCAAACGGGACGCAGAGGTCGCGGATGACACAGAGTGGAAACCCAGCAGGGGCCTTCGATGAAGTCACCTTCCTGGGAGATATCCCCGTAGATGTAGTGATCGAGCTGGGCCGCAGGCGCATGCTCCTCAAAGAGCTGGCCTCGTTGGATGTCGATGACATCGTCGAGCTTGACCAGCCCATGGACAGACCGCTCGATGTGGTCGTGAGCGGGAAGGTGCTCGCGCGCGGCGAGCTGGTCATGGTTTCAGATCGAGTGGCGCTGCGGATCACTGAGCTGATCGGCAGGCCCCGGGAGGATGGACAGTGAAGAAGGCAATGCTCTGGACTGGTGCTCTGCTGGCGAGCACGCCGGCGTTCGCGCAGGCTCCGGCTTCTGTGGCCGTCACCAGCGGGTTCGACATCTTGTCGGCTCCCGCTGCGGCCCCGGCCGCGCCGGCGGCTGCGGCCGAAGGCGCCACCGTCACGGTCGGCGAGAGCTGGGCCGATGACGTGGTCGATACGCTCGCCGCCACCGACGGCGCCGCTGCGCCCAACGACTTCAAGCGCCTGCTGGGTGCCCCGGAGGTCGCCACGGAGGACGCCGAGCGGCCCGCTCCGCAGGCCGCCGCACTAGGTCCGATCGAGGCCCCCGATCTGCCGCTGTGGGCCTGGCCCGCTGCGCTGCTCGGTGTCGGCGGCCTGCTGGTCATGCGGTCGCGTATGCTCAAGCGCTCCGAGAGCGAGACCCCCATTCAGGTGGTCGGTCGCGCTGCGCTCGGTCGCGACGGCAGCCTCGCGCTGGTCGAGGTTGCGGACGCCTTCGGTGGACGTCGCCGTCTGCTGGTCGGTTTCGGTGGCGGTTCGCCCCAACTCGTCGCCGACCTCGCGCTCGACTCTGTCCTGCCCACTCCGGTGCAGGTCGAGGAGCCCGAGGCCCGCAGCGTCCCGTTCGAGGCCCCGCGCCGCCCGGCGCGCGAGCCCCGGTTCAATGAGGTCTTCGAGCGCGCCAACGCCGCGATGGAGACCGAGCCGGTCCGGCGTCCTCGCTCTGCCCGCTCGGAGCCCGACGGCACGGTCCTCGAAGAGCGCGACGACCTCATCGCAGAGGTGCTCGCGGAGCGCACCCCCCACAGCCGGGCGCGCCCAGAGCGCGCCCCCCCCCCCCCCCCCCCCCCCCCCCCCCCCCCCCCCCCCCCGGGCCCCCCC
>CAYXGP010000008.1:0-60434 GCA_964464515.1 uncultured Enterobacterales bacterium
CCGTGTCATCGCCGGTGGTCCCGCTGGGCGCCTCACAGGAGACCGTGGCGTCTTCAGCGTCGCCGAACCCATCACCGTCGGCGTCTGCGTACCACGTCTCAGCATCCACCGCGTCGTCCTCGTCGGTGTCGCCGTCGCAGTCGTTGTCGATCTCGTCACACGCTTCGTCGGCGTCCGGGTGGATGACGGCGTTGTTGTCGTCGCAGTCCGTGTCGTCGGCGACCCCGTCCGATGGAGCCTCGCACGAGACCTCCGACCGGCTCGAGTCTCCGAAGCCATCGCCGTCGCTGTCCGCGTACCACGTCTCGGCGTCGATCGCCGAGCCCTCGTCAGTGTCGCCGTCGCAGTCGTTATCGATCTCGTCGCAGATCTCAAAGCTCGCGGGGCTGGTGGCGGCCGCCGTATCATCGCAGTCGTCGTCATTGTAGACGTACCCCGCGGGCTGATCGCACGCGACGGAGGCGCTGTCCGCGTCGCCGTAGCCGTCGCCGTCGGTGTCTTCATACCACGTCTCGGCGTCCACCGCGTCGTCCTCGTCCACCGCGCCGTCGCAGTCGGTGTCTACGCCGTCACAGCGCTCCCCCGCGCTGGGGTTGACATCGGCCCGGGAGTCGTCACAGTCGGTGTCGTCGGAGGTGTACCCGCTCGGCGCGTCGCACGCCGTGGCGGTGACCGCGCGATCTCCGGCCCCGTCGCCGTCTGCGTCGGCGTACCACGTCTCGGCGTCAGTCGCGTCGTCCTCGTCGGTGTCGCCGTCACAGTCGTTATCGACCCCATCGCATGTCTCGTCGGCGTCCGGGTTCGACCACGGCGCGCTGTCATCGCAGTCTGTGGCGTCTGCGACGTACCCCGAGGGGGGCTCACATGCCGACTGCACGCTGCCGGCGTCCCCGAAGCCGTCATCGTCGCTATCGGCGTACCATATATCGGCGTCCAGCGCGTCGTCCTCGTCGGTTTCTCCGTCGCAGTCGTTGTCGACCTCATCGCAGATCTCAAAGCTGGCCGGGCTGTTGGAGGCCGCCGTGTCGTCGCAGTCGTCGTCGTTGGAGACGTACCCGCTCGGCGCATCACAGGCCCGCGCGTAGGCCCCCGCAGATCCCCAGCCATCTCCGTCCGTGTCCGCGTACCAGGTGGGCGCATCGCTCACGTCCGCGTCGATCGTTCCGTCGCAGTCGTTGTCATGGCCGTCGCAGATCTCCTCACCGCCGGGGTGGGCGGCTGGGTCGGCGTCGTCGCAGTCGGTAGAGTCGGCGACCAGCCCCGAGGCCGCGCAGGCCGTCTGGGCCGTCTCCGCGTCGCCGAAACCATCGCCGTCCGCATCGGTGTACCACGTCTCAGCATCCACCGCGTCGCCCTCGTCCGTCTCGCCATCGCAGTCGTTATCGACTCCGTCGCAGACCTCCTCGGCATTGGGATGGACGTCCGCGTCGGAGTCGTCGCAGTCCCCTCCGGTGGCGGTGTATCCGTCGCCGTCGGCGTCGGGCGCCGTGGTGGTGCCGGTGGTCGTGGCGCCGCCGGTGGTCGTGGTGCTGGTGGTGACCGTGGCCCCCGCGGTCGGTGCGGTCGCGGGCTCGCTGGTGTCGTCGTCGGACTTCCCGCGACAGCCGAGGACGGCTCCCATCAGGAGCGAGAGTGCAGGCAGACGCATGAGGGACTCCGGGTGGGCAGCGCTGTCATGATCTTCGGTCGAGCTACCGACCGCAAGGCCGCCCGCTGAATCCTCTGGGACGATCGCTCGCAACGGAACAGAACCAGATGCTCCTGCCTGGCGCGGTCGGCGACCGCAGCGAGGGGTGGCACGAGGTGCAGATCAGCGTGACCTACCCGAAGGCCGGCGACGTAGACTGGGAGTTCTTCGTAGACGAAGTCTGCGATGGCTTCGCCACCGAGGCGATGACGATACAGACCTTCCGGCTCGGCCACGACAACTACGCGACCTACGCCGACAACATCCAGGCCTGGACCGAATGGGGCTCGACCTGGAAGAGACGCTGACCAGCGGGTGCGCTGCCTGAGCGGCGAGGGTAGGGCTGGGGAACGTCCCGGGTCCCCCATATCCGAGAGCAGCGCCCCATGGACATCATCGATCTGGTCATCTTCGCGCTGTGGCTGGGCGTTCCCGTCACGGTGGTCCTGGCGGCCGCCGTGGCGCATCGCGGCCTGTACGCCGGCGTGGACATGTCCATCAAGAAGCCCCACGAGCTCCTGGCTGGTACCCTCGAACGTCTGGGCGCGGAGCGGGTCTCCGGTCGCAGCCCCATGCGCTGGAAGCTCGATCACCGAGGTTCACGCTGGGAGATCAGCTACAGCAAGGGAGGAGAGGGCCCCAGCGCGGTCTCCATCCACCGCGTTCTGCCCCTCTCGGACGCCGACGACGCGCGCGACCGGCACCTCGGACTCCGCTTCTCGGCAGAGACACCGCTGCAGCGCTGGGGGCGGCGGCTGGGCATCAACAGGGAGCTTCAGATCGGCGACGACGCATTCGACGACGCCGTCTATGTCGAGAGCGACCCGGGTGACAACGCCGCGGCGCAGGCGCTGACCGATCCGGAGCTGCGGGCCAGCGTCCGAGCGCTCATCGCGACGGGCTGCATGCGGGCAGGCACGGACCTCGGCCACGGCCCGCTGTGCGGAGTCTGGCTTCAGCACCCGGACTGGGGAGAGCCCGAGAAGATCGTCTCCTGGCTCGACCTGCTCGACCGGTTCGCAGCGCGACTCCCGCCCGCCCGCGCGCGACCTCGACCCCGGGGTTGGCCAAAGCGCGGACTCGCCATAGCGGCGCTGGGGATCGTCTCCGCGATCGGCGCGATGGCCTGCTGGGCCGCTGCTTCGACGATCTGGCACCCGCTGGAGAGCGGCCTCGTGGTCCCAGGGGCGGTTGTGTTCGCGGCGCTCATGGCGGCGACGGCTGCGCTCGGGTTCGCGCTGACACGCGGACGGCCCAGCGGCCTGACCGAATTTGTGGGGGTCGTCTGCGCGGGTTGGCTCACCCACATCGCGACCGCGGCCGCGCTGGTGTTGTGTTGGAACGGTGCCGGAGATCCGACGGTCGAAGCCCACTCGGTGTCGGTGATCGACCGCGAGGTCATCGAGGGAGACGGGGGACACCTGAACTGGCGGCTGATCCTGGCGCCTCCCCCGCGGATCTCCGAGCCCCTGCGCCTGCCGGTCTCACAGGCCCTATACGACAGCGACCCCATCGGGCTGACCTGCACACTGCGGAGCGGCCAGGGGCGCCTCGACGTGCCCTGGAAGGAGTCGCTGACCTGCCCCGACCCGCATGAGCCGGCTCCATAGGCGACCCGTCCCATAGTCAGTCAGCGTCGTAGAAACGCCCGCACAATCGTGATCGGATGGCTCAAAAATGTGACGAGACGCCCGGTCAACGACGTCGGGTCCCGCGCGACGCCGAGCTGACGCAGAATCGTCAGCAGGTCGAAGTGCAGCCGCTCACAGACCAGCGCTTCGCGTTCGAACTCGAAGATGTTGCACATACGATACCGAACCGTCCGACCGGTGGCGGGCAGCCCCCGCCACGAGCCCAGGTGGGTCCCCACGAAGTCCGTCTCGACGATCACCGCGTCCGCGGAGTGGTAGAGCACCGTGTTCTCGAACCGGAAGTCGGGGAACGCGGTATCAGACTCAGCATAGAAGCCCCGCACGGCCGCCTCACCGTCAAAGACCTCGCCGGTAGGGACGACCTCGTACCGCGCGTGCTGGAACGTGCGCAGCGTGGCCTCGAAGTCGTGGCGCGCCTCGGTGTCCATGTGCTCACGGACGGTGTCTTCGCGGGCGGCGCGGAGGGCGTCGTTCATGTCGACTCACGCGCCCAGATGCGAAGCGAGGGCCCCCAGCAGCCGGGGCCAGGCGGCCTCGAAGTACGCCCAGGCCGCCGGCCACTGCTCCTCCGATGACCAGCCCGACGCCGGCCAGCCGCAGTGGGTGATCCGAACCCGGGTGCCGGCCTCCACCGGCTTGAGCTCCACGACCACCCAGGTGTGTTGCTTTCGTACCCGGTCGAGGTGGGGCGGAGCGTTCCAGGTGAAGCTGAGCATCCGCCCGGGGATGAACGAGAGCACCCGGCAGCCCTCGCTGCCGCGCGAGCCCACCGGCGCGTCCGACGCAAAGCAGACCTCGAACGGACCGCCGACGGCAAGCTCCACCCGGGCCTCAGACACCAGCCAGGACGTGATCCCTTCGGTGGTGGTCCACAGCGGCCAGAGCGCCTCCGGGCTGGCGGGCACCACCCGCTCGGCGACGATGGCGCGCTCGGAGACGTCGCCCAGCCCCGCCCCGATGGAGGCGTCCTCGTCGTGCAGGCGGCCCTCCGGCCGGAAGACCGGGTTGGTGATCAGCCCCAGCACGTTGCCGAACGGATCGATCACCGACGCGACGACGATGCCCTCGCCCACGTCTCGCGCCTCGTGGTTTGGGCGCGCCCCCATCGCGAACACGCGCTCCAGCGCACCGTGCACGTCGTCCACCGCCCAGTAGCAGACGTCGCCGCCCACGCCCGGGCGGTCCGGGCCATCGCCATCGTCGGCGGGCAGCAGACCCAGCTCGTAGCCGCCCACGTCGAAACCAACGTAGAACGGCTGGTCGAAGTACGGGCCGAAGCCCAGCAGCCGTGTGTACCAGGCCTTCGCGGCGGCCAGATCGGCGACGTGAAAGCCGCAGGTGCGCAGTCCTCGGAGCATCGTTCACCTTCAAGGAGGAGACCCTCCGTCGCGTAACGCGTCGCGGAACGTCACCGCGCCCGGCACCTCGTCGAGCGGAGACCACACGCTGTGTTCGCGCTCTGCACCTGGATGAAACCGGCTCAGGTCCAACCCCAGGGTCGCGCCATCGACTGGCGCGTCCAGGCCCAGCGAGCGCCAGGGGATCGCTATCTCCACCGTCCATGCATCCGGCCCGGTGGCTGTTGCAGCGGAGACCTCCCCGTCCCAGCGCATCCGACCGTTCTTCGAGTCGGCGATGACTCCAGCGGCGTTGACCGCCACATAGAACGTCGCGTCGTCATCCGGGCTCAGGTGGCCCCCGGTCAGATGACCCCTGCTCAGATGAATCTTGATCGCGTCGTCGGTCCACACGCGGCTGTCGCGAACGGTCTGTCGCGTGACCACGAGGTCGGGCCGGGGCTCCTCGGCGCGTACGGCGACATGGAGCGCCTCCTGTGTGTGGGCCAGCCACGCCTCGGTGGACAGGGCCGGCCAGCGGCGTACATTGCGATGAAACAGACCATCCACGTCCGCCGGTCGATCCCAGATCGCCTCGTCCAGTCGGCCGTCGATCGTGGGCGGGACCGCGACGCGGTAGCTCTCAGCGCTCCGGGGAGCCTGCGCCAGGAAGGGTTGGAGATCGAGGGGAACATCCACGGTCCAGGTCCGCTCCCGGCCGCTCGCGTCGATCGCGGTGGCGATCAGGGTCGGCGTCGGCAGCAGGTCACTGGCCGCGCCGTCGAACGCGACCGTCAGGGCCAGCTCAGCGCGCTGCCCCGGGGAGAGCGCCACGGTCTGCGTCTTCGGCGTCACGTTCCAGGCAGTACTGGTCCGGGCGGTGCTGGTCCGGGCGGTGCTGGTCCGGGCAGTGCCCGGATGGGCAGCGAGCGTCAGCTTCAGCGCTTCTTCCATGGGATTCTCAGGGCTCAGCACCACCTGCCCGCTGAACGGAATGCTATCGACAGCGAGCTCCTCCCCGCCAGACAGGCTCCGGGTGAGCAGCGCGTCCTGCTCGGTGTAGACATCCACCGGCTGGATCCCTTCCAGGAGCAGGTTCGCCACGCGCGGCCCCTCAGGGGTCATCGTCACCTGGGTGACGTGATCGAATTCACCCACGCCGATCCCCCCGTCGCCGCCGACGCCGCCGGTCGTTCCCAGCACGATGTACTGTCGGCCGCGGCGGGTGTACTCGGTGTAGCGATGGATGTGTCCCGCGAACACCGTATACGGCCGCTCATCCAGAGCATCCTCGAGCGCGCCGAAGCCGGCCTCGCGGGGCTCCCTGCCGCCCGCCCCCTCGTCGATCAGCCACAGCGGATGATGCAGAAACAGCAGGGTCCAGCGAACGTCCGGGTGCTCGCGCAGGGTGCGGCGGGCCCACCGGAGCTGCTCGGTCCCCAGCCCCGGTCCCTCCCCAGGGTGTCGTTGGAGTCGAGACATAGAAACAGCACGTCGCCGTGAACGAAGCTTCGGTACCGAGGGCCCCACCGCTCCTCCCAGATCTCCGCCATGGTCTCGTTGGTGATGTCGTGGTTGCCCGGCACCGGATGAAACGGCATCTCCAAGCGCGCGATCCTCGACTCGAATACCTCCCACTCGGCGTTGATGCGCTCGGGGTCGCGGGTGTAGCCGGCGATGAAGTCGCCGACACTGAGCACGAACTCGGGCTGGAGCAGGTTGAGCTTGTCGACAGCGCTGGAGAAGACGCCGGGGCGCATGCCGGTGGTGCGATCCGAGACGATCGCGAACTGCAGACTCGTAGCGGGGCCCGTGAGAGGGGGGGCCGTAGACGGCGGGGGCACGCAGGCCCACGACGCGAACCCGAGCGCCAGCGTGGGGAGCATGCAGACTACCCGAGCGCCTTGAACGCCGCGAGGTCCAGCGCCACCGGATCGCGAGGGGGCAGGCCCGGGCACACCACATAGCCGTTCCGGCGCATGAGCTCGATCGCCTCTCGCCGCAGCATGGGAGGAAAGAAGTGCCGGTCCTCGTAGGAGATCACCAGGGGACGGATGCGCGAGAAGTCGATGCACTGGAGAACCACGAAGTCGTAGCCCTCGGTGTCGATCTGGAGGACGTCCACCTCCGTGATCCCGTGCTCGTCAAGGATGGAGTGGAGGCGACGCCCCCGGACCTGCACCGACGTCGTGCCGCCCGGTCGGCTGCGGGCCCACCCGCCCGCCGGCGCCATGGTCCCGATCAGATCGCCGAACGCCTTGCCTGGGACCTTCCCGGCCGGGAGGTGAAGCTCGACGGGCCCATCCCTCCGGGTGACGGCCGCCTGCTCCAGGGCGATGCCCGGGTGATCGCCGTAGAGGCTGTGCAGGCGCGCGAAGGCGGTCGGGTTGGGCTCGATCATCAGCCCCTGCCACTTCCCCCGCGCGATGTACGGCCGCAGGGGGTCGTCCGTCACGCCGTCGTTCGCCCCGATCTGGACGAACCGGACGACGTCTCGGGCCTGCTCCAGGCGTCGGAGCACCGAGTGAAGGAGGGACCGGGTCAGCAGCACGTTGATCAAGTTGTCTGCGTACTCGAACAGCGCCGCCGTAGCCGCGGCGTTGACGATGTTGGCGGGGAGGGGCGGGATGGTCACGCGGCTGCTCCAGTCGGCTATCTGTCAGTTTCGGATCAGAGATCTATCCTCTTTGGATGGTGCATCTTCGGGTGGAGCCTCTTGAGGTGGGGGCGGGGTCTCGCCCTGCTCCCCGCAGGTGGGCGCGTGGACGATAGAGCGCGCATCGACGATCGATTCCAGATCGATCTGGTCACCGGGCCTCCCCTGCCCACGCCAAACCCACGGCTCACGCTGGGGGTTCGGACCACCCTGCTGGGCGAACCCACCCCGAACAACTGGCGCCCTGGCGAGCTGCAGCGCGTCATACAACGGCTTCATCTCCCTGTACGACAACCTGGGAGCCGGATGTGGTCTCGGGCTGGAGCGCGGCGGACTCTGGTTCGACGTCGGGCCGGCCGTGCTCTATCGGCCGGGCTGGTACGCCGAGACGCAGAGCGATCGGCCCCGGGTGCTGCCGCTGCGGCAGGTGGGTCTGTTCGGACCGTGGTGATTCTGTCCGGACCGTGGTGACTCTGTCGGTCCCAGCCAGGCTGAGAACGCGCTGAGCCGATAGGACTCGTCCTCGTCGGAGGTGCCTTGAATCTTCAATACCATCACGAGCTGGCCCATCTGCTGGGCCTCCCGATCGGCCCTGATGCGCAGGCAGAGTCTGCGCTGGCGTCCTTCGAGACGCGGAACGGGGTGGTTCTCCCCGCATCGATGCGTGAGTTCTACCTCAATTTCGGAGACACCTACGCGATCATGCGGGGCCAGACGCGTCACAACCCGGTCCGCCCGACAGATCTCGACGTCAAGCGGGCATGCTGGCTCACCGAATACGGGCGACGCTACCGCGGGCTGCGGTACCCCGGTGACGACCACCACTACGAGCGGGTCGAGCTGATCGAAGGCGGTCCAGGCTACGCCCGAATCCTCTCTTCGGATCAGGGGACCGTGACGTTCTTCGCCTGTATCAATGGTGACGATGATCCCGTGGTTCTCGGCCTGCTGAGTCCGCCGGATCTGGAGGCCGCGTTTCAGTTACCGTTCTCGACATGGTTGCTGAAGTGGGTGCGGAATCGCATCAAAGAAGATCGCTCCCCCAGATGAGCCATCAGTTGACCGCGTCCTTGCAGTTATCCATGTCACATGTACTCTGACAACACCACTCCGTAGACGGCAGATCCTCAAACCAACAACAGAACGACAGCGTCACCGCGAAACAGCCCTGGGTACACTCGACAAACGGCGGCCCGATGCAGTGGTAGAAACACCCCTGAATCAAATGCTCGAAGGCCTGACCGATCCGACTCGGAACATCACCCCGACCGCTGAAGATGTCGTTCCAGGCCCACTCGATGTCGGTCAGGCAGTGGCTCAAATTCCAGAACTCAATCCAGCTCTTCCACTTGCTGGAGTCGAAGTCCTTCTCCGGATGCGTCACGTTGTGGGCCAGCGCCTGCGGGACCGACCCGAACCACAGCCAGAAGAACAACGCAACCTGTGAGGTTCGGATCCAGACCCGTGTATGCAGCGGCTGGGCCTTCCAGATCGCGAGGCGTGTCCGCTCCTCCTCGGCGGCCCACGCCCGCGCCTGGGCGATCGCGGCGACGCTGCGGTCGGCCACCGTCGAGAGGATCCCCTCGAGGACCTCCTGGTGACGGCGCAGTGGGAGCTGGGCGAGGCGAACCCCGATCGTCTCCTGAGTGCCCTCCAGCCGCTCGATGGCGACCTCGACGCGCGAAGGGGAGATCTCTGCCGCTCCGCCAGCACGCTGGACGACACAGGGGTTGAAGTCACCGGCGACGTAGTCTTCCTTCAGATCTTCGAGGGCATCCATCAGGTAGATCATCTCACCCACCGCGGCGCCCAGTCCTCCCAGGGTGGGGCGAGCCTGCGCCACCTCGGGGGACATCCCAGGCAAGTCCGCCATGGCGGAGAAGCACCGCGCCCCCGCGTCGGCGGTGGGCGCCGCTGCCCGCGCCGGGCCGGGAGATCCGGCGACCTCGATGGCGACCTGGCGCTCGGCGAAGCCGCCGAGCTCGCGGAGATCCACGCCCAGATCATCGAGGATCGCCCAGGCGGTCTCCACGCAGCCGGTCACCATCGGCCGGACCAGCCGGGCTCCTCGGCGCCCCTCGGCCGCGCGATCGGCTAAGAGCTGATCACCCAGGAGCATCTGCAGCGCGGCGGCGGCGCGCATCGCGGGGCTCTCCGAAGAGAGGGTGGGGCGTCGGACCAGCGGCATCATCGGGCAGCGGCAGCTGTCTTCTTCGGCGCCCTCCGTCGCCAGGCCGTCGGCCAGCAGGCCCATGAAGACCGCGTCGTGACTGTGCAGGGCCCGCCAGGGAAGGCCGAAATTCTCGCCCACCGACTGACAGAGGCCGCAGTAGACGCGTCGGTGCTCCCGCCGGCGGTCGGCGTCGAGGCTGCGTATCCCGGGTCTCAGCGTACCGAACATCGAGCCTCCATGCCTCGGGGGTGGGTGAGCGGGTGAGCGAGGGGGTGGGCGCGGTAGCGACCCGCGAGGTGGAGGTGGATCCGTCCCAGGAGATCGGGCAGGCCGCCGGGCGGAGCAGGGACCCCCGCCGGTACGGACAGCAGCGCCTGGTCGATGCCCCAGCCCCTGAGCTGGGCGTAGATCCAGACGCGGTCATCACTCCGCAGCGCTCGGGTGCAGCCGCTGGGATCGGCGGCGTGGAGTCGGCTCAGCGGGAGGCTGCTCAGGAGGCGCTCGCGCAGGTCCTTCTCCAGATCTGCCAGGGCGTCGGCGGACTGGATCTTCAGGCCCCACCCCAGAAACCCCGCGAAGGTCTGCGGAGCCAGCGGCCGCGCCTCGGGGGGCAGGGCACCCACCAGGCTGACGCCGCCGAGCCAGTAGCCACCCACGCGAGCGGTCAGATCGAGGATGTGGTCCGGATCGGTCTCCGCCGGATGCCGGCTCAGGGTCGCGACGGCCTCGGTCTGCACCGCCCAGCCCCGGGCCACCATCGCCAGGAACGCCTCCAGCCGCGAGGGGGCCGACAGACGACGCAGGCGCTCTCCGAGATCGGCGGCCAGCAAGCAGCGTCCCTCGCCATTCGCAGGACGCGCCCGCTGAATCGAGGCCAGGGTGGGAGCCAGGAACGCGCGGGTGCGCGCCGCCGCTGCCGCGGGTGAGAGGCCGCCGTGGAAGGCGGGGCTGTCGATGACCTGATCATCGATCTTGGTGAGCAGACTCAGCAGCGCCGCGGCGTCGCCCACCTCCCGGGCGCGGGATGTCCCGCCCAGGCCGGCGTAGCAAGCGGTCGCCAGGTCACCCAGTGTCGCGCAGAGGAGCCGGCTGCGCAGGGGGACGAGGCCTGCCGGATCGCCCGTCGTGATCGAGGTGGCCAGTCGCGCCAGCCGCTCTCTACCCGCTCGGGCGGGGCGGGCTCCCAGGCTGGTGGAGAGGGACTCGATCATCACTCCGGCCACGGTTGAACCTCCACGCGGGAGTAGCCTGTCTCCTCACCCCGGTCCATCTCGTGGTTGGAGCGGGCCTCTCGTTGCCGACGCGGTCCCGTCACCCGCTCAGCGTCGCGCCCACGCCGCTCTCGCCAGAGGTAGATTCTCCTCCCATTGAGGAGGCTCCGGCATGTTGCAGGAAGAGGCGATCACACTGGTCCAGAATCTCGGCGGCACCCCCCAGCAGGTCACCCGGATGCAGACCATCCTCAGAACACTGCTCGCCGACG
Organism: uncultured Enterobacterales bacterium; assembly: GCA_964464515.1. Classification (GTDB taxonomy): domain Bacteria; phylum Myxococcota_A; class UBA796; order UBA796; family UBA2385; genus CAYXGP01. The sequence continues at coordinate 10,989 of CAYXGP010000008.1, forward strand.
CGCGGCAGACCTCGGCGCTGACCGACCTGATCTCCCCGGGGAAGATGATCGCGCTCGGTGGTGACGCTCCCCGGATCACGCTCGCCCCGGAGGCACAGACCACCGCCGAACGTCCGCCTGTCGCGGAGGGCAGGCCGGGCGACCGCTACGACGACATCTGCCTGTTGGGAAGCGGCGGGATGGGCGAGGTCCGCCGCGTCCGAGACCGCGACCTGGGAAGAACGCTGGCGATGAAGATCGCCTCTGCGGGTGTGATGGGCAACCCGGGAGCGCTGGCTCGATTCATCGAGGAGTCGCAGGTCAGCGCGCAGCTCCAGCACCCGGGCATCATCCCCGTCCATGAGCTCGGCAGGCTGCCGGACGGGCGACTCTACTTCACGATGCAGGAGGTCCGCGGTCGGACCCTGGCCGACGTCATCTGTGAGGTCCACGCAGCGAGCACAGGAGACCGCTGGGAGACCGCCCCATCGACCGACCGCGGCCCCGGCTGGACGTTCCGCCGTCTGGTGGATGCGTTTCATCGTGTCTGCGAGGCGGTGTCCTACGCCCACGAGCGCGGCGTCATCCACCGCGATCTCAAGCCTGAGAACATCATGGTGGGCGCCCACGGTGAGGTGCTTGTGTTGGACTGGGGCATCGCAAAGGTCACCGGGCGGCCCGACCTCGCCGCAGAGCAGGGCGCTCTGACCCCCGGCGTCGGCGCCATCGTCACCGACCGCTCCCAGGACAACTCCAAGGCCACCCAAATGGGCGCGGTGGCGGGCACCCCCGCCTACATGCCCCCCGAGCAGGCCAGAGGAGAGATCGATCGCATCGACGCCCGCAGCGACATCTACGCGCTGGGCGCCCTCCTCTACGAGCTGCTGAGCGGCCGCGCGCCCTACGTCGGCTCCAGCGCCCGTCATGTGCTGCAGATGGTCCGGTCGGGCCCACCAGAGCCGGTGGTGAGGCAAGTGAGCGCCGCGAACACCTTCGGGTTCGAGTCGGACAACACACCGCAGGGGCCGCCGCAAGGGCTGCCGCTGCCCGAAGAGCTGGTGGACGCCTGCAATCAGGCGATGGCCCGCGATCCCCGGGACCGCTTCCGGAGCGCCGCCAGCCTCGCCGCGGTGGTTCGGGGTTGGCTCGATGGGGCGAAGCGCAGAGAGCAGGCGCTGGCGGTCGTGGAGGCGGCCAGGGGTCATCACCTCGAAGCCGAAGCGCTGCTCGCCAAAGCGAAGACACTGAGAGGCGAAGCGACGGCGCTGCTCGATGGCGTGAAGCCGTGGGAGCCCGAGGACCGGAAGGCGCCTGGCTGGGCCAGGGAAGACGAGGCCACGGCCCTGGAGACTGTGGCGGCCGTCCGCGAGCTGGAGGTCGAGCAGGGGCTACAGGGGGCGCTGCGCATCGATCCGAGCTTGCCGGAGGCGCACGAAGCGCTCTGCAGTCGACTCCGCCGAGAGCACCACGAAGCCGAGTCCGCCCGAGACGAAGACGCCACCATCCGCGCAGAGGCAGGTCTGCGCGAGCATGTCGCGGCGCTGCCCGAGGGCAACGAGGTCCGCAGAAGCTGCTCTGCCTACCTCAAGGGCGACGGCGCGCTGACATTGGTGACGGACCCTCCTGGCGCCGAGGTGCTGCTGCACCGCTACACCCTACACAACCGGCGGCTGGTTCCGGTGTTCGAGCGGAGCCTGGGGAGGACGCCGCTGCGCCGCGTCTCTGTACCGCAGGGCAGCTACCTGTGTCTGCTGCGGCACCCCGAGCAGTCAGGCGGCGGCACCGCCGAGACGCGCTACCCGATCTTCGTGGGGCGGCAGGAGCACTGGGATGGCGTGCGGCCTGGCGACCGCGACCCTGCCCCCGTCTGCCTGCCCGGGCTGGGTGCCCTGGCAAGCTGCGACATCTACATCCCCCCGGGTTGGTTCTGGTCGGGCGGCGATGACAGAGCTGTAGGTAGTCTTCCGCGACGCAGGCTCTGGGTGGATGCGCTCGTGATGCGACGCTTCCCGATCACCAACAGAGAGTACATCGCCTTCCTCGATGACCTGGTGGCCCGGGGGCGAGAAGAACAAGCCCTGCGCCATGTCCCCAGGGAGCGGGCGGGGAGCGAAGACGAGGTCGGCGCGATGATCTACGGACGAGACGCGGACGGACGGTTCGTGCTCAGGCCGGACGCCGACGGCGACATGTGGGTGCTGGACTACCCGGTGTTCACGGTGGACTGGTGGGGCGTGTCCGCCTGGTGCCGATGGCTTGCAGAGCGGACCGGCAGGCCCTGGCGCTTGCCGGGAGAGCTGGAGTGGGAGAAGGCAGCGCGAGGCGTCGATGGGCGCTTCTACCCGTGGGGCGACCACATCGACCCCTCATGGTGCTGCTACAGAGACAGCCACCGGGGCCGCTTGCTTCCCGCGGTCGTCGACAGCTTCCCCACCGACGTGAGCGTCTACGGCGTGCGCGGCATGGGCGGAAACGTGCGGGACTGGTGCACCGACCGGTGGGAGAAGAGCGGCCCGCGACTCGACAGCCCCGTCGTCCCCGAGCCTCGCCCGGTCGATCAGAGCGCGACGGCTGCTTCTTCAAGATCGTCCGATGCGCCTGCTCCATCGCGTGTGCTGAGCCGCGGCGGCGCCTGGCTCAACGTGCCCCGGAGCGCGCGCGCTTCAGACCGACTGGGAGACCTGCCCCTGCTCCGAAGTTCGAGCCTCAGCGGGCGAGCGGTCTTCCGGCCGTACCCCGAGCACCTGAGATAGAGCGAAGCCTGGATACCCCACTGAGGAGCGGAGGTTCCAATGATCGCCGTGTTGATCGCAGCAGCCATGGCGGCCCCGACCCCGGACGACGCCGCAGACGTGCTGGCTGCCCGCGGATGTCTGGCCTGCCACACCGTAGACGGCACCAGCTCGGTGGGCCCTACCCTCGCCGGAGTCGCCGGCACCGAGCGCGTGGTCGTCGGGGGTCCACAGAGCGTCACAGCAGACGAGGCGTATCTGCGCGAATCGGTGACGGATCCCGACGCGCGCGTGGTGTCCGGGTACGCCCCCGGGCTGATGCCGCGGTTCGATCAGGCGACCGCAGACGAGGTCGTTCCCGCAATCCTCGCCCTGCCACCGGCTGCACCGACGGGATCGGGGCCGCCCTGGATGGTGATCCTGGCGCTCTGCTCTTCGGCGTTCGTCGGGCTCCACCTCTTCCTCACGATCCCCCGTGTTCGCGACCGCGTCATGGCGCGAGTCGGCTCGACGCTCCTCCAGGTCCTCTACTCGGTGCCCATCGGTCTCTCGATGGGTGGGATGATCTGGTCCTGGAGCGAGGCCCCCTACGTCCAGCTCTGGGCACCGGCCCCCTGGACGCGGTGGGTCCCGCTGCTGGTGATGCCGGTCGCCTTCGTCCTCCTGCTGGCCGGGTACACCACGAAGAGCCCCACCCAGACCGGGCAGGAGTCCGCGCTCTCGACTGGTCCCGTCGGCATCCAGACGATCACGCGACACCCGGCGAATTGGGGGATCGCCCTGTGGGCGGCCGCCCACATGTTTCCAAACGGCGACACCGCGGCCGCGCTGTTCTTCGGCGGTTTTCTCTCACTGTGCATCGTGGGGAGCCTGCACATCGACCAGCGCAGGCGAGCAGCGCACGGACCTCACTGGGAAGCCTTCGCAGCCAGGACCTCCTTCGTTCCCTTCGTCGCGATCATGCAGGGCCGGGCGCGGCTGGACATGAAGGGGATCGGATGGCGCCTGCCCGTCGGGCTCGCGCTCTATCTGGCGGTGCTCTTCGGTCACGTCCATCTGATGGGCGCGTCGCCCTTTCCGTCCTGACAGGCCTTTCGCCCGGACAGGCTCTTTGTCCGGATGGGGGTGAACGTTCAGTCTCTGCGCTTGCCGCCCAACCGTAGCCCCTGGTCGATGCAGACGTAGCCCCAGACGGGCTCACCGGTCACCTCCACCGTCTCGAACATCCCATGGAAGGCGCCGGCGATGAAGTAGCGGCCCAGCTCCACGCCCAGCTGACCGCCAGCCCCCCAGCTCAAGTGGTCGTCATCGACGCGATCCGTCCCGAAGCCCATGACTCCCTGGGTGAGGTTGTAGCGCCCCCCGCTCAGCCCGATGAACGGTCGCAGCACCCCGCTCAGCGCATGGAAGTCCACCGACGGAGACAGGGACCTCGCCGTGAAGACCCGATCCGAGTCGACCTCGGATGAGAACAGCTGGGCCCACTGCCAGAGGAAGCCGGCCGAGATGTGATCGGTGAGGTTGACCTTCGCCTCGAACGAATAGCCGACGCCCAGATCGACCCGGGGAAACCCGATGAGCGCACCGACGCCCAGCTCCACCCGGTAGGGCTCGTAGCTGGGGGACAGCGCCCACCCCGGAGACATGATGGCGAGCAGTGCGAACATGCAACCACTCTACCGGTCAGCGCAGCCAGCGCGCTCGACTTCAGGCCGGCGGCCCGGCGCAGGTCCCACCGCCGTCGGCGCAGTACGCCCCGATGGAGACGTCATCGAGCGCTTCGTCGAGCTGGGCGTGCCGCTTTCAGTTCTCGCGCAGGAAGGTCGCCAGCCGCCGGCCGGTCATGCGACGACCAGCGCCGCCCCCACCATCGCCAGCGAGACCGCCATCACCCGCCGCCGCGACAGCGGCTCCCGCAGGAACACCGTCGCCAACACGAAGATGAAGATGGTCGAGAGCTGATTGAGCAGAGACGCCCGGGACACGTCGGTGTACTTCATCCCACCCAGCCAGAGGATCATGGCAAGGTAGGCGCCGAACACCGAGCCCGGCACGACGAACCGCCAGTGGGTGCCCGGACGAAGCGATCGCCAGTGGGCGCCCCGATCCCGCCGCAGCGCGACCAGCCCGGCCACCCCCAGCGTGCCGGCGATCAGCCGGACCTGGACCACCCACAGCAGCGGCAGCCGATCCAGCTCGACCTTGATCATCACCACGCCGATCCCCATGCAGACCAGCGCGCTGATGCCCAGCGAGGCGCCGACGAGCACGTCTCGGCGCGTGCGCCCCGGCGGCGGTCGCGAGGCCCCGCCGACGAGCAGACCTGCGGCGATGAGTCCGGCTCCGAGCCCGTCCGCGAGGCTGATTCGCTCTCCGAGCACCAGGGCGGACAGTCCGACCATGATGGGGGCGTACGCCGTGTCGACGATGGCGTTGAGTCCCGCGCCCAGCCGATCGAGGGCCGCGAAGAACAGGCTGTCGGCGACCGCGATGCCCAGCACCCCCGAGGCCGCCAGCAGCGCCCAGACAGCAGGCGGCTCGTCGGGAAACAGCGGCTCTCCCACCAGGACCAGCGTGGGCGTCATGAAGACCAGCGCCAGGATGTTCTTGAAGAGGTTGACCGCCAGGGGCGGCATGGTCTCCCCGCTCTTCTTGAACAGGATGACCGCCACGGCCCAGCTCATCGCCGCGGCCACCGCCAGCGCCTCACCCAGGCTGGGCAGCTGCTCCATCTCCACCCCGGCGGCGCCCTATCACGGCGTCGGCGCCCGCAGACGCGGCACGGACCCTGCATTCCACGCAGCGGTGAGGTGTGTGATGACCCTGTTCATTCTCTGGCTGGCGACAGCTCCCATCCACGCTGCCGAGGCGGCGTGGGAGACCCTCTACACAGAGGACGGCGTGACGGTCTCCAAGCGCGAGATCGCCGACTCTCCCCTGGTGGCCTTCAAAGGGGAGGCGGTCATGGACGCCCCCCTGACCAACGTGCTCAACGTCCTGATGGACCACGGCCGCCGGGTGGAGTGGGTCGATCGGCTGTACATCAGCACGGTGCTGGAGGAGACGTCCCAGCACGAGTACGTGCTCTACCAGGCCTACGAGCTGCCCGTGATCTTCTCCAACCGCGACTACGTCTACCGCGGCCTCGCGGTGCAGGACGCGTCCTCGGGTGTGGTCTCGCTGGATCTGCACTCGGTCGAGCATGCCGACGCGCCGCCCACGATCGGGGTGCGCGCGCACCTGGTCGACAGCCGGTACGTGCTCACCCCGATCAGCGACGAGCAGTGCCGCATCGCGGTGGAGATCCACACCGATCCGAAGGGCTGGATGCCCGCCTGGCTGGTCAACATGATCCAGGAGAGCTGGCCTCTCAAGACGCTGAACGGCGTGCGGAGCGAGCTGGCGCGTCCGGAGGCTGGCCCCTACCCGCTGCCGCCCCCATCGTAGGACGCGAGCCCTGAACCGGCTTGGGCGCCTACGCACTTACACTGCGCGAACCGGCACAGCTTCGCCAGCCCACTTCACCGACACGGGGCAGCTCGGATCACCAGGTCAGCAGCAGGGCTGCCGCCCCCGCGTCGTCCTCCTCGGCACGGGGCGCCCCGATCAGCAGATCCGGCCGTCCGTCGCCGTCGATGTCTCCCGCGCCCGCGACCGTCAGGCCGACGGCGTCGCCCCCTTCGCCCGTGATCGTGAGCGCGGCGTCCTGGGGTGAGAGGGAGCCCCACTCGCCGCCCCAGAACAGGTAGGCGCGACCCCCATCGCCCGCGCCGTGGGCGCCCACGAGCAGCTCTCCCAGTCCGTCGCCGTCGATGTCTCCCGCGCCGGCGACCGAGATCCCCGCGAACGCCGAGGCCTCCCCGCCCTGCGCGACCACCACGACGGGCTGGGAGATCAGCAGGTAGGCGCCGCCGGCCTCCTCGCCGCCGGTGTCCAGCCCCGGTGCGCCGATCAGCAGGTCGGCCAGCCCGTCGCCGTCGACGTCTCCCACGCCGGCCACCGCGTAGCCCACGCGATCTCCAGCCGAGGCCCCGGACAGCACCTCGTCGGCGTCGTTGAGGGCCAGGCTCCCGGAGAGCGGCCCGGCGAACAGCCCCGCGAACCCCGCCTCGTCCGCCGCGCCGTACGCGCCGACCAGCAGATCTCCCAGCCCGTCACCGTCGGTGTCACCCGCCGCGGCCACGGCGTACCCGGCGTAGTCGCCAGGGGCCTGCCCCATGAGCCGCGCGGTCGCGTCCGCCAGCGAGCGGTCTGCGGTGAGCGGGCCTCGGACGAGATAGGCGACCCCGGCCTCCGAGTCGACGCCGTGCGCACCGATCAGCGCGTCATCCCAGCCGTCTCCGTCGACATCGCCCGGCCCCGCGACCGAGACGCCGACGTAGTGGCTGCCGGCCTCGCCGATGATCCGAGGCAGGGTGGCGGGATCGAGCGTCGCTGGCCGCGCCTGGATCGCTCCGCCCGAGACGAGGAGCGCCGCTCCCGCCCACTCCCCCGCGCTGCCCTCGAACGGCGCGCCGACCAACAGATCGGGCCCGCCGTCTCCGTCGAGATCGCCCGCGCGTGCCAGGGACCAGCCGGTCCCGTCGGTGGGGTCCGCGCTGGCGATCACCGTCTCGGCAGGCGACCCCCCATCGAGGGGCCCGCCCCACAGCAGCACGACTCCGCCGAGATCGGTCCCCATCGCCAGATCGGCGTGGCCGTCGCCGTCGAGGTCGTCCAGGCCTGCCAGCGATCGTCCCAGGTGCTCGTCCGGCTCACCGCCGACCCGCGCGGCGTCAGCGTCTGCCAGCGAGCGCGCGCCGCAGCCCTCGTCGATCTCGCCGTCGCAGTCGCCGTCCACCCGATCGAGGCAGACCTCGGGGGCGCCCGGATACACGGCGGGGTCGGTGTCGTCACAGTCGCCGTCAGCGGGGTGACCGTCGCGATCGGCGTCGACCACCGACGAGGTCGTGCTGGTCGAGGTCGTGCTGGTCGAAGGGCTGGTGGTTGTGCTCGTGATCGTCGCTGCTGTCGGGGAGGTCACGCTCCCGTCAGTCGGCGCGCCGGTGTCGCTGTCGAAAGCAGGGTCGCCCAGAGACGGAAGACAGCCCAGCAGAAAAACGATGGGTGACACAGGTCGAGGGTAGCGCATCGCACCCGCAGGAGCGAGCCACCCCGGGCCGTCCGAGCCCGACGGTCACCCAGCGAATGTGGAGAGAAAGCGGCTACATGGACGCCTACCGTCCTAGCAAACCACGCGAGTCCCGCCATGCTCTTGATGCTCGCCCTGGCCTGCAGCGCTCCCGCCGACACCGCAGCCACGGACACCGTAGCCACCAGCACCACCACCGCCGACAACGGCTTCCCGGAGGGGTTCTTGTTCGGCGCGGCGATCGCGGGCTTCCAGGTGGACCCCGGCTGCCCGACCCTCCCCGCGTCGCAGTGCGAGGACGACGCCTCCGACTGGTACCAGTGGGTGACCGATCCCGACCTCATCGACGAGAGCGGCCTCTACCTGTCGGGCCAGCCGCTCTCGGACGGTCCGGGGCACTGGGAGCTATGGGAGAGCGATCTCGATCTCGCCGCGGACGAGCTCCGCGCGGACGCGCTGCGATTCAGCGTGGAGTGGTCGCGTCTCTTCCCCACAGACGCCGAGAGCGCGCAGACGGTCGAGGACCTCTACGACCATGTAGATGAGACCGCGCTGGTTTGGTACCACGCCTACCTGGGCGGCCTGGCGGCCCGCGGCGTCGAGCCGCTGGTCACGCTCAACCACTACACGCTGCCCCTGTGGGTCCACGACGGCAAGGCATGCCACGAAGATCCCGACACCTGCGCGCCGAGCGGCTGGCTGGACGGCGAGCGGATGGAGCGGCTGATCGCCCTGTACGCCGGCTTCTGTGCGCGCGAGTTCGGCGATCAGGTCACCTGGTGGCTGACCCTCAACGAGCCGTACGGGGTGGTCCTGCCGGGCTTCGTCATCCAGGACAGCTCGCGCACCAACCCCCCGGGGATCCAGGACGTCGATCACGCCCTGTCGGTCTTCCGCCACATGGCGCGCGCGCATGCCGCGATGGCCGACGCCGTGCGCGCTGAAGACGCCGACGCGATGGTGGGGATCGTCGCCAACGTGCCAATCCCCGAGCCCGATGATCCGGACGATCCGCTCGACGTGCAGGGCGCCGAGCACATGGACTACTTCTACAACACGCTGTTCCTGGAGGCCTTCGTCGAGGGGCGGTTCGACGACGATCTGGACGGCGAGCTCGACTCCACCGACCCCGACATCACCGGCCGCACCGACTTCATCGGGCTGAACCACTACAACGTGGTGCCGGTGATCGGGCTCTCTGCGCCCCTGCCCTTCCTGGGGGGCTACCCGGTGCTGGACTTCCTGCCGGCCGGCCTGGACTCCCTCGAGGAGCTGGGCTCCCTGCAGCTCGACGACGCCATCGACCGGGTGGAACCCTACGGGCTGCCGATCATCATCACCGAGAACGGCTACCGCGACCCCGACGCTGACACGGTGGATGCGTGGTTCACGCCCAACATCGATCAGCTCCGGGAGCGAACCGCGCGCACAGACATCCGCGGGTACATGTACTGGTCGCTCATCGACAACTACGAGTGGAACCTCGGCACGGACTGGCGCTTCGGGCTGTACGCCGTCGACACGGACACCAAGGAGCGCACCCTGCGCGGCGTGGGGGCGGCGTTCGCAGAGGTGGCGGCGGGGGGCCGCTGACCCCGTCTCGCTGCTCTGAAAGCGTCTGATCCGGGACACCGCAACGCTCGCGGGTGAAGACGGCGTTCCCTGCACGCGCCAGGGGCGGTTAGCCGGTGCGCTGCCGCAAGATCTGGAGGGCATCCTGTCCAGCGCTCGATCATCCAAGCGCCCGCTGGAGTCGGCTCAGAGTATCTGGACCGGCGTCGTCGGCGCATTGCTCATCGTCGCCGTGTACTGGGGGTACGCGCTCTACCGCACCTACGTCGAGCCCAACGGCGGCCCCATGGTGCCAGTGCTCTACGGGTTCCTCCCGCCAGGTCTGCAATTCCACCGGGTGCACCGCGACTACTTCGACATCATGGTCATGATGGTGCTGCTGTTCCAGTTCATGGCGACCTGGGAGCTGATGAAGGGACCGCGGCAGTGGATCGGGCGCTCGGTGCTGGGCGCCGTCGCCAGCGCAGGCGTCGTCGCGGTCTGGACCTGCCCGGCGGGCTCGTGGCCGCTGGGAGACACCCACATCACGCAGATGGAGGTCCGCTTCGGCGTCCTCGCCGCGGCCTTCAGCGCCGTGGGGTTGGCGTGGGGCTGGCGCCCCGGTCGCTCATCGAAGCGCGCCGTCTCCTGGGCATGGGCGGTCCGCTCCGGGGCCGTGCGCTGGGCTACGCTGATGGCGGTGTTCTCCGCGCTGATCGCGCTCTACAACCAGCACCCCTACTTCGTGGGAACGACCGAGAGTCCCAAGACGTACTTCGAGAACTGGCGCCTCACCGTCATCGGGCTGTGGGTCCTGTTCGGGATCGTGGGTCTGCCCTACGCCATCTGGAGCGTGCGGATGCGGCCGCGGATCTCCGGCGATCTGCGCGATCCGGGGCTGCTGCTCTTCTACGCCGGGCGCTGCATCTACCGAGCGGTTCGGAGCCAGCGGTGGGAGCCGCTCGCGCTGCTCCCCCACCGTCGGGTGCGGTCGGCCGCGCTGGACATCGGCGTCAAGGCGTTCTTCCTACCCCTCATGGTCACGTTCCTCTACCAGGAGGCGGGGGGCTTCAATCGGTCGATGATCACGGCGATCGAGCACACCGACGGCGAGGGGATCGCGCGCCTGTTCAACATCCCCGGCCAGATCTGGAGCTACATCAGCGGAGAGGTCAAGTACGACGGCGTCCTCACCAGGTCGCTCTACCACACGGCGCGCAGCGGCATCTTCATCACCGACGTGGGGCTGGGGATGCTGGGGTACGCCTGCTCGTTCTGGTGGCTCAAGAACAAGACGAGGTCGGTCGACTCCACCCTGAGCGGCTGGTTCGTGGCCCTCATCTGCTACCCCCCCCTGAACTCCGTGACCTCCTCGCTCCTGCCCTACCACCAGCGGCACGGCGCTCCGCCGGACTTCTTCCGGTATCTGTGGGTCCGCGACAGCCTGTACGCCGTCGCGTTTTTCGGTTTCATCATCTATGTATGGGCGACCATCGCGTTCGGGCTGCGATTCAGCAACATGACCCACCGCGGCATCATCACCACCGGGCCGTACCGCTTCGTGCGGCACCCTGCGTTCGCCGCGAAGAACATGGCGTGGTGGGCAGAGTCGGTGGTGCGGTTCGGGAGCTGGTGGCAGGCGCTCTTCCTGCTGGGCTGGAACTTCATCTACTACCTGCGCGCGGTCACCGAGGAGCGGCACCTGAACTTCGACCCGGACTACCGAGAGTACTGCAAGCAGGTGCCGTACAAGTTCATCCCCGGGATCTGGTAGAGCCCCCTCGGAGGCGCAATGAAGATCGCCTTTGTCTCTGCGAACCGGGAGAGCCTCCCGGACGCGGTCATCCCCCTCGGGCTCCTCTACGTCATGGGCTCCTGCCCCCCGCACCACGACCGGATGCTGTGGGATCTGTGCTTCGAGGACGACCCCGTGCAGGCGCTCCGCCAGCGCCTGCTGGAGACCTCCCCGGACGTGGTGGCCTTCGGCCTGCGCAACATCCAGAACAACGACTACTCAGGCATCGCCACCAACGTCGCCTACTACCGCTCGCTGATCGAGACCGTCCGCAGCGCCAGCGACGCGGTGATCATCCTCGGCGGCGCGGGGTTCAGCGTGATGCCCGCCGAGTTGGTCCGAACGCTGCGTCCCGACTTCGGCATCCAGGGAGAAGGGGAGGCGTCCTTCCCTCACCTCATCGCCGCCCTCGAGCGCGGCGAGCGGGAGCCGCGCGACATCCCCGGACTCCTCACGCTGCGCGGAGAGCGCCTGATCTCCACGCCGCCCGACGGCACCTTCCTCGATCTCGACACGCTGGCCGTCCCCGACCGCAGCCAGCTCGACCCACGCTACGCGCAGCGATTCGGCATCGACTCGGTCCAGACCCGCCGCGGCTGCTCCATGGGCTGCGTCTACTGCACCTACCCGCTGATCGAGGGGCGCCGCCTCCGCCTGCGAGACCCCGAGCGCATCGCCGACGAGGTGCTCTCGCTGCCCCGCGTCTCCCCCGGTATGCGCCACTTCTTCATCGTCGACGCGCAATTCAACCTGCCCCCCGCCCACGCAAAGGCGGTGTGTCGGGCGCTGATCGCGCGGGGCAACACGCTGCCCTGGACCTGCTACGCCAACCCCATCGGATTCGACGCCGAGCTGGCGTCGCTGCTGGTGGAGGCCGGCTGTGTCGGCATGGAGATCGGCGCCGACTCGGGCTGCGACGAGGTGCTGAAGCTCCTGGGACGCGGCTTCGACACCCGCGCGATCCGCCGCATCCACGCCCTCTCAAGAGGCGCCGGACTCAAGGACTGCCACACCTTCATGCTGGGCACCCCCCACGAGACGCTGGACGACGTCCTGCGCAGCCTGGACTTCATCGCCGACCTCGATCCGTTCGCCGCGATCCTCATGCTGTGGACCGACGACGCCGAAGCCCTCGACTCCGACTACGCCGGCCGGCGGCGTGCGCTCCGCGAGCAGATCTGCGCGCTCCTGCCGGAGCACCCCGCGCGCTCTCCGCGCTGGGTCATCCCCTCGCTGGGGGTGCAGTTCAACCCGCGGCTGTTCGCGGCCCTGCGGCGCCACGGGCGCAGCGGTCCGCTCTGGCAGCACATCCACCTCCGCACGGGGTAACCCCCAGGCTGGAGCGCCACCCGAAGCATGCCGGGCGGCGTTACGCACGCCTACCTGCCGAGGTCAGCGTGGCCGACACCCACCCCGTGATCCCCCGCTACCCCGCGCCCGATCCAGGGGTGATCCGACCCGCCGCGCCCGCGGACGGCTTCGCCGAGGTGGGCTCCGGCCGCACGCTCGAGGCCGACGTGGTGATCGTGGGCTCCGGCCCCGGAGGGGCCAGCGCTGCCTGGGCGCTGGCCGAGACCGGCGCTCGGGTGGTGGTGTTGGAGGAGGGCCCGGCGACCAGCCGCTTTCGACTCAACCAGGCCCACACCGCCCGCTACCACATGCAGGAGGGCGGCAGCGTCCTGGCTCACGGGCGAGCGATCTTCCCTGTGGCGGCCGGCCGCGGCGTGGGCGGCGGCAGCCTGATCAACTCCGCGCTGTGCTTCCGCACGCCGGAGTCGGTCCTGTCGGGCTGGGCAGAGCTGCTGGAAGACGAGCGCTGGGGTCCTGAGCAGATGCGCCGGCTGTTCGAGGAGATCGAGCCGATCATCGGCGTGTCGATCACCCCCGACAGCGTGGCTGGCGAGAACAACCGCATCCTCGTGCGCGGCGCGCAGGCGCTGGGCCTCGACGGGCGGCTGGCCCCCCGCAACACCCCCGCCTGCGCGGGCTGCGGCGTCTGCAACTTCGGCTGCCCGTCGGGCGGAAAGGCGAGCACCAACCTCACGTTCCTGCCGCGCGCCGTCGGCCGGGGGGCGCTGATCCAGGCCGAGACGAGGGTGCACACCGTGCTGGTCGAGGGCGGACGCGCCCGGGGGGTCGTCGGGCGCGCCTTCCACCCCGACACCCGCGAGCCCGGCGGGATGGTCACCGTGCGGGCCGATCGCGTGATCCTCTCGTGCGGCGCGCTGGGCACGCCGCGGCTGCTGTGGTCGGCGGGGCTGGCCCCGATGCTGGGGCCGATGGTCGGCGAGGGCCTGCACGTCCACCCCGGCAACGCCGTCATGGGGCTGTCGCCGGACATCGTCCACCTGTGGAAGGGCGCTACGCAGGGCGCGTACTTCACCCACCCCGACCTGCCCGGCGTGCTGCCGCACACGTTCTCGGCGCCGCCTGAGGTCTGCCTGCTGGCGATGGGGGCGGTGGGCGACAAGCTCGCGGAGGGGCTGGAGATGCTGCCGCACCTGTGCGGGATCATCGTGATGGTCTCCGACCACGGCAGGGGGCGGGTGCGGGCCCACGCCGATGGCCGTCTGGACGTGCGCTACGACTTCACCGACGAAGATCTCGACCGCATCAAGGCGGGCATGGCGGTCACCGCGCGGGTGCTGGAAGCGGCGGGGGTCTCGCGCATCACCGCGCCGGTCCACGGCATCGGCTGGCGCGACTCCGTGGACGACTTCACCGACGCGCTCGCCGATCGCACGATCACCGACTTCACGCTGTACTCGTCGCACCCGATGAGCACCTGCCGGATGGGCCTCGACCCGGAGCGCAGCGTGCTCGATCCCGCCGGGCGCACGCACGGGCTGGAGGGGCTGTACATCGCCGACGCCAGCGTGTTCCCCACCAGCCTCGGGGTCAACCCGCAGCTCACGACGATGGCGATCGCCGCCCGCATCGCCCGTGGCATCGCGGGCGCTTGAAGCTCTGCGGGCGCTTGAAGCTCTGCGGGCGCTTGAATCTGCGGGCGCTTGAATCTGCGGGGGCTGATCAACCCATCAGCGAGGCGATCACCGAGAGGGCCGAGGTGCCGAATCCGGCGATGAGCGCGATCGCCGCCATCGCCACGCCGAGCAGCAGCGCGCCGACGCCCAGGGCCATCCCCGCCGTGGCGAGGCCCTCGCCGCCCAGCTCCGCGGCGGCCTGCCGCCCCATGAACCCGGTCACGATCGCAGCGATGGCGAGCAGCGGGACGGCGATCCAGGCCACCAGATTCAGGATGGGTACGCAGCAGCAGCCGACCCCCAGCAGCGAGAGCCCCCCGAGCACGGCGGAGGCCACTGCGAGGGTGTTGGTCTGCTGATTTTCAGGGCTGGAATTGGTCATCGCGCGCTCCGTTCGGGGGGTCGCCCCCCCATAGCGCGGATCACCCCGGAAAGACGAAGCCGGCGCCGATCAGGGTTCCCCAGTTTGCACGGGGTGGTTCCACCGGCCGACTCGCCCGGAGCGCCGCCTGGAACGCCTTGAAGCTCGCCAGCCCGGTCGCGAACTCCAGATCGGCCTCGGTGGCGTAGATGCCCATGTGGATGAACGTCTGCGGATCGTCGCGATCCTGGGAGACGCAGTAGCGCACGCCCGGCCGCGCGGCGGCGGCGTGGTCCGCCATCACGCGACCGATGGCTTCGAGGTTGGCGGCCACGTGGTCTTCTCGAACCCGGTACCGCACGACGACGCTCTTCATGGCCCACCCCTGATGGAGACTGTCCTGATGGAGACTTCCGAGAGGACCCGTCCCGTAACCCCGTCGGCTGGAAGCAGTGAGAGCAGCGCGAGGCGTTAGCCCAACTCCGCTCCTGCCGTGTTCAACCCTGGGGGTCCGATGTCCCTGCTCCCCGCGCTCCTGCTCGCCTGCGGAGAGGCGCCGGTCCAGCCCACGACGCCGATCCAGACCTCGACGCCCACCGAGTCCTCCGGCCCGGTCCAGATCGGTGATCTGTCCGACAGCGTCAATGGCGACGTCGCTACCATCATCGAGGTCCGCTGGGTTCAGGATGTCGAGTCGGACGCCTCCTGGGTGGAGTTCGGCTACGGAGACGTGGAGTTCTCATCTCCGCCTGCGGCCACTGCTGCCGGAGCGGGCCGCGCGCTGCTCCTCGGTCTGCCCACAGATACAGACGTGTGGTACCAGGTGCATGCGACGGCCGACGGGGTGGAGACCGTCAGCTCCGAGGCCGAGACCCGCACCGGCCCCCTCCCCGACCTGCTGACCGAGCCGAGCGTCCCCATCTGGGAGCCCACCGCGACCGACGACGCGCAGTTTGTGTTGGGTTCGGTCGATCCGGACGGCGGCTCCTCGTACTCCGGACCGTGGTGGCTGTTCATCGCCAACCGCGACGGACGCATCGTCTGGTACAAGCCGCTGACGCTGTGGATGAGCATGTTCCCCCGTGTCGCCAGAGACGGAAGCCACATCGTCTACAGCCTGCACAGCGTGCTCGACCCGGACGGCGACCTCTCCGTCATCCAGCGCGCCACCCTCGACGACGCGTACTTCGAGGAGGTCGCCGCGCCCGGCATCGGCTGGGCCTGGGACGAGCTGGACGACGGCACCCTGCTCTACGACCGCAACCGCCCCTCTCCGCTCGCCACCCTGGAGGAGATCGCCCCCGACGGCTCTCGGCGAACGGTCTGGGACTGCGCAGCCTGGCAGACCAGCCTCGGCGACGACGACCACGAGCACTGCTACACCAACACCGTCAATTGGATCGCAGCGACCGACACCGTCCTGTGGTCGACGTACTGGGGCGACTACGGCCTGGAGCTGGACCGCCTGACCGGAGAGGTCCTCTGGCATGCCGGAGACCTGGGCGGCGGGCTCTCCTTCGAGCCGACGGACGCCGTGTTCGATCTGCAGCACTACCTCAACTACACTCCTGAGGGGAACCTCCTCGTCTCGACACACATCCCTGAGCAGGAGGGAGAGCAGCGCGCCCGGGAGTACATTGTAGATATCGAGGGGGGCATTCTGGAGCAGGTCTGGTCGTTCGGAGAGGGCGTCGAGAGCTGGGCCCGATACTCCGGAGAGGCCGTCCGACTCGACAACGGAAACACGCTCATCAACTACGGCACCGGCGGCGACATCCGCGAGGTCACCGAAAGCGGCGAGACGGTGTGGTGGCTGCAGTATTGTGACGGGTGTACGCTGGGGCACACTCAGCTGATCAGCGATCTGTACGCTCTCAACGAGGGACGCTGAGTCGAGCTCGTTCAAGTGCGGCGGCGGCGTCTTCGCGTGAAGACCGCGCTGCGCCGGACCGGCCGACGGCGACCGGGGTTAAGCCTGATCCATGTCCACGCGTCACCCGCTGGAGGCCGGCCTCACCCTGCGGTCCTACCGGCTGGTGGCGCTGCTCGGTCGGGGCGGACAGGGAGAGGTCTGGGAGGCCGCCAGCAGCTTCGGGCGCGTGGCGATCAAGGCCCGTCCGCTGGAGGACGACGCGCAGGAGGAGGTGTTCCGGCGCGAGTTCCAGAAGCTGCGCGCCCTGCGCATCCCCGGTGTGGTGCGGGTCTTCGACACCGACACGGACCAGGGGTACATCTTCTACACCATGGAGCTGGCGCGGGGCCTCCCCTTCCAGGCGTACGTCCAGCAGACGGGCGCTCCAGAGGCAGGCGCACCAGAGGCGGGCGCACCAGAGGCGGGCGATCTCGGCGTGCGGGTGCGCCGCGCCGTCGCCGCCGCGGCCCAGGTGGCCCGCGCCCTCGTGGGGATCCATCGGCTGGGTCTGGCTCACCGCGACATCAAGCCCGAGAACATCCTGGTCGATGACGACGGCACCGCGACGGTGCTCGACTTCGGCACCGTGGCCTTCGGCCAGGTGCAGGACAAGGGTCGCCTCACCGGCACCTTCGCCTACCTGTCGCCCGAGCAGCGCATCGGGCAGGCCCACGACCACCGGGTCGATCTGTTCGCCCTGGGCACCCTGCTGCACGAGGCGATCACCGGCACCCCGCCCGGCCGCTGGCGCCTCGGCAAGCGTCGCCCCAGCCTCGCCCTTCTGGGGCGGGCCGTTCCCCTGGCCATCGCCTGGCTGGTCGATGCCCTGCTGTCGCTGGACCCCGAAGACCGCCCCACCGCGGAGGTGTGCGAGGACATCCTGACCCGCTGCGCTCGCGGGGAGTCGCCCCCCTGTCCGTGGCCCGAGCCCCCGCGCTGGCAAGGCGACGCCGCGCCGCTTCAGGGCAGCTCCGGTGTGGTGGTCGGCCCCCCGGGGAGCGGCAAGCACCGCATGGTGATGGAGGCGCGCGCGCGGTGGTTCGCGCAGGGGTACGCCTCGGTGGCGGGGCGCTGCTCGCGCGATCGACCGTTCGGCGCGGTGGCGGAGATACTGCGAGCGCTGCTGGCGATCATCGCGCCCTCCGAGCACCGGACGATGCTCGCGGACGCCGGAGCGCTGGCCCATGTGCTGCCAGCTCTGCCGGTGGAGCCGCCCCCCGCCGCAGATCCGGTCGAGATGGCTGCCGCCCTGGCCCGGCTGCTGGGACGCCTGCCCCCCGTCGCGCTGGTCTTCTGGAATCTCGACTTCGCCGACGCCGGCACACGACGGCTGCTCGACGCCTTTGAGCCGCCCCCGCGCGTCCGGATCTGGGGCACTGCGCAGCGCCCGGTCTCCGGCCTGCCCGCGCTGCCGCCTCCGGCCTGGTCCGCAGCGGCTGAGCGCGCGGTGCTGCCCAGCCTCACCCCCGACGGTCAGGTCCCCCCCGGCGCCCCCGGCGTCACCCCCCTCGAGAGCTGCGTCCGCGCCTGGGCGCTCCTCGCGCGCCGTCGCGGTGAGCCCGGCCCCCTGCTGCGACCGCCGGCCAACCTGGTGGCCCTGTGTGTGCTGGACGAGCCGTTCCCGCGGGCCGTCGCGGCAGCGCTCACCGCCGACGTGGACGCGCTCACCCGCGCCGGTCACCTCACGCCCACCGACACGGGCCACCTGCGCTTCACCGATCGCGGCACCTGGCTCTCGGCGCGCGCCCACCTCGCGGACCCCGACGCCGCGCATGCCCTGGCGGCCCAGGCCTGGCAGCGCGCCCGGGGCGTGCCCACCCGCGCGCTGCACATCGCCCTGCACGCGGTCCGCTCCGGGCACCCGCGCCCCTCCGCCATCGCCCGCGCCCTCCGGACGGAGCTGGCCCGCGACAACACCGCCGAGCTGACGCGCTGGCTGCGGCTGTGGGACCTCACGGTCTCTGCCCCCGACACCCACCTCATCGCGTTCTGTCGCCTGCGGGTGCTGCTGGCTACCCGGCCGGCAACGGTCGCCCGCGAGCGCCTCGACGCCCTGCTCAAGTCCGCGAAGGACCCCGAGGAGCGCGGACGCGCCGCGTGGCTGCTGCTGAAGTGGGAGATCCGCTTCGGCACCCTCGCCGAGGCCACCCAACGCGGCCGCCGCTGGGCGGAGACCCTGGAGGCGGAGCACCCCGAGCTGGCCTCGCCCATCCTGCGCGAGGTGGCGCTGGCGCACATCCACGGCGGCGAGAGCGAGCCGGCGGCGGCCGCCGCGCGGCGCGCGCTGACGCTCGCCACCACCGCCCGGCCCGATCGGCTGGGGCCGGCGGAGGTCATCGCCGCCACCACGCTGTCGGCGGCGTACATCCTCAGCGGCCGGCTGACCGACGCCGCGGACACCTGCCGCCGGATGGCCGATCGCTGCGCCGCGGCGGGGCTCCACCGGGGCGAGGGTGCGTTCTGGGCCAACCTCGCGCACTCGCAGATCTGCCAGGGAGAGCGCGCGGCGGCAGCGGAGAGCGCGGCCCGCTGCCGAGCGGTGCAGAGCGCCCACCGCGATCCCCTGGTCGGCGCGAACTGCGCGCTGATCCAGGCGCGCCTGGCGGTGGAGGCTGGCGACATGGCCGCCGCCCGTCCCCTGCTCGACGAGGCGATCACCATCGGACAGGCGCTGGCGAGCGGCCGCCTGCTCGCGGAGGCCTGGGCGCTGGTCCTGGAGGCCGCGGTGCAGTCCGCCGACGTCTCGGAGGCCCAGCGGGCGCTGCGCACCTACGGCCGCGACGGGGTGCGGTCGAGCCACGACCTGTGGCCGGCGGCCCTCGCCCGCTGGCTCTGGCTGACCGGCGATCTCGACAGCGCCCTGGAGGCCACGCGATCGGCGCGGCTGGGACACGCGCGGACCTCCGCGCAGGCCGAGCGCAGTCGCCTCCTGCTCGTCCGCGGCGACAGCGCCCGCGCGAAGGTGCTCGCCGAGCGCGTCGCGGCGGCGGCGGCAGAGGCGGGGATGGCGGAGGTCGCGCTGTTCGCCGAGGCCGTCGGCGGCGCGGCGGGCGCGATCTCCGACGAGCGGTTCGCCCCCCTGATGCGTCGGTCGCGGAGCAGCCAGTGGGTCCACCTCTACCTGGGAGTGCTCCACCTCGACGCCATACGTCGCCAGCGACGGGGGGAGAACATCCAGCCGCGCCTGCGTGAGCTGCGTGGCCGGAGCGAAGATGTTCGTCACAGCCTGTACCGCGCGCTGGCGCATGAGCAGGGCTGGTGATTTCGTCTTAGAGTCGGCCCCGGGCCCCGAGCCATGGCCCCCACCCTGCGAGCCCTGCTTGGATCAGCTCCCCACCACCTTCGGCAAATACCAGATCCTCGAGCGAGTCGCCGTCGGCTCCATGGCGGAGATCTACAAGGCGCACATCGAGGGCCTGGCCGGATTCCATCGCGCGTTCGCGATCAAGCGCATCCTGCCCCACCTGGCCGGGCGCTCCGAGCTGGTCGAGATGTTGGTCGAGGAGGCCAAGATCGCGGGCCTGCTCTCGCACGCCAACATCGTGCAGATCCTCGACCTGGGCCAGGTGGGCGAGACCTACTACATCGCGATGGAGTACATCGAAGGCCCCGATCTCGGCCGCATCCTGGCGCGCTGCCGCGCCCGGGGGTTGACCCTGCCGGTGCCCCACGCCGTGTTCATCGCCATCGAGGTCCTCAAGGGGCTGGAGTACGCCCACAACCGCCAGGTCAGCCGCGGCGGCTCGCTGGTGCCGCTCGACATCGTCCACCGCGACGTCTCCCCCGGCAACGTGCTGGTCAGCTTCCTGGGAGCGGTCAAGCTCACCGACTTCGGCATCGCCAAGGCCACGGTCAAGGACCTCTCCACCGTCACCACGGCCGCGCGGCGGTTCGACTACATGAGCCCCGAGCAGGCGGCGGGACAGGAGACCGACCACCGCACCGATCTGTTCAACGTCGGCGTGCTGCTGTACGAGATGCTCACCAGCAGGCACCCGTTCTCGCGCAGCTCCGAGGCGGCCACCGCCGTGGCCCTGAGCGCCGGACGCGCGCCGCCAGCGAGCCAGCTCAACCCCGACATCCCGTACCAGCTCGAAGGGATCCTGAACCGCGCGCTGCGTCCCTCCCCAGGCGACAGGTTCCAGTCGGCCACCGAGTTCAAGGACTCCCTCGACCACTTCTTCCACGACGCCGGGTTCATCTTCTCGCACTCCACGCTCGCGGCCTTCCTGGAGGGGCTGTTCGCCGAGCCGACCGCGGCGGAGGGGCCCGTGACGCGCCCGTTCGGCGGCGAGGGGGACGATCGCCCCACGGTGGCGCCTGGGCCGGTGCCCAACCCTGCCACCTTCGACACCACCGTCCGCAGCAAGAAGAAGCCCCTCCAGCTCCCCCGCAGCCCGCTGGAACTTCCGGAGCTCCCCGCCGGCCCGGGCCTGTCGCCCCCCTCCGACTTCGAAGACGCCCAGACGCTCATCCGCGCGCCAAAGCGCGCCGAGAGCGAGTGGAACGCCAACTCCGTCACGCAGATCAAGGCGCCGAAGCGCAGGCCATCCCCCGACCCGAACGCCTTCAGCGATCACGACCCCACGCGTCTGCGCCCCGCTCCTCGAGCGGCAGAGCCCCGCACCCTCACGCCCACCCCCGCGACCGCCGATCGGGCGACGCCGCAGCCCGCAGCGGTGCAATCCGCGGCTCTACCCGGGCCAGCACCGCTCAGGACGGGGCATCCTGGACCAGGTCGACCCGCAGCAGCGCCACCCGCAGCAGCGCCACCCACAGCAGCGCCACCCACAGCAGCTCTGCCCACGGCGGCTCTACCCGCAGCGAAACCCACAGCGAAACCCACAGCGGCTCTACCCGCAGCGCAGCCGACGACAGCGCAACCCAGGCGACAGCCGGCCGCGCGCCGACCGCAGCCTCCCCGACGTCGCACCCAGCGCTCGATCGCCGGCCTGCTGCTCTACCTGGTGCTCAGCGCCATGCTCGCGGCCATGGTCCTGCTGGTGGGGTTCCTGCTGGGTCTGCGGCTGGCGGCGCTGCCCGCCTTCCAGGAGCTGCTCCACCGCGGCGACCCGCCGCCGATGGTCACGGTCACCGTAGAGTCGGGCGCGACGGCAAGCCTGGGAGACTCGGCGCTGAGTGGCACCCAGACCCTCCCTCTCAGCGGAGAGCAGACGCTGGAGCTCACCGGGACCGCCACGCTGTCGTTCGATGACGGACAACTCACGGAGATCTCCGTGTCGACTCAGACCGAGGGGAAAGAGTGAACGTGCCGACCCCGTCGCTGCCGCTCGCCGCGCTCAAGGCCCTCCGCCCAAAGCAGTGGGTCAAGAACAGCCTGCTGTTCGCGGCGCTGGTGTTCTCGATGAACTTCAGCGACCCCGCGCTCCTGCTGCGAGCTTGCCTGGGGTTCTTCGCTTTCTGCATGGTCTCCAGCAGCGGCTATCTCTACAACGACGCCCGCGATCGCGAGGCCGATCAGCGCCACCCCCGCAAGCGCTACCGCCCCATCGCCAGCGGCGCCCTCCCGCTGCGCGCCGCCTATGTGGAGATGGTCATCATCTTCGGGATCGGCATGGGGGTGGCGTGGTTCCTCTCACCAGCGTTCGCGGCCGTGACCGGCCTCTACCTCGCGACCACGCTGAGCTACTCGATCTACTTCAAGCACGTGCCCATCCTCGACGTGATGTTCATCGCCGCCTGCTTTGTGTGGCGCGCGGCAGCCGGCGCGGTGGTGGTCGAGGTGGACATCAGCCCGTGGCTGCTCACCTGCACGTCGTTCCTGGCGCTGTTCGTGGGCTTCAACAAGCGCCTGGGCGAGCTCAAGCTCATGGCCGACGACGCCGCCGGTACCCGCAAGAGCCTCAAACACTACAGCCAGGATCTGCTGCGCGACTACCAGGCCATCACCACATCGGGCACGATCATCAGCTACGCGATCTACACGGTGCAGTTCCCCCGCACCCAGTGGATGCTGCTCACCCTGCCGCACGTGCTGTTCGGGGTCTTCCGCTACATGTACCTCGTCAAGATGAAGGGCGAGGGCGGCGCCCCCGACGAGACCTTCTACAGAGACAAGCCGCTGCTGATCACCTGCGTCAGCTACGGCGCCCTGGTGGTAGCCATCCTCCTGTTCGCCCCACTGCGAGCAGCGTGAGGCCGTCCTGGAAGAAGCCCACCCCTCAACACGGATGCGCGTCGCCCCGCAACTCGACACGCTCTTGAAGTAGCCAGATACAACGCGAGCGCGGCGAGCTACCGGGCTCGCGCCTCGCGCGGGGCCGCCCTCACGCTGATCATTGGAGAGTTCTTTTCCTGGGGCGGCCTGAGCGGCGAAGAGAGCCCGCTGGTTATGCCAACAGTGCCGCCGCCAAGCAGACATCTGCCTGCCCAGCCAGGCTGCCTACTCGCCCCGATGGTTCCCATGTCACCGCTCCTGATTCTCTCCACAACGCTGAGCGCGCGAGCCGGCGACCTCGTCTTGTGCAGAGAGGGCGAGACCGATCGCGCGCTGGCGCGGGTCGTCGTCGCCACCGATCGGCCCTCGGCAGAGCTGACGCCGCGCACCATGGAGGCGCTGATCGCCGCTGACTCACCTCGGCTGCTCGGCATCGGCACCCTCGATCACTGCGCCGACGCGGCGATGGATCTGACCACGATCCAGGCGGCACTCAACGCCGCCGAGGGACACTCCAACTACATGGAGTACCCCGAAGCCATCGAGAAGATCGACCAGGCACTGGCCCGTCTGCCGTGCCTGAACGAGCCGCTCGATCCCGATCTGGCCGCGCGCCTGCTGCTGCTGCGTGGTCACGCCGCGTTCGCGCAGGGAGACAGCCCGAAGGCGTGGGCTGACTTTCGGCAGGCCCGCCTCATCGCGCCCGAGCTGGCGTGGGGCGACGAGTTCTCCACCGAGGTCCGTCCGCTGTTCGACGGCGCCGGCGCCGAGCTGGCGAACACCACGCCGATGCCCCTCGCCGTCACGCCCCGAGAGCAGCTCGATCGCCTCTGGGTCGACGGGAGAGCGGCCGACACCGTCGAGATCCGCCGCGGGCGCCACCTCGTCCAGTACGAGATCGGCACGACGCTGGGGAGCGTCTGGCTGGATCTCACCAGCGACCTCGAGCTGACGCTCGTGCTCCCCGCCGCGTACCCGGCCGACGCCCACACCTGGGCCGCCGACGCAGAGCGACGCGACGCGCTGGGCGCGTTGCTGGCCGCTGCAGCGCCGACAGAGACGATCTACGTTCCCCTGGATGACATCGTGTGGCGATTCGATGGGGGCGATCGGGTCTGGACGGGGACGACCATGTCGGGTGAGGCCGTGACCATCACCGCGCCCGAGGAGCCGCCCCCGGAGTCGGAGCCGAGCGCTGCCGCCCCTGTCGAGGCGCCGCCGCCGACGCCCGAGCCGCCCCCACCCGAGCCCGCCAGGAGTCGGCCGCAGGTGGCGCTGATCAGCGGCGGTGTGCTGTTGGCCGGCGGCGGTGCTCTGACCGCGATCAGCTACAGTCAGGCCCTCACGGCGCTGGACGACACCTCCACGGCCACCTCTGCGTCTGAGTGGAACGCCGCCGACCAGCGCTACACGGAGGCCCAACAGCGCTTCGTCGTGGGCGCAGCCATCGCGGGCGTCGGCGCTGCGGTGGGCGTGACCGGGGTCGTGCTGAGTCGCCTCAACACCACCGCCCAGCTCCAGTTGTTCGGCTCCGGGGTACAGCTCGCGGTCACCTGGGAGTGATCGTGCGCACCAGCACCGCTCTCCTGCTCGCCTCGGGCTGTGGGCTGTTTGAAGACCCGACACCATTCGCTGGCGCCGACACGGCCGAGACCACTGCAGACACCTGCACCGAGCTGGACTACTACCTGGACGCCGACGGCGACGGCTGGGGGACGGGCGAGGCTGTGCGCGCCTGCAACCAGCCCGACGACTACGTCGCAGCGAGCGGCGACTGCGACGACACCGACGCGGAGATCAGCCCCGCTGCCCACGAGACCTGCGCCACCGCCTACGACGACGACTGCGACGGAGACACCTCCGACGGCGACGACCCGGCGACGTGGTTCCCGGACGCCGACGGCGACGGAGCGGGCGACAACAGTACATCGGTGGTGTCGTGTCAGCAGCCGAAGAACGCCATCGCCACCGGCGGCGACTGCGATGACTCAACGGCCGACCTGACCGCGAATGTATTGGTCGGCTACACCTCGGAGAAGGGCTTCGAAGACCTCACCGAGACCTTCGCGGAGGGCACCAGCTACAGGCTGGCCTCCTGGTCGCCCGATCGCGACGGAACGCTGTATGTCTGCCCGGGCACCTGGTACGTTGCCATCTCCATCTCCAACGGAAAGCGAGTCGACATCGTCGGATATGGGCTCGACAACTCCACGCTCAGCGGTGGGGGAGTGGGGCAGATCCTCAACGTGTACGAGAGCGCGGTGACGCTGTCGAATCTGTCGCTGATCGAGGGCTACCTGGGCGGCAAGGGGGTCGGAGGAGCGGCGTACCTCTACCTGAGCTCGGCGACGATGACCGACTGCGCGGTCCGCGACAGCGAGGCGCGCTGGGGCGGCGGCGTGTCTACCTACGGCGAGTTCGAGGGCGTTGGGCTCACGATCGACAAGTGCGAGTTCACCGACAACCGCGCCCGGGAAGACGGCGGCGCTCTGTATGTGAGCGGCGCACTCGACGAGACGATCTCCATCCTCTCCAGCACCTTCAGCGGCAACCAGGCCGACGCGCTGGGCGGCGCCGTCAGCCTCGGGCGGAAGGGGGTCGTCAACGTCGTAAGCAGCGCATTCGACAGCAACACAGCCCAAGACAGCGGGGGGGCAGTCCACGCCTACGGAGAGTTCACCTTCGCCGACTCGTCCTTCAGCCGGAACGCCGCGAGCGGGCTGGGCGGCGCGCTGTACATCGCCGACGTCGGCGGCTACGCCTACGGAGAGAACGCGACGTTCTCCTGCTCCAGCAGCAACTGCGAGTAGCGCACATGCCGCGCCTGAGTCAGCGTTGAGCGAATTTCGGTCCACCTCCGGACGGCCGCGCCCGCTGCCGCCGGAGCGCACGGTCGCCCCGGCGCTCGCCGGCGGACGCTACCTGCTCGCGGCGCGCCTGGGCGAAGGCGGGATGGCGACGGTCTACCGCGCCTACGACGCCCAGCTCCACGTGATGCGCGCCATCAAGGTGCTCAAGCCCGACGTCACCGACAGCGTAAAGCGGCGCTTTCTGGCCGAGGCGCGCACCATGGCGCACCTCCAGCACGCGCACATCGTCAGCATCCACGACCTGGGGCGGGAGGGCGATCGCCACTTCATCGTGATGGATCTCCTGGCCGGGAGCCTCGCGGATCGTCTGGAGCGCTTCGGGCCGATCGCTCCGCAGATCGCCGCGGAGGTCACCCTCGGCACGCTCGCGGCGCTGGCCCACGCCCACGCCAACGGGGTGATCCACCGCGACGTCAAGCCGGAGAACATCCTGATCGCCGCCGACGGCACGGTGAAGCTGGCCGACTTCGGCGTGGCTCGCGTGGACGACCAGCGCATGACGCGCACCGGCGTGACGATGGGCACGCTGGCCTACATGGCCCCCGAGCAGCGGGCCAACGCCAAGACCGCCGACGCCCGGAGCGATCTCTACGCCGTCGGCGCGACGCTGTGCTGCCTGATCTCCGGTCAGCTCCCCACGGATCTGTACTGGCACCGCTCGCACGCCGAGCTGCTGTCGCGCCTCCCCGCGCCGGTGGAGGAGATCGTCCGCCGCGCGACGAAGGACGATCCCGCGGAGAGATACGCCTCGGCCATCGAGATGGCCGAGGCCGTCGAGGCGGTGCGGCCCCAGCTCTCCGCCGCTCCCCAAGACGCGATCCCGCTGCTGGTCCCCGCTCGCCCTCAGGCCAGCAGCCCTCAGTCCGAGGTCGTCACGGTGCCGGAGGCCGCCGGGGAGACGCTGATCGCCTCGGCAGCCGACGGCCCGGCCACCGCCATCAACGCGACCAGGGCTGACAGGGCTGACAGGGCTGCAGACACCTTCATCGATCCGGGGTTCGACCCCGCGCTCGCCGAGCCCCCCCCGCCCGCGCAGACGCCTCCCGCGCACCGCCGACGCGTCGGCCTCGTCCTGGGGATCTGTGCTGGGCTCGTCGGCGTGGCCCTGCTGATGCAGTGGTCGCCCGAGCCGACCCGCGCGGCTCCCGAGCTGACAGATGCCCCGGCCCCCACGCCCGCTCCCCCCGCCGAGGTGCCACCGCACACAGCGAGCGCCCTCGAAGTGGGCACCCCCGAAGCCCCCGCGCCGGAGGTGGAGCCCGAGGCTGTTCCCAGAGCCCGCCGCGTAGCTCCGGCGCCGCAGGTCGCCCCCTCACCTCCCGCGGCCGTCGCCACGACCGCCGCCCTGGGGGTCAACTGCCTGCCTGGGGGCTGCGCGATCACGCTAGACGGCGCCGCGGCCGGCTCCACGCGGCGGCGCATCGACGATCTGACGGTCGGCCTGCACGTGCTGCAGTTGACCGCGCCGGACGGGCGCAGCACGACGCAGCGGGTGGAGGTCTCCGGGGGACGCAACCCGACGTTCTGTTGGGATCTCGATCTGGACGCGGCGTGTCTCCGCTGAGCCCGCGTCAGATCTCCTCGTCGAGGTAGGCCGCGTCGATCAGCTCGGGCCACGCGGCGGTGCCCAGGCATGTGCTCACCTGTCCGGGGTCGACGTCGTCGAGATGGACCACCAGCGGCAGCGTGCGATCCCGGCCCGGGAGGATCCCGCGATCCTCGATCTCCAGCTCCAGCGCGACGCCATGGCTGAGCGCGTCGGACAGCGCGGCCCGCCACCGCGGCCCCTCGATAGGCGCGTCGGTGGGGACGATGGGCACGCGGATACGCTCGCCGGGCAGGTGCACCGAGATGTGGTCCCCCTCAACGATGGCGTCATCCCGTACCCGCACCGCCAGGTAGATCGTGCTCCCCGAGACCTGCACGGACGCGCCGAAGCTGCCGTCGCGGGGGCCATCCCACCCCTCCAGACCCGACAGCACCTGCCAGGAGCTGTCGACGGCCTGCGCACGCAGATCGCGCCACTCACCCAGGCGACCATCGACCTCCACCACGCCCTGCGTGACCGGCAGCGCGGCGACCTGCTTGAAGTCCCGCTCGATGATGGCCTGCTCCCACTCCGGCAGGGCTGACCGCGGGCTCCACCAATTGCCCAGCACGCGAGAGACGGGGCTGATCAGCGGAACCCCCGCGTCGTCGGGATCGACCCGCGGCAGCGACAGCTCCAGGCGCTCATCGACCAGCGTCAGGCTGAAGCCCCGCCCCGGCCCCTTCCGCGACACCGGACCACCAGGCGTCGGCGGCGTAGGACCCGCGCCCACCCAGCGCAGCGTGTCTCCTTCTACCCATGCACCGCCCTCGCGCACCGCGACGATGCGGTCCTCAGGGGACAGCGCGGTCGTCCACGGGGCGCTCCCCTCCTCGGCCGGCGCCAGGTCGGTCACCTCCAACGCCCCCTCGGGGCCGAGCTCGAACCGCCGAGCCCAGCCCGGGCCCAGCGCGTAGAGGCCGCTGTGCACCCGCACCAGCGGCGACTGCTCGGGGCGCATCAGATCGACCGCCACGCTGGCATGCCCACCCCAGGCCATCTCGACGGCCACGGTGAGCACGTCTGGCAGGGGGCCGGGCATGCTCGGGCCCTCACAGCCGACCAGCAGCGGCCCGAACAGCAGGGACCCGAACAGCAGGGGGCTGCTCAGCAGGAGCGGACGCATTCCAGGACCTCATCCAGCTGGGGAGGCTCGAACGCCGAGCTCGCGTAGTGCGCGAACGCCAGCTCTCCGGACGGAGAGATCACGAACTGCGCGCCCAGCCGCCCGTCCGGTCGCCACGACAGGCCGCGGCCCTCGGCCATCGCCGCCAGGGCCGCGCGGTGGCCGCCCATCAGCAGGTGGCGCGCGCTGCCCATCATCATGCGATCCGTTCCGACACCGAACAGCTCGAACAGCTCTCCTTCAGCGTCGGAGATGAGCGGGAAGAGGAGGAGGCGGCGGGGGATGTAGTCCGTGGCGATCTCCCAGGGGCTCTCCGAGATCGCTACCACGGTCGCGCCGATGCGATCGAAGTCGGCGTAGCGCTCCTGAATGGCCGTCAGCGCCTGCCGCCCCGAGGAGGAGCCGAGCGAGCGGACGAAGAACAACACCAGCGGCCGCTTGCGCTCCGGATCGGGGATGCGGACCGGTCGGCCGAAGACCGGCTTGCGGGTGAAGTGTGGGGCGGGGGAACCAGCAGACAGCATCTACGACGACCTGAGAAAACAACGCTTGGGGGAGGCGGCGCTCGGGCGGCGCCGGAGCATCATGCCTGCTGGAGATCGGATCCGCGCCCCCTCCTCTGTACAGCCCCCTCCTCTGTACAGCCCCCTCCTCTGTACAGGGGTGTGTCGGTAAACCGGCTCGGATGGCGAGAGCGGGAGAGCAGGGGTCAAGGAGTAGTGAGGACCTCCACCAGCGCCGACACCAGCGCCGCGGGGTCGTCCCCTGTGGCGAGCGCCCCGCTGTAACGCTCCGGGGGGTCGCTCCACCAGATGCCAGGGACATGAACCCACGCCGGATCCCGCGCTGGATCCACCGCAGCCAGGGTCAGGACAGGGTCGCGCACGACGAACGGAAGACCGACGGCGCTCGCCGGTAGCCCCCAGGCCCGCACAGCATAGACAGCCTGCGCCTTCACCTGGCGGGCCGCGGAGACCAGCGCCCCGGCCTGGCGATCCGCGTACACCCGACCGGTCGCGATGGACTCGCTCACGCCGATCTCGTCCACCGGGACCCGGACAGGACAGATCCGAAGCCCCGCGGCGGCCAGCGCTGCGCCGTCGGCCGCGTCGGTCCCGGTGGTGATCACCACCGGGCCTGTTCCAGCGCACGAGACCTCAAACGGCACCCCGCTCCACGGCTGCGGTGTCCAGCGCGTGTTCGCGGGGAGCGGGAGATCGGCGATGGCCCGGGCGCCTGGGCGCGCCCCGTCGGTGCGCAGGTCGAGCAGGGGGACCCGCTCCCGCCAGCCACCGGACAGTGACCCACCGGACAGTGACCCACCGGACAGGGGCAGGTGATCCTCCAGGAAATCGAGCGCGCGGGCCTGCATGGGGGCGGTGAAGCTGTGCGGTCCCGCCTCCACGACGAATTCTGCGGAGCGCGGCAACCCCGCCGGGCGATCCTGTCGCGTCTCGGTCAGCCAGAGGGTCGGTCGGTCGGTCAGCGCCAGCACGCCCGGATCCGGCCCCGGCCACCCGGGGAGCTGGTCGCAAGCGCAGCCCCCCGCGCGCGCCTCCCGCGGAAGACGCGGAAACGACGCCATCACCGCCGCGTGGATCCGTGGATCGACCAGCGAGAGGTAGAACGCCTGGACCGCCCCGCCCGAGGCTCCCGCGGCGGCCAGGGAGCTCGCGCCGCGCGCCTCCAGCGCGTCCAGTCCGCGGCGAAGGATCTCCATCTGGAGCGCCATGGTGCCGCTGCCACCCGCGGCGAGCAGCGCGCGGTTGTGCGCCCCCCCCTCGAAGTGGATCTGCCGCGCGGGGGTCTCCCACTCTTCTACCCCCGGGGTGTCCACCGCCAGGACCGTCGCTCCCCGAGCCGCCAGCCGGTGGGCGATCTCCTGGGCTTCTGGAGCGGACTTTCCCTGCCCGAAGTGCCCCTGCGCGACCAGCACCCCCGCGCCGGTGGGAGCATCGGGGGTCCACAGCGCCGCGGCGATGTCGAAGCCGTCGATGAGCTGCAAGCGCAGCGCCTGGACCTGGTAGCCCTCGCTCTCGAAGACCGGTCCCTCCAGCGTCCCCGCGTCGGGCTCGCCGCGCCACAGCGGCTGGGTGAGCAGGTGGTGAAGCGCGTCGCGGTCTGCGCGCGGCGGTTCGCTCGTGCAGGCGAGCAGGCCCAGGGCACCCAGGAGTCTCAGCGCCACCCGAACCCGCTCACCACGGAGTCCTGGTGGCGGCTCTCCAGCACCAGCAGCGCCCACGTGAAGAACGTGAACGCAGCGCCGATCTCGAAGAACTCATCGTCGTAGAGGATCCAGCCGCCGCCCCAGGCGAGCTGCTCCGGCAGGAACCCCGGGCAGCCGTGCCACAGACCGACGACGCCGAACCCCGCCAGGGTGGTCGCGACGATCCAGACCACGGGCAGCGTGACCATCGGCGGCCGGTGGATCGCCGCCAGCCGCCGCAGCGTGGGCAGCTTGAGCACGACCAGCGGATAGAACAGGAAGACCGACAGGTACACCATGAAGAACAGGTTGTTGAAGGCCAGCGTGCTGCCGACGTTGTGCAGCGTGGTCTCGCCCTGGTGGTTGATCTCCTTCATGATCTCGGGGCTGGCGAAGCCGATGATGCGCTGGCCCCAGCTGATCTCCTCTCCGAGGCACAGAAAGAAGAAGAAGGTCATCCCGCCGAACATCACGTTCGTCAGCCAGGTCCGCCGGCTGGTGCGGCTCCAGGCGACGGCCATCGCCAGCACCGAGCACAGCCACATCACCGCCGAGGCGTTCTCGGTGGGGCCGTCCTCCTGCACGGTCATCTTGAAGGACATCGGCATGCTGAGCGCGTAGATCCCCAGGAACAGCGCGGCCACCACCCAGGCCCCGGCCAGTCGCCGGCCGTTCGGCGTGATGGTGCCGAACATCAGGTCCGTCTTCAGGGCCCGCCAGAACCTGCGGACCTCTCGCAAGACGGGCGGACTGTGACTCCGCCTGAGATCGAGCGTGTACCTCATCGGGTCTCTTCGTCCGCCCAGCTTCCCCCGCGAACGGCGTAGACGCGCCCAGAGTTCAGCCCAGCGGCGCCGGCGGCTGCCGGAGCGGAGATGAGGATCTCGGAGCGGCCGTCGCCGTCCAGGTCTCCCACGCCCGAAGTCGCCCAGCCGTGGTCGGCGTCGATGTCGATCGCCGGAAAGAACCCGTGGGCGTCTGAGTAGGCGTACTCACCCACGAGCGGGCCGAAGAACAGGTAGGCCATGCCGTTGGTGTCGCGCCCCAGCGCGGGGGTCTGGGCTGCCGGGGTCTGGGAGCTGTGCTCGTGGGCTCCCACCAGCAGATCGTCCAGCCCGTCGCCGTCGACGTCTCCTGCCAGCCCGATCTCCTCGCCGAAGTGGATGGCGCCGGCGTCGCCGGTGAGCACGGCGGTGGCGTCGGCCAGCGATCCGCTGCCGCTCACGGGACCGGTCACGACATACACCCGGCCCGCCATCTCGCCGTCCAGCGAGGTCTCGTAGGCGTTGATCACCAGATCGCCGAACCCGTCCCGATCGAGGTCTTCCCCCAGGACGGTGCTGCCGGCGCAGTCGTTGGCCATCATGCCCTCCAGGGTGGCCGCGGCCGACTCGACTGACCGGGCGCCGCCTGTCACGGGCCCCTCAAACACATACACCCGGCCGACGACATCCAGCTCATCACCGTCCGCGCCGATGGCGAGGTCGTCGTAGCCGTCGCCGTTCAGATCGACCGCGCCGGTGAGGCCGGAGCCGGTCTGCTGACCAGCGATGGCCCCCAGCACCTGGCCGTCCGCGTCGTCCAGCGTCTGCGTTCCTGTCACGGGACTGAGGAAGATCGCCGCCATGCCGCCGCGCTCGGCCCCGAGGGAGGCCCCGCTGGCGCCCACCAGCACGTCGTCCAGACCGTCGCCGTTCAGATCGCCCGCCGAAGACACCGCCGCGCCCACCCGCTGCGTCGCCTCGGTGCCGATGATCACGGCCGCCGCGAGCTCCCCCAGCCGCGCAGCCCCCGAGGTGAGGCCGGTGAGCAGGTAGGCAGAGCCGCTCTCCCGCGACGTGTAGGAGGGCGTGTAGGTGATGTCTGCGGGTGCACCCACCAGGAGATCTGCCCCGCCTGCGCCGTCGGCGTCGAGGGTCGCCAGCGTGGTGCCGGCGAAGGCGCTGGGCGCGTCGCCGGTGAGCTCCAGCCAGGTGTCGTCCAGCGAAACCTCGCCGCTCAGCGGTCCACGCAGCGCGAAGACCTTGCCGGTGGCGCCCTTCGGCGTGGGCGTGGAGATCAACACATCATCGATCCCGTCTTGATCGAGATCCCCCGCGCCCAGCAGGTCCAGTCCCAGCCGCTCGCCGGAGGACCGACCCTCGATCCGGGCGATCGCGTCGTTCATGTCGTAGACGAAGGGCGTCCGCTTCACAGAGGTGGCCCCGCCGGTGGTCCCACCCGAGGTGGTCGCGCCGCTCGTAGAGGAGCCACCGGTCGTCCCTCCTGAGGAGGATCCGCCGGTCGCGGTCCCGCCGGAGGTCGTCCCGCTTGAGGTGGTCCCTCCCCCGGTCGTACCGCTCGTGAAACCAGGCATGGTATCTGCAGTATCCTCCGATGGAGTCACGCAACCCGCTCCCACCAGCCACAACAGGATCACCTTGGACATCATGTCTGCTCCTGGCCCCAACACCCGACACACCGTCCTATCCCAGCGCATCGAAGCACGCGGGTTTCCTGCGCCGCGTCCCAGGCTGGTTATGGGCCCCCAGCGTGTCGCCCAGACCATCTGTGTGGTTGTGGAGCCGCACTCCCTGCGATGAGGAACGCGATGAGGGTCGTCTGCGACAACTGCGGGGCCACCTACAAGATCCCCGATCACAAGCTGGTCAAGCCCGTCAACCGGGCCACCTGCCGCAAGTGCGGCCACCGGATGCACATCCCTGGCCCCGCCAACCGCCCCTCTCCGCAGCGCCCCTCTCCGCAGCGCCCCTCTCCGCAGCGACCTTCCCAGCAGCGACCTTCCCAGCAGCGACCTTCCCAGCAGCGAACATCACCGCAGCGAACATCACCGCAGCGAACATCACCGCAGCGACCCGTCGTCGCTCGCCAGCCCCCCGTCGTGACGCGCCAGGCGCCGGCCCAGGCAGACCCGTTCGGTGTGGCTCCGGTCATGCCGCCGCCCCAGCGCGGCCCGCGACTCGATGGCCCCAACCCGTGGGACGACGACGGCCCCACGCAGATCACCGCGGCCCCCCAGCCTGTACGCCCGCAGCCCGAGCCCGTGCGACCACCCCAGCGCGCGCAGCCTGAGCCGGTACGCCCGAGTCCCCGACACCCCGCGCCGGTGATCCACTCTCCGCCGCCCGAGCCCCGCGCGCCCGTCGAGCAGCACTCCATCTCGAAGCCAGCTCCGCGTGATCCGGTTCAGCGCGAGCCGATTCAGCGCGAGCCTCCGCCCCAGCGTGAGCCGCCGCCCTATCAGGAGCCGGTGATTCAGCGCGAGCCGGTGGCTCGACACGAGCCCGCACCGCCGCCACGCGCCGTCGCGCCTGACCCCTCCCCCGCGCCAGTCCCAGCGCGACGGCCGGCGCCGCTCTCCGAGCGGATCGACATCGACACCTCCGCGGCCGGCCGGCCCACCATGCCCATGCCGCCGCCCCAGCACGACCCCTCGCGGGAGATGGCCTGGATCGGCGTGACGCTCCTCGGCGTCGTGATGGGCATGGTTCTGATCGTGCTCAACGTGGGAGACAGCGCCATCTTCCGCGCGCTGGGTGTGATCGCGGCGGGCGGCGGCCTGGTCTCGGCGGCTGGCATCATGGCGACCAGCCGCGGCGGCAAGAAGCCCGCCCAGGTGGTCATCTCGCTGGGTGCAGGTCTGCTGCTGGGCCTCTTCGGCGCCCTGCTCGTGGAGGGCGTCCACCAGCTCCTCGGCGACTCCGATCCCGAGCCGTCGGTCGCCAGCGCCCCGGCCAGGGAGACCCCAGCGGCCACATCCACCACCGCAGGCAACAATCGCAGCGAGGCCGTGCTCGCCAACGACAAGAGCGAAGACGTCTCCAAGGCGAAGCTGGCGCCCGAGCCGAAGACGCGCAGCAGCTCATCGACGAGCTCCGCAGCGACGAGCAGCTCCAGCCCTTCGAGCAGCTCGGTCCGCAGCACCATCACCGCCGACACGCCGTCCAGCAGCTCCAGCTCGAGCGCCACGCCGCCGACGAGCAGCACGCCGCCGACCAGCAGCTCCCGCTCGTCCAGCAGCTCCAGCCCCTCGAGCAGCTCTCGCTCGTCCAGCAGCACGCCGCCGACCAGCAGCTCCCGCTCGTCCAGCAGCTCCAGCCCCTCGAGCAGCTCTCGCTCGTCCAGCAGCTCCAGCCCCTCGAGCAGCTCCAGCTCAGCGGGCAACGCAGGTGGCTCAGGCATGTCCGCCCTGCCGCTGACGGTGATCGACACGATCCTGCGCAGCAACAAGGGCATCAAGAAGTGCTTCTACTACGAGAAGAAGCGCACAGGCACGCTCCCCAAACGGGTGGACGTCCGCCTGACCATCGCCACCTCCGGCAGCGTCCGGCGGGTGACGATGGCGACCTCGCAGTACGCCGGCGGTGAGCTGGACGACTGCCTCGACGAAGCCATCCGGCAGGTATATTTCCCGCCCTTCCAGGGCAAGGAGATGACCCTGACGTATCCCTTCTTCCTTTAATCTGGAAGCCTCCCGCCTCCTGATCAGCGCCCGCTGATCCTGGCCCCGGTTCAGGCCGCTGTACGGCCCCGGCGTCGCATATCCAATCGTAGCGAGCCTACTCTCAGTGTGTCTGTATGAACGAATTGCGTAACATCGCCATCATCGCCCACGTCGATCACGGGAAGACAACCCTGGTCGATCACCTCCTCCGCCAGTCCGGCACGTTCCGCGAGAATGAAGCCGTGGTCGATCGGGTCATGGACTCGATGGATCTGGAGCGCGAGCGCGGAATCACCATCCTCGCCAAGACCACCTCGGTGTTCTTCAACGAGACCAGGATCAACATCGTCGACACCCCCGGCCACGCCGACTTCGGCGGAGAGGTCGAGCGAGTGCTCAAGATGGTCGACGGCGCGCTGCTGCTGGTCGACGCCAGCGAGGGCCCCCTCCCCCAGACGCGCTTCGTGCTGGGCAAGGCGCTCAAGGCCGGCCTGGCGCTGATCGTCTGTATCAACAAGATCGATCGGCCCGACGCGCGCATCGAGGAGGTGGAGCAGGAGATCTACGATCTGTTCATCGATCTCGACGCCGACGACGCGCAGATCGAGTTCCCCATCCTGTACACCTGCGCGCGTGACGGTCGCGGCCACCGCACGCCCGATGGCGACGAGACGGACCTGGGCTGCCTGCTGGAGACCATCGTCGAGACGATCCCGGCGCCCACGGGCGACCCCGACGCGACGCCCCGCTTCCTGGTGACGCAGCTCGACTACGACACCTACCTCGGGCGACTCGCCATCGGCCGGATGTTCGACGGAACGATTCGTCGAAACGACGAACTCCTGCTGGTCGGCGAGACCAGGCAGAGTCGCATCAAGGTGCAGCAGATCCACACGTTCACCGGGCTGGGGCGCACGGCCGCCGAGGTCGTCTCTGCGGGTGAGCTGGTGGCTATCGCCGGCGTCGGAGAGTTGGAGATCGGCGATACGCTGACCAGCCTCGACGATCCCCGCCCGCTGCCTCGGGTGCGGGTCGAGGAGCCCACGATCGGCATCACGTTCATGGCCAACACCGGGCCCCTGGGAGGACGGGACGGCAACTACATGACCGCCCGGCAGCTCCGAGAGCGGCTGGAGAAGGAGTGTCTGCACAACGTCGCGCTGCGACTCGACCCCGAGAGCCCCTCCGACCAGATCCGACTGTACGGTCGGGGAGAGCTCCAGCTCGCCATCCTGGTCGAGCAGATCCGGCGCGAGGGGTGGGAGCTGTGCTTCTCTCAGCCCCAGGTGGTGATCCGGGAAGAGGGCGAGCGCCGCCTGGAGCCCTACGAGATGCTGCTGCTCGATGTGCCCGAGGTGTTCATCGGCGTGATCACCGAGAAGCTCCACCTGCGCAAGGGCCGGATGGTCAGCCTGCAGTCTTCGGGCTCGGGGCGCAGCCGCATGGAGTTCCGGGTGCCGTCGCGGGGGCTGATCGGATTCCGCGGAGAGTTCCTCGGCGACACGCGCGGGCAGGGCGTCGCCAACACGCTGTTCGACGGCTGGGACGACTACGCCGGTCACATCAGCTTCCGACTCAACGGATCGCTCATCGCCGACCGAGCCGGCCAGACGACGAGCTACGCGCTGTTTCACCTGCAGCCGCGGGGCAAACTGTTCGTCGGACCGGGGATCCAGGTATACGAGGGCATGATCGTCGGGGAGAACTCCCGCGAGAACGATATGAACGTCAACTGCTGCCGCTCGAAACAGCTCACCAACATCCGCTCGGCTGGGGCGGATGAAAAGACCATCCTCGCGCCGCCCGTGCAGTTAACATTGGAGAAGGCGATGGAGTTCATCGCCGAAGATGAGCTGGTCGAGGTAACGCCGCGATTCATCAGGCTGCGGAAGAGAGAGCTGCGGGCGAACATGCGGTCGGTGGTGCGAGGGCCGCGCTCCAAGAAGAAGAAGTAGGAGTTGGGAAGGGTGCAGACCCAATCGAGCCCACCCATCGGGCACCCACTGTAGAGGACCACTGTAGAGGACCACTGTAGAGGACCACTGTAGAGAGGATGGAGCGTCACGCCTACCGAAGCGGCACGAACTCGCCCCACCCGAACCGCGCCGGATACTCCCTCCAGGGGCCCTCACACCGGTCCCGCGCGGCACACCCCTCACACGGCGGCCCCTTGGCCTTACCCTCCCGCAGCCGGGTCTCTGTGTAGTCCTCGACGATCTGGTCGGCGTCGTAGATGCGTGTCCTCGGGATCCGCCACTCGGCGGCGAGGTGCGCGAAGCGACCGAGGAAGCACAGCGGGATCGCCTCGGTCATGCAGCTCACCCCCGCCGCCTCTCCCACCTCGAGCGCCTCCCGGGCGTAGGGCCCCACCGCGCTCAGCCGGGGCACCACCTCATCGAAGTGCGCGGCCGCCGACCCCAGCGCATGCACGAACGCGAACTGGAACTGGTCTACCTCCAGCGCGACGAAGAGCCGCGCCATCGCCCTCAGGTGGCGGTGATTGGCGCGGGTGATCACGCTGTTGAGCACCACCGGCAGCCCGATGCGCCTTACGTTGCGGATGCCCGTGAGCGTCTGTCGGAAGGACCCCTTCACGCTGGTGGAGCCATCATGAATGGCGGCGTTCGGCCCGTGCAGCGCTGGCGAGAACTCCGTCACCCCCGCGGCCGCCAACCTCTCCACCACCCGCGGCACGCTGAGCATGCGCCCGTTGGTCTGCAGCTGGATGATCCGGAAGCCGATCGAGCGCGCGTACTCGATGAGCTCGGGCAGGTCCCGGCGCACGGTTATCTCACCGCCGGTGAACACAACCTCGTCGGCCCACGCCCGTGCATCATCGAGGATGCCCAGCACCTCTTCGGTCGTCTTGTCAGGGTGTCGATCGCGCTTGTCGCCCTGCACGCAGAATCGGCACCGGTTGTTGCACCGGAAGCCCGCCTTGACATCGACCCGTCGAATCGTTGGGGCCGCGGCGCGAATCGATGGTGTCACCCCTCGCAGCCTGGCGCCGGGGATCGCGGGCGCTGGATCACCCAGCGCCGCAGGATCTTCTCGATCCGGCCGTCCTCGTCGGAGCCCAGCTTCTCGAGCAGCAGCGCGCTCATGGTCATGTAGCTCTTGCACAGCGGGCTCTGGACCCGCTGGCCGAACAGATCGCCGTGGGTCTTGTAGGAGTGGACCGGACACACGCCGCAGAATGGGGCGTTCCAGCACGTGCTGCACATCGGCAGCGCGTCGGTGATCGACGCCACGGCCATCGCGCGGACGGTGGGGTGGGTGAGCACTTCGGGCATCGTGGTGGTCTGCACGGTGCCGAGCTGCAGAAAGGGATCGCCCATCGCCGCCAGCATGCGCGCCTCATCACACGGAAACACCGTGCCGTCATGATCGTAGGCCACCTGGCCCGTCGCGGCCCCGCAGGGCGAGCGGATGTCGACGTAGTTGGGGTCGTCGGGGGTGAGGATCTTGGTCAGCAGGGTCGCTGCCGTGCCCTCCATCACCTCCACACCGTCCAGGTTGAGCTCGATGATGTAGTCGAGCGCGCGGGCGTAGAAGTCCAGGAACTCCTCGACCGAGTAGCCGAGCTGCTTCCAGCGCGCGGCGGCGAAGCCGTACGGGTTGAGGGGCCGCAGGTGGATGTTGCGGATGCCCAGCCCCACGTACAGGTCGACCACCTCCTTCCAGCGCGACAGCGTGGGTCGGGTGGTGGTGAGCAGCGCGTCGACGTGCCACAGCTCAGGGTCGAGGCCCATCTCGACGTAGCGACGGTTGAAGTAGCCCATCCAATTCAGTACGGTCGCGTAGGCGGCGCCGGCACCGGTGAGGGGACGGTTTGCGTCGTGGAGGTCGGCCGGGCCGTCGAGGCTCGTGCAGACCATGATCCCCTCTGTCAGCATCCACTCCGCGATCTCTTCGGTCATCGCAGTGAAATTGGTCACGACCGAGTGGACCAGCTCCTTGCCCTCGTGGCGGTTCTTCTCTCGGCTGTACTCGACCATGAACCGGATGACGTCCATGTTCACGGTGGGCTCGCCGCCCTGGTACTCGAAGTTGATCGTGGGCGAAGAGCTGGACATCGCCATGTCCACCACGCCCTTGGCTGTCTCCAGCGACATGTCGGTCTCGGTGCGGCTCATCGGCGCGCGCGAGGCGTGACAGTAGCTACAGCTCTGGTTGCACCGCAGCGTCACGACGACCACGTGGAGGTGGGGTCCGCGACCGAGGAAGGCCTTCTTACGGCGGATCCTCCCCGCCAACGCCTCGACGTCGATGTCGGCCCGCACGAAGCCGAGGTGGCTCAGGTCGGCCCACTGGGGGTGCGCCTCGGTCAGCTGGCCGGCGAGCAGCGCGTCGAAATCGCCCTGAGCCAGGAGCAGCCACTCGCCCGCGTCGTTTGTGAGGACGACCTTGTCCCCCAACCGGCCGTACCGGAAGTAGCCAAGCTTGGAGGCATCCAGCGGGCGTCGACGGACCCGGACCACGTGCTTCTCGATCACGGCATTCCCTCGCTCAGGGGTTTGGGGGCCGGGCCCCTCTGGATCCTGACTCGTCCGCACCTTTCACCTTCCGACTCGACGGCTGGTGACCGGTTGCCTCTGTGGCTGATCCCGAGCAGGATTTGAGCGCGTCCCGCGGCGGGGCGCGCCGCTCGTCGTCCGCTCGCCGCTGAGCTTCGGCTCAGCATCAGGAAGGAAGGGGCTCAGGAAGGGAGGGGGGTCAGGCGTTGTAGGGATCGGGCACAGTTCTCTCGCCGACATTCTTCGGCCCCGGGAGCCGATACGGCCACCAGCGGCACTGGAACGTGTCGCGCAGGGAGAAGGGATCGCTGGTGCCGTTCTCTCCGCTGGCGAGGAACCCACACCCCGTAGTGGCGACGTCCTTGCGGACTCGCGGGGTGAAGTACCGGATCGCCATCCCGATGCGGCGCATGTCGCTCATGTTCGAGCCCGACGCATGCAGCAACCGACCGTGGTGGCAGGACATATGACCCGGCTCGTAGACCCCCTCGATGGGGTCGCCCATCTCATCGGCGATGGCGTTGCAGTCCTCGTTGACGCCATCGGGGTGGTTGGGGCGCATGTGGGACCTGTCGATAAACCACAACCCACCGTTGGCGTTGTGGCTCGGGGTCATTCCGATCCAGGCCGTGGTGATGTCTTCCTTGAAGTACCCGAGCTCCTGGTAGGTGTCCGGGTGCCAGTAGAACGCGGAGCGGTTGATGGGCTCCTTGACCACCAGGTCCACGTTGCGGACCAGGATGTCCTCGCTGCCGAGCACCTGCTTGACGAAGTGCAGCACGCGCGGGTGCATGACCAGCTCGAGCATGAGCTCGTAGAAGGGATCGCGCTCGGAGACGTTGGGGAGGTGGTAGCGGCTGGTCCACTCCCCGCCGCTCTGCGCCTTCATGTCGGCTTCGATGTCGTACAGCCGCACGATGTAGTCGTGCATCTCCTTCTCTGAGAACAAGCGGTGGGGCCCGTGGATGAACCCGTGGTCGTGGTAGAACCGGACCTGCTCGGGCGTCAGGTCGATGGGCTCCACCGGGTCGTCGTTGAGCTCTCGGTCGGGGAAGGGCCACCGCAGGTGAGCCGGGACGGTGTAGCGCCGCATCGGCTTGTGGCCCGGGTTCCAGATCGAACCACCAGGGGTGGCGTAGCCTTCGCTGACGGCCAACGGAGGGTGCGCGGTCATGTCTGCCTCGGGGATGGCATGGTCGTGGGAGACCGCGGCTCACCGGAGGAGACCCGATGATCCGCTCGAGCCGGTCTGCTCACTGCGCATATGTCGTTGGGGGAAGTGAGGTGGCGCGCGTCGTCGAGGGTCAGAGACGCATTCCCCACTCGTGGAGACGCAGACACACTATAGATCCCCCCACCCATGCAACGCCCACCCCTCAACCTCCCGAAACACCCACGCCCACACCCCACCCTGCAACAACACCCACCAATACTCCCGCCGTAACGGAGAGCGCTGCCACCACTCCGTGTCCAGCACCTCCGGCCCCCGCGCCGCCACCACCTCCCGCCACCGACCGTCGTACGTCATCGCCTCGGGGGTCCCCTCCCCCGCCACCTCGATCGGGCGGGGCCGCCGCAGCACGATCGGCGGCCGAGGCGGCGGCATGGGCGGCCCTGCCCCGCGCCAGATCCGCTCGGGATCGTCCTGCCAGGCTCGGCGCAGAGACGCTGGGAGCGGGATCGGCGCGGGGGGACTCTGCCGTCCGCATCCCTCGTCCTGAAGGATGTGGGGCGCGAGCGGCGCGCGACGCCAGGCGGCCTCCGGACGATGTCGATTGCACAGCTCGGGGACGAAGACCGCATCGGACCCGAGCGTATTCTGGAGACGGGCGGTCAGGTCGGCGGCGGACTCTCCCGTCTGTCGGCGCGAGAACAGCCCGGGCTGCTGCCCCCGCCACCGATCCGGCGCGGGGATCTCCAGTGACACCTGCTGAATCGGCGCAGAGACGGTGTGGTTCTCCAGCCGCTGTCGCAACACCTCCAGGATCCTGCTCGGAGACCGGGTCGGGGCCCCCAACCGCACCGGGTGACGCTCCTCCCGGGCGTCTCCCGGCAGCGCGTCCAGCTCGAGATGAATCGTGAGTCGGGAGATCGCCTGCCCGCCGGTCAGCAGGCGCGTACACAGCTCGACGAGGAGCGCTTCGAGGACGAACAGCAGGGCCTCTCGACACGACACGGGCTCGGGCAGGGGCTGGGAGAGGCGCAGGCTGCCGTCGGTCTCGGGGCAGCGCAGCATGGCAGGGGGCGACCGCCCGCAGGCCAGGGAGTGCGCGACGAGGCTGCCCGGTCCCAGCCGTCCGGAGAGCGCCGCCGCAGGCAGCTCAGCGAAGTCGGCCACCGTATCGAGCCCCAGGCTGAACAGCAGGGCGGCCTCAGGCTCGGGCAGCGACAGCGCGATGAGCGGCAGCGGCGCGAGCGCGCGTCTATCCCCGCCCGGCGGGACCACGCGGCAGCCATCTCCCCAGATCGCACAGGTCAGTGCCACCAGGGGCGAGTCCGCGATGACGGTGGTGGCTCGGTGCCCCAGCTCCGCGAACCGACGCTGCGCCCGAGCGATGCATGCCCGCTCTACCGGTCGTGATGCCCCCCCGGGCGATCCGGTCAATTCTGCGACGATCGCCCGCGGAGGCAGCGCCGCTACCCGCGGGGAGAGCCACGAGAAGCTGCGGGCCAGATCTTCCAGATCTCCCTTCTGCCCTTCCAGATCGACGAGCTGCAGACGAAGGTTCGGCGCGAGGGCGCGGGCCGCCGCCGCGGGCATCCCGGCTGCTACACCCTGACGACGCGCCGCCGTGGTCGGCTGGTAGATCCGCGCCGCCCCGTGCTCCTCGATGGTCAGCGCGGACAGCTCCTCGGCGAGGTGATCGCAGCGCTCCAGCGAAAAGTCGGGCAGGTGCGCGGCCAGGAACCTGAACATGATCACAGGCTACAATGATCGCTGCAGGACATTCAAGCGCTGCTGGAAATGACAGGGTTATCCATCAAATGGAATGCCGTTCGAGAGACGACCGATCGAGAGCGATCATCGAGAAACGAGAACGACGGAGGCGGCCCCCCTTCGAATCAACACCCTCCGGGTAGCCCGTCCTCATCCCCCTGCTCACACCAGTACGTCTCTCCCTGCGACTCCGGACCGGCGTAGGGATCGATCACCACCCCGCCTGCGTCCTGCAGCTCCAGGTGCAGGTGCGGCATCGAGCTGCGTCCGCTGGACCCCACCCACCCCAGGTGCTCCCCGGCCTCGACCTCCTGGCCCTCCGCCACCGCCACGGAGTCCTTCATCAGGTGCCAGTACAGCGTGCGGTGCCTGGTAGCGTGCTCGATGATCACCGAGTTGGCGATCATCTCGTGGCCGTCGCAGTCGACATCGCCCGTCTCCAGGCTGCCGTGGCAGCGATCGTAGTGGCCGTCCTCGATGGCGACCACCGTGCCGGCGGCGGCGGCCACCACCTCGGCGCTGCCGGCGTCCATCACCTCGAATCCGCCGATCAGGATGTAGTCGCTGCCCTTGTGCTCGTCGTAGCAGTGGGGAAAGCTGCGTCCCAGGTAGTCAGCGCAGATAAGCTGATAGATGCCGTCGTCCTGCTCCACCGGATCGTGGTCGACGCCGATCACCAGGTCGAACAGCTCGGGCGCGGACAGCGGCAGGGCGAGCTGGATCGCGGCGCGTGACACCGTGTCGGTCCCGCTGCTGGTCGTGGCGACGCTGGTCACCAGCGATGTCTCCGCGGGAGAACCGCTGGCTGCCGTGTCAGCGCCGGACTGACAGGCCAACAGGAGCGTGATCAGTCCCGCGCGAACCATGCGTGATCCATGCTGAAGCGGCCGCCGCCCATCAGGGCCAGCGCCAGGAAGGCCGAGAACGCCTCGATGGCGGAATCGACAGATTATCACGAGCCCGTTGTCCTCTCATCGAGCCACACGAGAAACGACCGCGCATCCAGGATCTCCACGTCAGCGACTCTGCGGAGGCCGAGCAGCGGTCCGTCGCCGGTGACCACGCACCTCGCACCAGCGGTCAAGGCGCACTGGATGACCCAGTCATCGTCTGGATCCTGCTCCAGCCAGCGCTGAGAGGGCGGCCGAAGCTCCACGAAGGTCACCAGGGTGAACACCGTGTCCAGGAGATCGCTGGCAGCAGCAACCCCACCGCGTCGCTCCAGCACCTTCCGGATCTTCGGCCGCTGGAGCACCCGAACAACCTCGCTCCAGATCCGAGCGCTCGTGCAGAGCTCGAACTCGCCGCAGACCGCGCGGCGAATCACCTGCCCGGGGGAGCCGAGGGGGTTGATCAGCGCGCTGATGAAGATGTTGGTGTCAACGACGGCTCTCAACGCCGGTCTCGCACCGCCCGAATCTCCTCACGGACCAGAGCTTCGACGTCCTCCTCGGGCAGCGGCGGGAGCGCTGCCCCGCGAGCGTCCCAGCGACGGAGCAGCTCCGCCCGCCGACGGTCGGCGCCGCCGCTTCGAAGCGTCCGCACGAATTGCT
Organism: uncultured Enterobacterales bacterium; assembly: GCA_964464515.1. Classification (GTDB taxonomy): domain Bacteria; phylum Myxococcota_A; class UBA796; order UBA796; family UBA2385; genus CAYXGP01. The sequence goes on from CAYXGP010000008.1 coordinate 54,854, forward strand.
CGACCAGATCGAGTTGGTCAGCGGTCAGTCCGCTGAGATCGATGGCGGTCGACATGTCCGCTCCTCCGGATGGGGGGCAACTCCATCATAGACGCGTGGGACCAGTGATCAGTCCCGCGCGAACCATGCGTGATCCATGCTGAAGCGGCCGCCGCCCATCAGGGCCAGCGCCAGGAAGGCCGAGAACGCCTCGATGGCGTGGGCCGCGCCCTTCAGCCCATCGCCGCCATGGAGGTGACTGGCAGCCGCCACGAACATGGTGGCCGCCATCGCCAGGGCCGCGGTGCGCACCCCCAGGCCGGCGATGAGCAGGATCCCGCCGCCGAACTCCGCAGCCGCGGCCAGGAAGCCCCACACCTCCGGCTGCCAGCTCACGTCGAAGACCTCCATCGCCTTCCCCAGCTTCTTCCAGGTCTTCTCGCCGCCGCTGATCTTTGGCCACCCGTGGAAGACGAACATCGCGCCGATCCCGACGCGCATCAGCAGCAGGCCCAGGTGGAGGCCGGTCTCGCGGGTGTTGCTCATGGGGGCTCCGGGTCACCACCGCATAGACCTTCGGCGGGCCGCGAGCAACCCCAGGGCGCTCGGTCACACCTCCGCAGACGAGCCGGTACAGGGCGGAGAGATGCCCCGGCCCCGCCTCTCGATCGTGGTAGCTGACGACAGGAGCCTCGCAGCCCGCCGCGACCCGGACGGCAGGCGGCGGGGAGCGCGAGGTCCCGATGATTCAGCTACTCCTGATGGTGAGCCTGGCCGGCTGCAAGACGGATGCTCCCGCCTCGGCGGGCTCGACCACCCCCTCGACCACCGGAACCGGCGGGACGACCGGGACCAGCGGCACGCCCCCCGGAACCAGCACCTCCCCCCCCGGCCCATGCGAGGCGCCTGACGCCGTCGCAGACGATCCGCTCTGGACCAGCGGGCGCCTCGACGTCGTCGACGCCGGCGCGTCCAACCTCGTACACATCACGGATGTCGTGGCCGACTTCGACGAGGGGATAGCCTGGGCGGTGGGCTACGGCGGCCTGATGTCATTCGACATCTCGGACCCGTCCAGCCCCGCGTTCCTCGGGACGAGCCCGAGCGCCGAGGAGCTCCACAAGCTGACGCGACTCGACGCGGACCGGGTCCTCGTGACCAACCGCGAGAGCGGGATGCGTCTCTACGACGTCACGAACCGCGCGAGCCCCGTCTCTGTGGGCTCGATGAACCTGCCAGGGGCCGGCGGCATGGCCACGACCGGCGACGGGATCGTCTATCTGCTGAATCATGAGGGTGCGCTGTCCACCTACGACTTCAGCGACCCGGAGAAGCCGATCCGTCTCGGCACCACCGAGGGACTGGGCAGCCCCTGGGTGATGCAGGTCGAGGGCGATCGCGGCTACATCGCGGACAACACGATGGGGATCGTCGTGGTCGATCTGACCGACCCACGGGCGCCCGTGCTGCTCGGCTCGATCGAGGCGGCCGGGGGCGTCCAGGACATCTCGATCGACGGCGGCCACCTGTATGCGGCGGTCGGGAGCGCCGGGATCGAGGTCTTCGATCTGGCCGCTCCGGACACGCCGGCCTCGGTCGCGACCCTCGCCTACGGCGCCGCCGTCGTCTCGGTCTCGGCGAGCGAGGGGGTCGTCTTCGCCACCAACCACGAGTCCGTGATCGCCGTCGACGCATCCGATCCTGCCCAGCCGGTCTCCATCGGCGTGCAGAACACCGAGGAGTGGGCGATGCACGTCGACTCGCGGGGGACCTCCGCGTTCGTCGGGGACTGGTCGAACGTCGAGATGGTCGAGACCGATCCGGGGATACGCTCCCCCGCCGCTGAGCTCTCGCGCTCCGAGATCTACCTCTACTCCGGCTCCGAGACGATCGAGCTCTCGCTCTCCAACCTCGGCGCGGGCGCGCTCGAGGTCTACGGGATGGGGGTCGACGACGCTCGCTTCGCGGCGCAGATCGACAGCACCTCGATCGCCCCGGGGGCGGCCGGGACCATCACGCTGGTGTACACCGCCGACGGAGGCGACGTAGAGACGTCCCTCTGTGTCGTCACGAACGATCCGGAGCAGTCGACACGCACGGTGACCCTCGCGACGAGCAGCGACAGCAGCACCGGGATCGCCATCGGGGAGCCCGCGATCGACTTCGTGCTCCCCGATCTGGACGGGGAGTACCACCAGCTCTCCGAGCAATTCGGTGCGCCGGTCGTCCTCGTCTACTTTGCGACATGGTGACCGGTCTGTATGTCCGAGGTCTCGGACGTAGAGGTGTCTCTGTGGCAGGAGTACAGAGACCAGGGGCTGGTCGTCTGGGCGATCGGGCCCTCCGACTCGATGGAGGATCTCATCGCCTACCGCGACGACATGGGCCTGACCTTCCCTGTTCTCTACGACGAGGACGGCGCCGTGTTCAGCCGGTACGAGCAGCAGGCCGCCTTCTCCCAGACGATCTTTCCGCAGGATTGGATCATCGACGCGGAGGGTCGGGTGGCCTACGTCAACAACGCCTACGAGGCCGACGAGATGATCGCCATCATCGAGGGTGAGCTCGGTCTGTAGGGACCGCCGACGCATGGCGGGCGACATCACCATCCAGGTGGCAAAGGACGCGCGGGCAGGGCTCGAACAGCGCCGTCAATCCACCTCGAACGACTCACTCACGTAGGTGAACCGAAGCTCATCCGACCAGACCTCGACCAACCGAACTGTGTTCTCGTCGTCCCAGGTCGCATCGGTGACCACGACCTGCTGGCCGATGGCGTCCCACGTGCTGTCGGAGTCGCCGTGGAGGTGCCCGGCGTAGTTTCCGTGGATGGTGTCGGCGTGCTGCTCGATGGCTTTGGTATAGCGCGCGACCTCGTCGGCTTCCAGCCCACCGAACCCCTCGAACAGCGGCATGTGACTCAGCAGCACCACCCGCTCGTCGGGGCCGTCCGGCAGGTCCTCCAGCGCGGACTGGAGCCAGGGCAGCGTCCCGCCCTCGAAGTCGTGCAGATCCGGGGTCTCCCCCCAGAACGCGTCCATGAGCCGGGTGTTCCAATCCAACACGATGAAGCGAACGCCCCGGTGATCCAGGCGAACATTGTGCAGCCACGCCTCCACCCCGTACTCGACGTGGTCGACCGGCACGGACGCGGCCTCCCAGTCGTCCACCTTCCCCGAGAGCACGTCGAGCTGGGGACCGAACGTCTGGTGGAAGATGACCTCCTCGCCCACCTGGTAGGGGTTGTCCCCGAACACCGGCACCCACGGCACCGTCAGCTCGCCGAGGATCTCGGTGGACACCGTCCAGCCGTCGTGCCACGCGATGTCTCCCAGGATGAAGCACAGCTCGATGGGGTCCGTCTCTGCGCGTTCGTTGATCCAGGCCACCGCGGCCCGCAGCCGCTCGGCGTGCTCGCCCTCGGACGTGACGTGGGGATCCGCCACCAGCGCGAAGCTGAACACGTGCTGCGCCTCCGCGGGGATCGACGTGGTCGCGGTGTCTGTGTGGGTGCCCGAGTGCCCGGTCTCGTGGGTCTGACCGGTCTCGCCGGTGTGGCCCGAGGTGTCGGGGAGCGGGGTCGCGGTGCAGGCGAGGAGGATGGAGAGCATCCAGTCCCTCCGAGGTGATGATGGGTGGCTCGCTCAGCGTAGCGCACCTCTGCGCGACTCTTCGGGCGCTAGGCGCTTGACGCTGATCAGCGTCGCGACAGACACCTGCGCGGCCCCAGCCGTGGTCAGCCCCCGAGCCGATACCTGAGAAGGCTTGGAGTGGTGAACCCGCAACATTCGAGGTCTCATGAACCGCGCAGCGATTCCACCGCGAGGCCGCGACGCCGACACGCTGCTGGAGCAGATGAAGGAGCTCCGCGGCGGCGACATCGACTGGCGCGGCGGCCGAACGTGGAGCCTCGTCTACCACGCAGGAGACGCGCACACGGCGTTCCTCAAGCAGGCGCACAACCTGTACTTCGAGGAGAACGCCCTCAACCCGTTCGCCTTCCGCTCGCTGCACCGCATGGCGTCGGAGGTGGTGCAGATGACCGCAGACATGCTGAACGCGCCCCCCGAGGCCGCGGGCACCATGACCAGCGGCGGCACCGAGTCGATCATCCTCGTGGTCAAGGCCGCCCGCGATCGCGCCCGCAAGCGGAGGCCGCGGCTCCGCCAGCTCGAGATGGTGCTCCCGCGCACGGCGCACTGCGCCTTCGAGAAGGCCGGGCACTACCTGGGCATGCGGCCGCGGTATGTGCCCGTCGGCGACGACTTCCGCGCGCGCGTGTCCGAGGTGGCCCGAGCCACCAGCCGGCGCACCGCGCTGATAGTGGGGAGCGCCCCCCAGTACCCCCACGGCGTCATCGACCCGATCGAAGACCTGGGTGAGCTGGCCGCGCGGCGGGGCGTCCCGCTGCACGTCGACGCCTGCTTCGGGGGCTTCCTGCTGCCCTGGCTGGAGCGCCTCGGCCACGACCTTCCCCGGTGGGACTTCCGCGTTCCAGGGGTGACCTCGATCTCCGCCGACGTCCACAAGTACGGCTACGCCCCCAAGGGCGCCAGCGTGGTGGTGTACCGGTCGATGGACCTCCTCCGGCACCAGTTCTTCGTGAGCACGCGCTGGCCCGGTGGCGTCTACGCCTCCCCCGCTGTCGGCGGCAGTCGGCCCGGCGGGAGCATCGCCGCGGCCTGGGCCAGCCTGCAGCGCCTGGGCGCCGACGGCATGACCGCGCTGGCGAGCCGCGCCTGGGACGCCGCCGAGCGCCTGCGAGCGGGGATACGCGCCATCCCCGGTCTGCGCCTGCTCGGGGCCTCCCACGCCACCATCGTCACCTGGGCCAGCAGCGAGCCGGAGGTAGACGTATACGCCGTCGCCGAGCGCCTGGCGGCCCTGGGTTGGGGCGTGGACCGCCAACAGGACCCGCCCTGCGTGCACTGCACAGTCAACGCCAGCAACGCCCCTGCGGTCGATCCCTACCTGGCCGATCTACATCAGGCGGTCGCCGACGTCCGCGCCGATCCCTCCCTGGCCCGCCAGGGAGACGCCGCGATGTACGGGATGATGGCCCGGGTTCCGATCCGTGGCCTGGTCGATCACACCGTGCGCGGGGTGCTGGAGGGGATGTACGGCCCCGACGGGGCCTCCCTGGACGATCCGGGACAGGGCGCCCAGGAGGGCCCGCTGCTGCGCGCCTTGAATCGGCACGGTCACCGGGTGCAGCCGCTGCTCGATGGCGTAGACTCGCTGCGTGGGCGCGTCGATACGTTGCGCGGACACCTCCACGCCCGGCGCGGGGGGCGGCGTTGAGCCCCCTCCGGCTGGCTTTCGGCCGCATCTCCCAGGAGACCAACTCCCTGTCTCCGGTGCTCTCCACGCTGGACGACTTCGAGCGCGCCCACTGGCTGGAGGGCCCCGATCTGCTCAGTGCCTGCGGCCCCAGGCAGCATGAGGTCCCTGGATTCGCCCGCGATCTGGAGCTCAGCGGGTTCGCCCAGGCCGTCCGAGCCTGGCGCGACCAGGTAGAGCTGGTGCCGCTGCTTTCGGCCTGGGCCATCCCCGGGGGGGGGCGGGGCCGGGGGGCCCGGGGGCCGGCCAGAGCACCCCCCGC
>CAYXGP010000008.1:60444-71716 GCA_964464515.1 uncultured Enterobacterales bacterium
GGTTTTATTTTCGTGGTGCTTTGTCCCGGGCGGGGGGTTTTTGTGCCGGTTGCGGGTCCGCTCGACGGGATCTTCTTCTCGATGCACGGCGCCCTGGGCGCTCAAGGGAGCGATGATCCCGAGGCGGACTTCCTGGAGATCCTGCATGCTGCCGGGGCTCCTGTCGTGGTCTCCCTGGACCTGCATGCCCACATCACGCCGCGCCTGATGGCGCTGGCGACGGCGGTGGTGGCCTACCGCACCAACCCCCACCGCGATCACGCCCGGGTGGGCCGGCGGGCCGGGGAGATCCTCCTGCGCACCGTCACCGGCGCGAGCCGCCCCACCATGGCCTGGCGATCGCTGCCGATGGTCCTGGGCGGGGGCACCACCATCGACTTCGCGCCCACCATGCGCCCCCTGTTCCGGCGCCTCAAGCGGCTGGAGCGCGACCCGCGCGTGCTCTACGCCAGCCTCTTCATCTGCCACATCTGGAACCGCTCGCCCGATCTCGGGTGGGCCCCGGTGGTGGTCACCGACGACGCCCCCGAGCTGGCAGAGGCCCTCGCCGAGGAGCTGGCCGAGGCCTGCTGGAGCGTCCGGCATATCCAGCCGCCCACCTTCCCCACCGCCGAGGAGGCCCTGGCCCAGGCGCGGCGGGCCTGGCTGGCGCGGCGCCTGGGGACCGTCTGCATCTGCGACGCCTCCGACATCGTGGGCGCAGGCGCTGCCGGCGAGAGCACCGGCCTGCTGCGGGTGCTGCTGGAGCAGGGCCGCGGCATGCGGAGCCTGGCGCCGATCCGCGACACCGCCTGCGTCGATCGCCTGTGGAGCAACCGGGTGGGAGATCGAGTCAGCGCGGCGGTGGGCGGCCGGCTCGACCCAGCGCACAGCAGCCCGCTCGCGGTCACCGGTCGGCTGCGCAGCCGCCACGAGACGGGGGCCATGGGTCGCGCCGTGGTGCTCGATCTCGATCACCTGCAGCTCGTGGTGACCGAGCAGGCGCCCCTGGCGATGAAGCCGGCCTTCTACGCCGACGTCGGGCTCAGCCCGTGGCGCGCCGACGTGGTCGTGGTCAAGTCGATGTTCCCGTTCCGACTGTACTTCCTGGCCCACAACCGCAAGACGATCTACGCCCGCACCCGCGGCCTCACCGACCTCGACGCGGCGCTCCGGCAGACGTACAACGATCCGGTGCATCCCCAGAGCCCGGTGGAGGACTGGCGCCCGGCGGATCGTCGCCGCCGCAGCACCTCCTGAAGTGCAGACCTCCCAAGTGATGGGGCCTCCCCAGTGATGGGGCCTCCCGAGTAGATGGGGCCTCCTCAGTGATAGGGAAACCCAGGAGGTGCGCCGCGGACCCTGCTCGCCGTCCCCGCAGGCTGGAGAGCGCCAGACGCTCCCTCCTGATGAGCGTCCTGCTCGGGTGCGCGACGCCAGCGCCTCCCGATCCATCCGGTCCATCCGATGCCGACCCGTGGTCGAGCGGCCTGAGCTCCGCGGGGGCAGAGATCTACGCCTCGTGCGCCTCCTGTCACCTGGCCGATGGCTCTGGGCGCCCCGACGGGACCATTCCGCGGCTCGCCGGCCAGCGACCCGAGGTGATCTCCCGAAAGCTGCGTGGCCTGTCCGCTGGTCGCGTGGACCTGCCGGTGATGCGCGCCTTCGCCCGCGCGCTGTCGGACGAGGAGATCGTCCAGGTGGCGTCGCACATCGCGGCCATGCCCGCCCCGGAGACCGTCGGGTTCGGGGACAGCGCCGCGCTGGAGGAGGGCGGCCAGATCTACGCGGAGCGGTGCGCAGCCTGTCACGGCCCCACCGGCTCGGGCAGCCCGGCGGTCCCCGCCCTCTGCGGTCAACATGCCGGCTACCTGCTGAGACGGATGAACGAGATCGCAGGCGGCGTTCGGGCCGACGCCGACCCGGCGATGGCAGCGCTGGTGCAGGGGCTACCCGAGGACCAGCGCTCGGCCGTGGCAGACTTCCTCTCGCGCTGCACAGAGACCGCCGCGGAGGGGAGATGAGCTGTCCCACCCGCCGGGCCTTCCTGGGCCTGACCGCTGCAGCCACCGCTGCGGGCGCCCTGCCCGCCCGGGGGGCCTCGTCGTCGGCGGTGATCGTGGTCGGCGCGGGGCTCGCCGGACTCACCGCCGCCCGCGAACTGCTCCGCCTCGGCGTGGGCTCGGTCCGCGTGGTCGAGGCCCGCTCTCGTGTGGGCGGCCGCACGCTGAACCTGGAGTTTCCCGGTGACCGAGAGCTTCCAGGCGACCGGGGGCCGCTCAGCGGACACACCGCGGAGGGCGGCGGCGAGTGGATCGGCCCCGGCCAGGATCGCATCGCCGCGCTGGCGGCCGAGCTGGGGGTGGGCACCTTCAGCGCCTGGTACGACGGCGCCACGACCTACGATCTGCGGGGGGTGCTCTCACAGGGGTTCCTGCCGGACTTCAGCGCGCGAGAGGGCGGCGACTTCATCCGGGCCGCGATCCGCCTCGACATCGCCAGTCGAGCGCTGCCCCTGGGGAGCCCCTGGCAGGCTGACGACGCGGCGGCGCTGGACTCCCAAACCCTCGGACACTGGCTCACCGAGCACGCCACCACCCGCTTCACCCACGACATCTTCCGGCTGATCACGAGAGCGCTGATGGCCGGCTACCCCGAGCGCATCTCTCTGCTGTGGTTCCTGAGCTATCTGCGGTCTGCCGGCGGTCTGCTGCCCCTGATCCTCAACGACGGCGGCGCCCAGGACCTGCGCTTCGTCGGCGGCTCGCAGCGCGTCTCCATCGAGATGGCTCGTGCTCTGGGCGACCGCGTGCTGCTGGACCACCCCGTCTCCCGCATCGTCGATCCTCCCCGCGCCCCGGAGCGGGCTCAGGTGCAGGTCCACACCCCGCGCGGCGTGCTCACCGCCGATCGGGTGGTGGTGGCGATGATGCCTGCAGACACCACCCGCATCCACTTCGAGCCCGCGCTGCCCGCCCAGCGACGCGCGCTGGCCGATGGCTGGGCGCGCCTCACCCGCCTGCCGATCATCAAGCTCTCGGTCGCCTACGACCGACCGTTCTGGAGAGAGCAGGGACTCAACGGCGCGATGCAGAGCGACCGCTCCCCCCTGCAGCTCGTCTTCGACAACTCCCCCCAGGACGCCTCGATCGGAGTGCTGAGCGCGTTCATGTCGGTGGTCGAGGCCCCGGAGTTCGCGGACCGCCGCCTGCGCGAGCAGCGCGTGCTCGGAGAGCTGGCGCGGTACTTCGGCGACGCCGCGCGACACCCCATCGGGTACGTCGAGAAGGACTGGGCCGCCGATCCCTGGAGCACCGGCTGCATCACCCCTCTGGGCCCCGGCCTGCTGACCCACGCCGGACCCGCGCTGCGAACACCCATCGGGCGCATCCACTGGGCCGGCACCGAGACCGCTGACCGGTGGTGTGGGTTCATGGACGGCGCCGTGCGCTCCGGTGAGCGGGTGGCCTTGGAGGTCCGAGACGCCCTGGTGTGAGTGCTGTGTGAGCGCTGTGTGAGCGTTCCCGCGCGACGTCCGCACTGCGGTGTATATGGAGGGGCGACCTTCGGAGCGCCGCCTGTCCATCATGCGCGATGTCCTGACGTCCCTGCTGGGGATGCTCGGTCTGACCCTGGAGCCGTGGATGGCCCCTGCGATCGCGCTCTGCGTGATGGTCGTCATGCTGCCGTTCATCCTGCGCAACATGTCCACCTCCCGCGCGCGCCGCGTGCTGGGCCGCGCCCGCTTTCTCCACGGCGAGGACCGCCGCGCGATGGAACAGCAGGCCCTGAACCTCGCCGGCGCCCGGCCGATGGGGCTCGTCGCCGTGGCCGAAGAGGCGCTGAAGCAGAACCGCCGCGGGCTGGCGGCGCAGGCTGTGGATCGCCTGCAGGCCACCGGCAAGCAGCGCATCCACCTGCGTCGGCTGCGCGCCGCGGTCGATCCCACCCCCCTGCCGCACAGCGCCTTCGAGGCCGCCGCGCTGATCGATCGGCTCCGTGAGCAGGGTCTGGGAGACGAGGCGGAGCGCCGACGGATGGCCGCGCGCCGCCGCTGGCCGCGAGACGAAGCGTTCCAGGAGCGGACCTGACCCCGCCGCGCGCTGACGCCGTGCGCGGATCGCGACACCGAGCATGGGTCGCGACACCTCGCCTCGCCACCGCGCTGGTGCTGGTCGTCACCGCAGCGGTCTTCGCCCCCACCCTGGGCGCGAGCTGGGCCTGGGACGACGACCTCCTCGTCCACCACAACTCCCTGACCGGCAGCCTGGGCAACCTCCCGGCGATGTTCGCCACCGACCTGTGGGGCAGCACCCCCGGAGGCACCCCCGGCTTCTACCGCCCCCTGATGACCCTCGGCCTGGCGATCGATCAGGCGCTGGGCGGCGCGGCCTGGACCGCCCACCTGCACTCACTGCTGTGGCACCTGCTGGCCGCCGGCCTGCTGATGCGCCTGCTGCGATCGATGGGCCTGGACGCCCGCGCAGCGGCGGCCGGCGGCGCGCTGTGGGCGCTCCACCCGGTCCAGGTGGAGGCCGTGGCGTTCGTCAGCTCCCGCAACGACCCGATGGCGGCGGCGCTGCTGCTGCTGGGGCTCGTCCTGCTGCTGCGTCCGAAGATCGACCGACGGACGCACCTGCTGGCGGGCGCGGCCCTGCTGGGCGCGGCGCTGAGCAAGGAGAGCGCGCTGGTGGCGCCGGGGCTGCTGCTGCTGCTCCGCTGGGGCCGCGGCGACGCCCGCGAGCCAGCGCGGTACGCCGCCCCCCTCGGCGCGCTGGCCGTGTATGTGCTGCTGCGCGCCGGCGCCGGCGTGGAGCTCCCGCAGACCGGCCGGCTGCTGGATGTCGCCGAGGCCTCCCTGGCCTTCTACGGCGGGGAGCTGCTGTGGCCCGCCGATATCGCTCCCGGGTTCCACCTGGGCTGGCAGCCCGTGCCCGGACCCGCTGGAGCGCTGGCGGTCGCGGGCGTGCTCGCGCTGTGCGGACTGGCGGGGGGGCGACGCGCGCTGGCGGGGATCGCGCTGGCGCTCGGCGGACTGCTCCCGGCCCTGGGGGGGGTCGCCCTGGTGGGGCTGCCCGCCCATCGCTACCTCTATCTACCCCTGGCGGGGATCGCGCTGGCGGTGGGCGCCGCGCTCCGACGCGCGCCGGCGCTGAGCCTGCCGGTGCTGGGCGGCGCGGTGCTGCTGGGCGTGACCCGCGTCCCCCCGACGCTCGGGCCCTGGTCGGATGACCTGACCCTGTGGACGAACGCCGCGCGGGTCCACCCCAACCCCTACACCTGGGGCAGCCTGGGGCGGGTGCAGGATCACGCCGGCCTGCTGGACGCCGCGGCCGAGAACTACGCCCGCGCCGTGGACTCTCCCCGGCCGCTCGCGGAGGCCTGCTACAGCGTGGCCGCGATCCACCTGAAGCGGGGCGATCCCGCCTCGGCGGCGCGGGTCGGACTGGCGGCGCTGGAGGGCTGCGAGCCGAGCCCGGAGCTGGTGTCGCCGACGGTCGTCGGTCTGGCCGTGACCGGTGACTGGCGCCGCGCCGAGGAGCTGGCGAGCCTCGTGGAGCGCGATCCGACGGGCCGCGTCCCCGTGGTGCGGGTGGCCGCTGCAGCGCGCCGCGGCGATCTGGCCCCGCTCCGGAGCCTCGCCAGGGAGGAGCCCGATCGTCCCATCAAAGAGCTCGCGCGTCAGGTAGCGTGGATACTGGAACAAGCTGGAGAGACAGAGGCGGCGCTGTACGTACGCGAGGAAACCTCCTCATGGTGAGCAATTCATGGTGATCCTCTCGCTGCTCGGGCTGGGCACGGCGCTGGCTGACGATCCCGCAGCGCTGGCCGACGAGATCGCGCGCTGGGCACCACAGCGCCTGTCGTCCGTGGCGCCGCCGCTCACAGAGACGCAGATCAGCGCGGCCCTGAGCGGCGAGCACCTCGCGGGGCTGGCCGAGGGGGGCGGCGCGGGGCTGGGCTTCGCGGTGCGGGTGGTCGCGCTGCCGATCGAGACGGTCTGGAGAGCCCTGACCGACAACCCCCACCTGCCGCCCGGGGCCATGGTGGACTCCAGCCTGGTGGTCGCCGGCACCCCGCGCACGAGCGGGCACCTGATCTACCAGGCGATGCCGCTGCCGCTGATGGCCGATCGCTGGTGGGTGACCCGCGTCCGCTACAACGCCGCGCTGTACCAGCAGAGCGCGGGCCGCATCTGGGATCAGGCCTGGTCCGACGCGCACCATGAGCCGGAGGTGCGCGCCGCGCTGGATCCGGCGCTGGTAGATCGAGGGCGGCCGGTGGCACGCGCCCGCGGCGGCTGGTTTCTGTTCGATCTGGAGGGGCGCACGCTGGTGCAGTACCACGGCGAGAGTCACCCGGGCGGGGCGGTGCCTTCCGGGCTGGTGGCGCAGCTCTCTCTGAGCACGCTCAACGGCACCCTGGACGCGATGGAGCGCACCGCGCGGGAGCACATCCCGAGCTGCGACGGGGTGTTCCAGCGCCCGGACGGATCTCCGCTGGGTCGGGCACAGGCAGGAGCACGCTGACCGGGTCACGCTGACCGGGATATCGCTCCTCCCTTCCATGGAGGCCCCATGATCGGGCGCATCGAGATCTCCGGCCTCGGCCCCCATCGCCGCTTCTCCGCCGAGCTGAGCCCCCTGGGCGCCACCACGCTGGCCGGCCCCTCCGAGATCGGCAAGACCACCCTGCTCGAGGCTGTCCTCTTCGCGCTGCTGGGAAAAGGGGTGGGCGGCCGGTTCCGCACCGAGGCCATCCACGACGACGCCGAGAAAGCCGAGGTGCGCCTGACCCTGGCCTCTGGCCTGATCATCGAGCGGACCATCGATCGCGAGCGCTCCATCACCCGCGCGCTGATCTCGGGCGACGAGCCGGAGGCGTTCCGCACCGAGCGGGGATTCGCCCGGGCCGTCGGCCGCGTCGCCCAGGACCCCGAACTGACCCGCCTGATCATCACCCCCCTGGCCTGGACGGAGCTGGCGGCCACCAACGCCCGGCCGCTGCGCGACCTGCTGGCGCGCCTGCTGCCCTCGCCCGACACCGCCGCCCGCGTCCGCGCAGAGATGATCGCACGCGGCGGCACCATCACCGCGGAGGAGGCGATCTGGACCGAGCGGCAGGCCTCCAACGCTCGACGCGACGCCCGACGGGCTCGCGACAAGGCACAGGGCAGCCTGGGCGCCCTGGAGGCGCAGCGCGATCGGCTGGCCGCTCCCCCCGAGCCCGACACCGGCCCCTCCCTGGCTGCCCTGCGCGCAGAGGAGGCCGCGGCCTCCCAGGCGCTGGCCGACGTCGCCGACGCGTGGCGGCAGGCCCGCGACCGACGCGATCAGCTCCAGTCACAGCTCAGCGCAGGCGCATGCCCCACCTGCAAGCGCGGCTGGGACGACGCGCCCGACCCGGGACCGCTCCGGACCGCGCTGGCAGCGGCCGTGGTCGACCTCGACGCCGCCGCAGGGGCCGGCACAGCGGCGCGCCAGACCCACGACGCTGCCCGTGAGCGCCTGGGTCAGCGGATGGCCCGCGAGGGGGGCCGCGCCCAGCGCGCCGCCGATCTCGCGCAGCTCGACGTCGACCTCCGCGACGCCTGCGCGAGCGTGTCCGCCGCCGAGCTCGAGGCGGAGCGACTCGACGCGCTCCTCGGGATCATCCGAAAGACACCCTCGCTGCTGGCGGCAGAGCAGGCTGCGGCGCTCCAGCCGCTGGGCCCCGTGTCGCTGGAGTTCGGAGAGAACCCGGCGGTGACCGTGCTGATCGATGGTCGTCCGTGGTGGCTCGCGAGCCGCGGCCGGCAGGTGGTCGCCGACGTACACCTGCGGCAGGCGCTGCGACGCGTCTCCGGTCTGCAGCAGCTCCCGCTGGTCATCGACAACGTCCAGGACGTCGGCGGTCAGGAGCTGCCGGTGCCTGAGGGGCCTGCGATCCTCCTGCGGACCACCGACGACCCGCAGCTCACCGTACTGCGCTAGGGGCCCCGCCCCGCCCATGCTGGCGCACCGCCGCCAGCGCCAGCACGACCCCCACGGCGAGGATCGCGGCGCTGCCCAGGAACGGCGTGTGGGGTCCGAGCCCCACATAGAGCGCCCCGCCGATGGGCGGGCCCACCGCGCGCGCCAGCGCGCTCATCGACTGGTTGGTGCCCAGCACGAACCCCTGCTCCGACGCCGTGGCGCCCTTGGAGATGAGGGAGTGCAGGCTCGGGGAGGCGATGCCCTGGCCGATGGCGATCAACACGAACACCAACACCATCGCCAGCGGCGGCGGAGCGGCGGGCAGCAGGGCCAGCCCCACCGCCAGCAGGCAGACGCCAGCTGGGATGAGCGGCCCCTCGCCGAAGCGGCGCACCAGCGGACGGATCAGCCCTCCCTGCACGAAGATCATCACCACTCCGGCCACGCCGAACATGCGACCAACCGAGGCCACGTCCAGTCCGCGCACGTGCTCGGCGAACAGGGTGAAGGTGCTCTCCATGATCTCGAAGGCCACCGTGGTCACGAACGTGAGCACCACGCAGAGGCCCACGACCGGGTGACGCGCCACGCGCAGGAACACCCTGGGGTGGATCGTTCGCTTCCGAGAGCCCTCGGTGACCTCCCCCGCCACGCGGGTCTCGGGCAGCATGAAGAAGGCCAGGATGAGGTTGATCGCAGAGAGCCCCGCGGCCACCCAGATGGGCGCGGACAGCCCGAAGCGGGCCAGCTCTCCGCCAAGCAGCGGCCCGACGGTGAAGCCCACGCCGAACGCCGCGCCGATCATCCCCATGCCCGCGGCGCGGTTCTCAGGAGTCGTGAGGTCGGCCACGCAGGCCTGGGCCGTGGAGATGTTCGCCGCAGCCGCGCCGTGCAGCGCCCGAAACAGGAACAGCAGCCCCAGCTGCTCGCTGGCGGCGAACCCGGAGAGGAACAGCACACTGCAGGCGATGGTCGCCAGCATCACCGGCCGACGACCCACCCGGTCAGAGAGCGCTCCCCACATCGGGGCGAACAAAAACTGAGTGAGCGAGTAGCAGGCCATCAGCCAGGTGACCTGCACGGCGGTGGCGCCGTAGATCTCCGCGTAGAAGGTCAGCAGGGGGATGACGATCCCGAAGCCGATCAGATCGAGGAAGACCGTCAACAGGACGGGGAGGAGGGCGCGCGGCACGGAGGTTCCCGGGTGAGCCCCGGGCCATATCACGCCTGCACCAGATCACTGTGTTTCCAGCTCGCAGCGATCTCCGGCTCACCAGGGTTCCAGATCACCGGGGCTGGTGCCGCTGCAGCAAGGCCAGATCCATCTTACCGTCGCGATCGATGTCGCCCAGCCGGATCTGCTGCCCCGTGTACAGGTACGGCTGCACCTCCTGATACACCGCGTCCGCCGATGACGCGCTCTGGTTGGGTAGCCCGAACCGCTCTCCGCCCACGAACAGGTAGAGCGATCCGCTCCGGTAGGCCGTCTCTCCCAGCTCAGAGACCGTCTGGTGGAACGGCGCCCCCACCAGCAGCTCGTCCACGCCGTCACCGTCGATGTCGCCGATAGCCAGCGATCGGCCGAACCCGTCCGCGGCGGCCTCTCCGTACAGGCGCCACGCGGGGAAGACCTCCCCGCCCCCCACCAGCTCCGCGCCGTCCCACACCAGCACCATGCCCGCGCTGTCGCCGGCTCCAGGTGCGCCGGCGGCGATCTCGGCGAGTCCATCCCCGTTCAGATCTCCCGTCGCCAGCGACCACCCCAGCCAGGCCTCCGGCGTGAGCCCGGCGAGGATGCGGCTGGCGCCCAGATCGAGCCGGAGCTGACCGGAGATGTCGAGATCGGGCTCGATCACGAACACCGCGCCCTCGGCCTCGTGATCTCCGTCGGCGAAGGGGACCCCCACCAACAGGTCCACCCGCCCGTCGCCGGTCACGTCGTGATCGCACGCCAGCGCGCTGCCCGCGCGGGCCCCCGGGTTGCCCCCCTCCCAGCGATGGGGGATCGTCTGCACGCTCCGCGTCTCCCCCGTGTCTTCCCACAGGCTGCTCAGGGAGAGCGCGACGGTGCCAGCCAGCGGCATCGTCGCGTCGGCCTCGGGTGCGGCGGTGGCCCAGTCGCCCAGACCGTCGCCGTCGATGTCCGCGCAAGCCGCTAGCACCCCACCCAGCCCGCCTCCGGGCGCTGCGCCCTCGACGGTGCGCCACAGCACCTCGTCGAGCGCGGGCTCACCGGTGAACCCCGAGCCCAGACCGGACAGCAGGAAGACCGCGCCCTCGTCCCGCGAGGTGGAGGTGAGATCCCACGCGGGCGCGCCCACCGCCAGCTCAGCTACGCCGTCACCGTCGATGTCGGGGACCCGCGCGAGCGCCGCGCCGAACCGCGCGCTGGTGGGCCCGAGCAGCACGCCGCTGGCGTTCTCGGTGGTGGTCTGCCCCACGGCCCCTGTCAGGTAGGTGCGCAGGCTGTCGGAGGTGGGGCTGCCGGTCATCAGCTGCCGCGGCAGGAGGGCCACCGACCAGTCGGGGCCCAGGTCGCTGGAGCCCCAGATCGTGCGGACACCGTCGAGGGGCGAGGCGGTGCCGGACAGCTCCTGCGACGCCCCGTCGAGCACACCGAGCACGGCGCCGTCGAAGTCTTCCTCACAGCCCACGCCGGTGCACTCGGTCTGACAGCCGAGGAGCAGGAGCAGCATCCCGGTCAGTCCTGCTCGGGCGTGGGCTCGCTCTCCTCTTCACCTGCGCCGGCCTCGTCGCCCGCGCTGGGCGCCTCGGCCCCCCACACCCCTGGCACATCGTGCGGACTCACCTCAAGCGTGGGCTCCTCTGGCGCGGGAGACTCTTCAGAAGGACCCAGCTCGGAGGAACTCTCCCTGGCTGGCTCCCCCGCGGCTGGTGCCTCTGGAGCTGGAGCCTCTTCCTCCCCGGCCTCCCAGGGACTGCGCTCGACGTTGATGGTGGGACCATCGGGCAGCGCCTCCAGGTCGAGCAGGGGATCGTCGTCCCGCCAGGTCTGGAATTCCGGCTCGGAGGTCGGCGTGGATTGCGAGCTCCGGACCGCCGGCGTCGCGCCCAGCAGCTCTCCCGTAGAGACGGTGCGGGTCTGGGAGAAGCCGTTCATCAGACGCAGAGAGACGGTGTAGTCGCCCTGCGCGACGCCGTGCAGCGCGCCCTCGGCCCGCGGCCCCAGGACCCCCACGGCCACCCCGCTGATCGTCACCTCGGCCCAGGACGAAGTGGGGTTGGTGATCGCGAGCATCGCCAGCGCGTCATCTACAGAGGGATCGGACCGAGAGGGAGCCAGAGATGGCAGCGCGGCGGGGGCGATCTCGACGTCG
>CAYXGP010000008.1:71726-73800 GCA_964464515.1 uncultured Enterobacterales bacterium
GGTTCGGCCGGATCGGGAGCCTTATTGGCGTGCGGGGGGGGGGTGTTCTCGGCGTCGTCGAGGGCCGCGACCGGCGGCGGCGAGAGCAGCGCACCGGCGGCCAGCGCCAGCGAGGGCAGCAGCGCGAGCATGGGCTACTCCGTGATGATGGTCAGGCCATCGTAGTCGGTGAGATCGCGGCTGATCAGCACCGTGCCGTCGTCGGCGGTGTTGGTCTCGCGCACCAGGCCCAGGCCGTTGACCCACCACTGATCGATGTACCCCGCCATCGCGATGTCACCGACCATCTCGTAGGTGTTGGTCAGGTGGTAGGCCTCGACGTCCGTGCCATCGAGCAGGGAGATCGACACCAGGCCGACCTCGGCGAAGGTGCCGGTGGCCTTGCTGTTCCACTCCTCGGGGCGCTTGCCCTCCTGCACCACGAGCATCTCCAGATCGTAGTCGTAGTCCCAGTTGCCGCTGAAGCCCACGGCGTACTCGGGCGGCAGGTAGCGCCGATACGGAGTCAGCGCAGCCTCGATGGTGCCCGGAATCCCAAAGCCAGCGAAGATCTCATAGTTGTAGTCGCCGGCCCAATCGAGCACGAACATGCCCTCACCGTCGTGATCGCAGCCTACGCTGATGGCGACGTCGTACTCGTTGCCGCCGGTCTCGATGCGGTCGGTGTAGCCGTAGATCTCCGCGCCCTTCTTGCCCCCGATGGTCCCCAACCCCTCCTCATAGGCGATGCCCTCGGAGCCCTGGTAGGTCACCTCGAATTCCTTGCTCCACCCCGTGGCGTGGATGGGATGCCAGGTGTGACTGCACGGGCCCGCGGTGGTGGTGTCGTCGTCGTCGGTGGTGCCGGTGGGCGTGGTGCCGCTGGAGGTCCCCCCGCTGGTGCCGGAGGTGGCGCCGGTGTCGCTGCCGGTGACCGCCACGCCCTGGTCGTAGCGGTTGCCCGTGCAAGCGAGCAGAATGATGAGCGGGAACAGAAGCGGACGGATCATCAGGCGTCTCCACGGGAGAAACAGGTAGCATACCGGGGCTTCGCACGGGAGGGAGCCCCTTGTCCGATGATGCCACCACCATCGCCGATCTGCGGCGCGACGTCGGATGCTTCGTCGACGCCCGTGACTGGGAGCGGTACCACTCACCGCGAAACGTGGCGATGGCGCTGAGCGTCGAGGCGGCGGAGCTGCTGGAGCTGTTCCTGTGGTGCAGCGACGACGGGCCGCAGCCGCCGGTCGCGGCGCGCGCCCCGCGGGTGGCGGAGGAGGTGGCGGACGTCGCGATCTGCCTGCTCAACTTCTGCAACCGCGCAGGCATCGATCTCAGCGTCGCTGTGCGTCAGAAGCTGGCCGCCGCCGAGGATCGCTACCCGGTAGACCGCGCGCGCGGGCGGCTGGAGAAGGCCGACGAACTGTAGCCGTGGAGGACCGATGCCCGATCGCACGCACCAGCTCGCCAGCCTGTGGCAGATGCACCAGGCAGGCCTCCTCACGGAGGAGCAGTTCGAGGCCGAGAAGGCCCGCCTGTTGGCCGATGATCGCGAGCGCCCGCGAGACCGCCTGTTCCGGGCGCTCACCTCCGATCCCCGAGCCTCCAGCGACCCCACCTCCCGCCTGCTGCTCGGCGCGGGGGTCGTGCTGGTGCTGGCGCTGGTCGCCTCGGCGGTGGCGATGTCCGGCATCTCTGCGCTGGGAGACGCCCGAACACCAGTCACGGAATCACCGTGACGGAATCAGACTTCCAAAAACAAGGCGTTACATCTCTATTGTTATTGGTATATCTACAAAGTCTCTGATAGCCTTACAGCAACGTGGACAGCCCAATCCAACCCTCCGGACCCCGCTCACGTAGTACCCGCCCGTCCTGGGGCTTCTTGAACTCGTGGAGGGCACTCCTGAAGCGGGGACGCCCTGGCTCCGCAGTGCGCACGCCCGACCGAAGCGGCGCGGTCTCCGTGCGCGTTCCCGCCTCTCTGCACTTGCAGACAGGCCATCTGACGGGTGGCTTCGGAGACAGCGCGACTGAGGCGGGCCTGTCGGTGAAAAGGGTGCAGTCCGGGCGGGTTCACTGATGATGTGATGAC
>CAYXGP010000009.1:0-470 GCA_964464515.1 uncultured Enterobacterales bacterium
TGGGGTCTTCAAGCTGATGGGGTCTTCAAGCTGATGGGGTCTTCAAGCTGATGGGCGCGGCTGCCGTGTCTACCGATATTGCAGGAGCACCGGCCAGCTCGTCTCGGCACCCGGCTCCTGGAACACGACGCTGACCTCTCCGCGCTTGACCTTGACCTCTCCCTCGAACAGGTCTCCGCTGCGTCGCAGCGCGGGCCACGCGCCGCCGGTCATCACCCCCCCCTTCTCGGCCCCCGGCACCCGCAGGCGAAAGACGACCGCAGATCCGGGCTTCAGGTCTCCCTCCAGGGGGCTGTACACCGTGGCACCTCGGAGCGCGAACGCGCCCATGGCCACGGGGAACTCAGCGCGTCGGTGCTCTCCGGCGGTGGCCCGCACGCGGTACCTGGTGAGATGTGGTAGGTAAGCGTCGAGTGTGCGTGTTCCGAGACATAGGCGGCGAAGCCGCTGAGCTCGTACTCAACCCCACC
>CAYXGP010000009.1:480-22420 GCA_964464515.1 uncultured Enterobacterales bacterium
GCTCGTAGGCTCCGGCTGCGGGGAACACCGCCTGGATGGAGAAGCGCCCGGTCTCCGGGTCGCGCTGACTCAGCGTGTTCCTGGGGATGTCGGCGCCGCTCATGTGCCGCAGCGAGCCGAGGAGGGCCACGCCGTCCGGCGCGGCGAACGTGACCGCGAGTTGGCTGCCTGTGTCGATCACCGAGGAGCGATGACTGGGGTCCGTCAGGCCCGACGCGAAGTACTGCGGGCGCAGATAGGCCGTGCCCTCGTACTCCGTGCGGGGGAGGGGGCGATCGAGCAGCTGCCATCTATCGTCTTCGGGGAAGTGGCCGGCGACGAACTCGTCGGGAGGGGTCAAGAAGTAGTGCGGCTGAAGGCTGCGGGTGAACGCGCGCTCCTCGGGGTCGAAGTGCCCGGCGCCCCAGGTCGCGTCGATGAGTCGCCAGCGCCCGTCGATGCGCACCGCGTTCCATGCATGATTCGACGGCTGGGTGTCGTCGCCGCCGACAGCGTAGCCGTAGCCCTTGGCGTGTCCGGTGATCTTGACCACCTCAAGGCCCGCGGCCTTCGCCAGCGCTGCGAACAGGTTGGCGTATCCTTCGCACACCGAGGAGCGCCGCTCGAGGACGCTCTGGGAGTCGCTGGCAGGCATGTGCCCCGCGAGTAGACTCTCCACGTCATAGGTGACGTTGTCGGCCATCCAGCGAAAGATGGACCAGGCTCTCTCCAGGTCGTTACGCGCGGGGGTCACGAGGTGGGCGGCGAGCGTCTCGACTGATGTCTCTGCAGAATCCGGCGTCTTCGTGACCTGATCGTCGATGCGTGCGTAGTCGATCTGATCGAACACTTCAGCGTGGACAGGTCCGGACAGGCAGGCGAGCAGCCACGGGAGAACCCACAGCGGCGCCTTCGTGGGCTGTGGAGCGCTTGGGCGCTTGTCGTCGAGCATCTCGTCCTCGGGCTGCCCCCGGCGCTGCCGCGGGTTCATTGACCCCGCGGCAGTGTATCCCGCCGATCCGGAGCGCAGCAGCTCCAAGCGGAAGGTGTTCAAGCGGGAGGCGCTCACCAGCCTGAGCTGCTGCTGAGCGTGGCTCAGCCGGATGAGGCTCCCCGCAAACAGCATGAGATTCACAGCGCTGCTGTAATGAAAATCTCGTGGTGACCCTTGCCTGTCACGGACTCACTTCCGTAAGCCATGGATGTGTCAAGTGACATCTCGCGCTGCGATGTCCGACGGTGGGCGCACGCCACCACAGCGAAAGTGACCTGGGGAGGTTCGATGCCCTTGACCGTTCAGCCGCGGACGGACCTGGTTCCAGCGAGGAATCCCTCGGTGATCCGGCGGCGGCGTCCGGTCGGACTGAACCTCGACGCCGCGTCGCTGCCGCAGGAGACCCTGTCGAGGGCCGCCCTTACGCGGGAGCTGTTCCTTCATCGGCGTCGCCCACGTCTGCTGAGTTGGATGGTGGACACCCTGGAGGCCAGGCGCGCGCGGAGGGGAGTGGGATGGTCGCGCCCCTGGAACAGGGAAGGGCACACCGTCTTTCGCACCCACCAGACCGATCTCCGGTCCGACATCGACTACATCGACGCCGCGCGCCGCGTGCTGTTTGAGGTCCGCGCTCGGGTGCCGGGGCGATCCTGGGCGTTCGTCGAGGATCTGCTGGAAGATCCGGCGCAGGTAGGGCTCACCTTCTACCACAACCGCGTCGAAGGCTTCGCGGAGTACGAGGGCCTGACCATCTCGTTCGGCCGGAAGGCGCGAGCTGATCGCCGCCGGCTGGACCGCCTGGATCTCATCCTCGAAGATCGCCGAGATGGCTCCGGCGCGGTGGACGGCCGGGTCGATCGGCTGCGGGTGTTCATCTGCCCCTGGGAGACCTGGGCGCGGCGGGAGAGCTGCACCCTCGACGTCGAGCTGAGCGACGCGCGGCTGACCGCTCGGACCTGCGATCTGTATGCGCTCGCGGTGCGGCGCTACCACGCCTGGAAGCGGGTGGAGTCGCGGCAGTGGTCGACCCGCGGGCAGCGCTACGTCTCGTACTTCGGCCCGCGGAGGTTCATCCCGCGGGGGAGCTCGTTCACCTGATCGCCGGGATGATCACCAGGCCGCGGCGATAGTATAGGGGCCGTGCCTGTCCCCCCGCTCATCACGCTCGCGCTGCCCGTCGCCTGCACGACTCCCTCGGTCTCGGAGTCCTGGGTGGCTCCTCCTTCGTCCGAGCTGGTCTGGTCGATCTCCGCCGCGGGGCTGCCGCAGACCGCGCCTGGTGTGATCCTGCTGGTGCGGATCACCGAGGGGGTCGCGGAGGTGCACGGGACGATACAAGCCGACGCCTCCGTGGATCTCGACGGCGCGGAGGATGATCGGCACCCCTTCCGCTACCGGGTGCTCGACGACGCGGGGGAGGTGCTGTACAGCCGATCGACCCCGGGGCCGGTGCAGGTGCAGGAGTACCTGGCCTACTACGAGGAGCTGGCCGGGCTGCCGATCCGAGATCTCTGGCCGGAGCTGGGTGACTTCGCGCTGGTGGTGCCGCTGCTGGAGGGCGCTGCGACGGTGGATCTGCAGTGGCGCGGCGCGGACAGCGTCACCACCACCATCGGCAGCTATGATCTGGCTGGGGCCGTCGCCGACGACGTGGGGCTCTCCGAGGTGATCACGGATCACGAGACCCTGTACGATGCGGGCCCCCACGGCGCCCGGCTCGACCTGCTGCTGGTGGGCGACGGCTACACGGCTGACGAGCAGGACCAGTGGCACGAGGACGCAGAGACGTTCGCGCTGACGCTCCGCGCCACTCCGCCGCTGTCGGACTACGCTGACCTGATCAACATCCACAGGGTCGACGCGATCAGCGCCGAGAGCGGGGTGTCCTTTGACTGTATCGATGAGTGCATGTTCCGCGACACAGCGTTCGGGTCTATATTTGCTACCGAGCTGGTCAACTGGGTGCTGGAGACCGACTATCGGACGGCGACGGTCTTCCAGCAGTGGCAGTGGGAGGTCGCGCGTGCGGCCAGCGCGCGCCCGTGGGACATCGTGGTGGTCATCGCCAACACCGAACACAGCGGGGGCTTCGCGCTGCACTACGCCACGGTTCCGTTGGGCTCGGAGGGGCGCTGGCCCCAGGTGGGGGTCCACGAGCTGGCACATGTGCTGGGGCTGCTGGGAGACGAGTATGTCAAGGACGAGTGCGTTCGATCTGATGTATTGGGGCTGCCCCCGAATATCACAGATCAGCCGGCAGCGCCGCCGTGGGCGCACTGGATAGATGAAGAGACGCCGCTTCCCACCCCCGACGAGGTGAAGTACGCCGAGACGACCGGGGCGTTCGTCGGGGCGTTCAACTGCGACGATCTGGCGCGTCCCAACCAGACGTGCCGGATGCTCAGCTCTTCAGAGTCGGAGTTCTGCCCGGTCTGTTCCGAGCAGCTCATTCGTCGGATTTTTTCGTTCGCAGACGCGGTGACCAACGTCACGGCAGAGGTGACCGAAGACGGCTGGCGCCTCACCCCGCAGGTGGCGGCGGCCGTCGTGGGGACATGGACCCTGGATGGTGCAGCGCTGGCGGTCACGACCGACGGTGAGGCGCTGGAGCTCCCTGTCGATGCTCTCGCGATGGGTGAGCACACGGTGAGCGTGGAGTTCCAACACACAGCGGCCGAGGTCCGCGTGGACGAGGGGGAGCTGACCGAGCGCTGGCAATGGACCCTGGAGGTGGACTCCGTCGTGGACAGTGACGAGGCGCTGACAGGAGTGACTGGCGGAGGGGACCGACCGGGAGAGGACTGAGAGGGGGACGAGGCGGGGAGCGGGGATTAGACCCCGTACGCCCTCTCGCTCCCGAGCGCCGCCATGACCGAGACCCCCACCCGCCCCCGCCTGCTCACCGGCGATCGCCCCACCGGCAAGCTCCACATCGGCCACCTGTACGGCTCGCTGGAGAACCGGGTGCGGCTGCAGGACGACTACGACACCATCTTGATCATCGCCGATCTGCACATGTTGACGACGAAGCGGAGTCCGGACGACATCGCGCAGATCGCCGCAAATACGCGGGCCATCGTGCTGGACTATCTGGCGGCCGGCATCGACCCCGATAAGACGACGATCTACCTGCAGTCGGCCATCGCCGAGACCTACGAGCTCAACACGCTGCTGTCGAACTTCGTGTCGGTCAACCGGCTGTCGCGTCTGCCCAGCATCAAGGACATGGCCGCCGCCGCGAAGATGGACGACGCCTCCGTCCCAGTGGGCCTGCTGTGCTACCCGGTGCTCCAAGCCGCCGACATCCTGCTCCCGCGGGCGCGCATCGTTCCGGTCGGTCGCGACAACGAGGCCCACATCGAGATCACCCGGGAGATCGCCCGGCGGTTCAACCACACCTACGGTCCGGTCTTCCCCGAGCCCGAGTCGCTCATCGGCGGCGACGGCGCGCTGCCGGGCACCGACAACAAGGGCAAGATGTCCAAGTCGGCCGGTAACGCGATCTTCATCAGCGACGACGCGGCCACGGTGGCCCGCAAGATCCGCAAGATGTACACCGATCCGAAGCGGATCCACGCCGACATTCCCGGCACGGTGGAGGGAAACCCGGTGTTCGCGTACCACCGGGCGTTCAACGACGATCAGGACGAGGTCAACGCTCTGGCAGAGCGCTACCGCGCCGGAACGGTGGGCGACGGCGAGGTCAAGGCGCGTCTGGTGGCGGCGATGGAGCGCAAGATGGCGCCGCTCCGCGCCCGCCGGGCCCACTACGAGAGCCAGCCCGGGTTGGTCGATGAGGTCATCTTCGAGGGCACGCTGCGCATGCGGGAGATCGCCCGCGACACCATGCGCGAGGTGCGCAAGGCGATGGGCGTGGCCCAGACGTTCAAGAAGATCTCGCGGAGCGTGGAGCGGCGACGGAAGAAGGCCGCCCGCGCCAGGTCATAGGCCGAGGGCGGACAGCAGCGCGCGCGGGGTCTCTCCTTTGACGCGCCTTCCTCGGACGAGCTCACGGACCAACGAGAAGTCTCCGTCCTGCGTGGACAGCAGCGCCAGTCCGCGGGGTGGAGCGCGGCAGAGCGCCGTGAACACCTGCTCGGCCGCATCCATCTGCAGATCGCTCAGCAGGTGGAAGCGTCGATCCGGGAGATCGACCCGGGCCAGGCCGGCCAGCCCCGATCGCTCGGTCGGTAGCCAGTCGGTCCAGTCTGTCCACCACATACGACGCGGCCCGTCCGCGAAGGTGACGTGGGGGACCTCCTCGAAGTTGGTGGCGATGGCGTCGTCGAAGAAGAGCGACAGCTCGGCCGTGAGCGTCGGGTCGGTCGCGGCCAGCGCCCATCGTCCGCCGAGCTCGGCGATGGGCGCCCCCGTATCTCCGACCAGGATCTCTCCGCGAAGATCCAGCGCTTCCAGGAGGGGTACGCCAGGATCGGCGCCGAAGCAGAGCCCGTGACCTGCGCTGGCGATGGGGGGGAGCGTGGAGCCGCGCTTCAGTCCCCGACGGAGCCTGCGGCCGGGGCGGCAGCGGCGATCCACACACCTACCGACGCTGGCGAGCCAGGAGCGGACGAAGCGGGGAAACCCTGCCGGATCTGCGTGGGCGACCAGACGCCGGAGCGGAGAGAGGTCGCTCGCGTTCAGCGACAGCTCGGCCAGCAAGCCGCGATCGCGGAGGACCGTCTCTGCGTTCTCCCAGTCGGTGGCGCCGAGCAGCGCGGCGAGCAGACTCGCCACCAGGAGATCGCCCAGCGGCTGGGTGGGGGAGCCCTCCGACGACGCAGAACCGGCCGGTGTAGAGACGGCCGGCGTAGATGCGGGCGGCGCAGAGACGGGCAGCGCAGAGAAGGGCGGTGTAGAGACGGTCGGTGTAGAGACAACGGGTGTGGGAGCAGGCTGCGCAGAGAGAGACGACGCAGAGAGCAGCGACGCAGAGCCGGCCAACGCAGGAGCGGCGGGTGCAGAGTCGGCCGGCGCAGAGCCGAGGGATGCGAGGATGTCGAGAGGCTCGGCGCTCTCCATGTCGATGCCGAACAGCGCCGAGAGGTCGTCGTCACCCAATGCGTCGTCGGACTCCCCGACCAGGGCGTCGACGGCGGCGCTGGTGATCAGCTCGGCCTCGTCGACATCGCGGAGGCGGAACAGCAGCGTGGGTTCATCGTCGAGTCGCGCGCCCACTCCATACAACGTCGCGGCGACGTGCTTGCACATCCGCGCGCCGTCCGGACACGAGCAGCTCAGCGAGATCTCGTCGGGGGAGGGGAACAGGCCGGTGCGCTGCGCGCAGAGTGTAGACATCACCCCCTTGGACAGCTGGCCCTGCAGCAGATCGATGACGCTGTCGATCTCGCCGGTGCAGCGGTCCTTGATCTCGGCCCAGCGGGCGGCGGGGAGCGCGCTGATGGTGACCGTGATCCGATACAGCGACGTGCCGTTGACCCGACTGATGATCTGCCCCGGGTGCATCTGCAGATCGATGACCTGCCCGTGGCGCACGTAGCTGCGCCCGCGGCCCAGCCGATTGGCGTAGTCTCGGTAGGACTCCAGGTTGTCGCACCACGCCTTGCCCCAGAACGTGCGCGTGATGGAGCGTCCGTCGATGACGACAGGGGAGAGCGTCTCGCCTTTCTTGCGCAGTCGCTTCACCAGCTTCGCGGCGTTCGTCCGTCTCTGCGCGACAGAAACGTAGTCGGGGTACCGGTTGCGGCCATACCAGGCCATGTCTCACCTCAGAGCGCTGTGGATGTCGAGCGCCACCATCTCCAGCAGCCGCTCGTCGGACAGCTCGGTGAGCGCAGCGCCTCTATCACCCTCTACCACCGCTCCCACCAGGCCCGCCTTGTCGGCGATCATCTCGTCGATCCTCTCTTCGATCGTGCCGCGGCAGATGAACTTGTGGACCAGCACGTTGCGGCGCTGCCCGATGCGGTAGGCGCGGTCGGTGGCCTGGTTCTCGACGGCGGGGTTCCACCAGCGGTCGAAGTGGATGACGTGCGAGGCGGCCGTCAGGTTGAGCCCGGTGCCGCCCGCCCGCAGCGACAGCACGAAGAACGGCGGGCCATCCTCCTGCTGGAATCGCTCGACCCGATCTGCCCGCTGCCGTACGGAGGTGCCGCCGTGCAGGTTCACGCCGGGGCGGCCGAAGACCCCCTCCAGGAATCGACACAGCGGGGCGATCATCTGGCGGAACTGCGTGAAGACCAGCACCTTCTCCTGCCGTGACGCGATCTGCTCGCAGATCTCGCGCAGGCGCGTGAGCTTGCCGCTGTCCTCGGGCGCGAAGCGGTCGTCGTGCAGCCACAGCGAGGGGTGATCGCAGAGCTGCTTGAAGCGCATCAGGAACCCCAGCACCACGCCGCGACGGGCGATGCCCTCCAGCTGCTCGAGCTGCTCGCGGAGGGCCTCCACCGACTGTGCATACAGGGCGGCCTGCGCGCGGGTCAGCCCGCAGAAGGCCTTCACCTCGGTCTTGTCGGGCAGGTCGTCGATGATGCGGGGGTCGCTCTTGAGTCTGCGCAGGATGTAGGGGCTGATCAGGCGCCGCAGGGGGGCGTAGTCACCGTCCAGGCGCTTGCAGAAGGCTGCGAATTCGCTCCGGTTTCCGAGCAGGCCCGGGTTGAGGAAGTCCAGCAGGGACCACAGGTCGCCCAGGCGGTTCTCCATGGGGGTGCCGGTCAGCGCGATGCGCACCCGACCGTTCAGGGCGCGGGCGGCGCGGCTGCGGCGGGCGCCGGGGTTCTTGATGGCCTGGGCTTCGTCGAGGATCACCATGTCCCAGTCGCCGCCGGTGATCTCGGGCAGGCGGTGGAGCGTTCCGTAGGTGGTGATCACCAGCTCGGGAGCGGCGATCCGGGGGCCGCGCTGCGAGGAGTGCGCCACCCGGACCCGCAGGCTGGGCGAGAACCGCGCGATCTCCGCCTGCCAGTTGGCGATCAGCGACGTCGGCACTACCAGCAGGCTGGCGCGCGGGCGCGGGCGGTCCATCGAGAGCAGCGCGAGCACCTGGATCGTCTTGCCCAGCCCCATGTCGTCGGCCAGGCAGGCGCCCAGGTTCAGTCGCGTGAGCAGCGCCAGCCAGCGCAGCCCCTCCTGCTGGTACGGCCGCAGGGTGGCGCGGAAGTCGGGCCCCGGCTCGGCGGGGTGCAGGCCCGAGGGGTCGCGCAGCCCGCCGAGGGTCTGCCGAAGCCACTCGCCGGCGATCATCTCCGACCACTGCGGGGTGTCCGCCAGTCCTTCGGCGTCTGCCGAGTGGGCACCGGCCGCCAGACGCATCCCCTCGAGCAGCGTGAGTCCTCCGGTCGCCGCGGCCTGCTCTGCGGCGCGCCAGCGGTCGAGCACCGCCCCCAGCCCCTCCGGATCGATCTCGATCCACTGACCGCGGAGCAGGACCAGCCCCTCCTCGCTGGCCAGCAACGCGGCGATCTCGGCGTCGGTGAGGGGATCGCCGTCGATGCAGACGTTCACCTTGAAGTCCAGCAGCGCGTCCTCTCCGACGCGCGATGGCCGCTCGTCGCCGACGGTGACCCGGACCTGCGGCCGCGCCGGACGGCCCGTGCGCCAGCGCTGCGGCAGCCGCACGATCAGCCCCTGGGACTCCAGCAGGGGGATCTCCTGGAGGAAGCGCCAGGCCTGGTCGGTGTCCCAGCGTTGAGGGGCGTAGATCTTGCGCGTCTGCACCAGCTCGCCCATCAGCTCGCTGGCCTTCGCGGCGCGCTGGACCGGCGCCAGCAGGGTGAGCAGGCGCGCGCGGTCACCGGCGCCCTCGCGCAGCGCGCGGCCCAGCGGAAGGTGCTGGACGCGGCCCTGCCCGGACACGCGGTGTGCGAACGTCGCCAGGAACGCGAACGGTCGCTCGGGATCGCGTTTGTTCTCGGCGAGGTGCAGACACACCCGGCCGACGCTGTTCCACAGGCGATGCTGCGACTGCAGGTACTCCTGGACCGTGCCGGTGTGGCCCTCGATCTCCTCTCGGAACGCCGCCTCGATCCGGGACCACAGCCCTTCGAGGATCGCAGGGGTCAGGTACTCGACGCCGGGCATCGGGGGCGCGGCGTCGGCCAGACGGGCCAATGTGTCTGCAGGAGCGGGGACCGCCGCCTGCGCGCGCTGCTCCTCCAGATCGGGCAGCGCACAGAGGGCGGTCATCCAGGCCCGGCCCAGATCGCGGAGCCACGCGAACGCCGCGGGCAGCTCGGTGGTGACCTCGCGGGCGCCGAGATGCAGCAGGCCAGCCCCGGGGCCGCGCTCGAAGGCCTGCTCGACGCGGCGATGGACCGGCGCGGGTAGAACGGGGGCGTCGGCCTCGGAGCGGAGGTGGAGCCGACCGCTCGGGGAGAGGGTCGGCTGGAGCGGTAGGGAATCCGTCACGCGCGCTTCTTCGGTCCCACCAGCGTGCGCAGACTGGCCGTCGCCACCACGTCGCCGTCGGGATCGCGCATCTGCACCGTCACGGGGATCTCCTGTCGGCTCCACACGTCGGGCAGATCCACCTCGCAGGTCGCGGTTATCGTGCCCCGGGCCTTCTTGATGTAGTCGATGGACAGCCCGGCCACGATGAACCTCGTGTCGTCGGGCATGGCGTAGACCACCGCGATGTTGCCGGCCAGCTCGGCGAGGTTGCACAGCGCGATGGCATGCACGCAGCGGATGTGGTTGCGTAGCGCCGGGCGATCCTGCAAGACCACCTGGGAGCGGCCGGGGGCCAGCTCGATGATCTGCGCGCCCACGGAGCCGGTGTAGGGGGCCATGCGGCCCACCGCCGCGCTGAACAGGCGCTTTCCGCCCGGCCGCGGGGAGAGGCGATCCCACCACATCTTGACCGGGTTGCCGGTGTTTTCGGCGTCCGGGAGCAGCCAGCGCGAGATGGTCTGGACCATGGGCACCTCCGGGTCGTCTTGTAACCGGCGCGGTGAAGTCCCCGCTGGGAGCGGATAGGCGGCTGCACCCCCCGGAGAGCTCAATGAACGATCCCGCCCTCGCGGCGCCTGATAGCGAGCGCCTGTACACCCCCTTCCCTGGCGAGGCCCAGTTCACCATCCGCGCGGTGGTGGTGGGCTGCATGCTCGGCGGCATCGTCTCGGCGATGAACATCTACTTCGGCCTGCGCACCGGCTGGTCCATCGGCGGCTCGCTGATCGCGGCCATCCTGGGCTACTCGTTCTTCGCGGCCCTCAAGCCGAAGAAGGCCTACGGGGTGCTGGAGACCAACATCACGCAGACCGCGGGCTCGGCTGCGGGCACGATGACCTCCGCGGCGGGCTTGCTGGCCTGCATCCCCGCGCTGGGCATGCTGGGCGTGGAGCTGTCGTACCTCGAGCTGACGCTGTGGGCGCTATCGATCGCGTACCTGGGCGTTTTCTTCGCGGTGCCGCTGCGGCGGCAGATGGTGCTCGTCGACAAGCTGCGGTTCCCCACCGGCACCGCCACCGCCGAGACGATCATGGCGATGTTCGCCTCCGGCCAGGAGACGGTCTCCAAGTCTCAGGCGCTGATTCGATTCGGCGCTGGCGCGGCCGTGTTCACGCTGGCCGCGTACTTCGTTCCGCAGCTCGGCCACCCGCCCCTGGATATCGGGGTGTTCGGGGTCGCCGCGGCGTGGGGCTTCTCCTTGCTGATCAGCCCCCTGATGACGGGCGCGGGCATGATCATCGGGATGCGCGTGGCGGCGTCGCTGTGCCTGGGCGCTGTCGTGAGCTGGGGCATCATCGGCCCCGCCGTACAGTCGGCCGGCTGGGTAGAGGGCGCCATCATGAGCTACAAAGATGGCGTGCGGGGCTGGATCCTCTGGCCGGGCGTGGCGATCATGGTCGCCGACGCGCTCACCACCCTGGCGATGTCCTGGCGCTCGTTCCTTTCTGCGTTCAAGCGCACAAAGGGGGGCGCCGCGCTCGAAGACGAGGCCACCGCCATCCCCAACACATGGTGGATCGGCGGGCTGATCATCGCCACTGTCGCCACGGTGCTCGTGTCGCATCAGTTCTTCCAGGTGCCCCCGCTGCTCACGGTGCTCGCGGTCGCGCTCTCCAGCATCCTGGCGATGATCGCGGTGCGCTCCACCGGCGAGACCGACATCAACCCCATCGGCGGTATGGGCAAGGTCACCCAGCTCGTCTACGGCGCGATCGCTCCCGGCGCGATGACCACCAACCTGCTGGCGGCGGGCATCACCGGCTCGGGCGCCTCCCAGGCCGGCGACATGATGCAGGATCTCAAGACCGGCTACCTGCTGGGCGCGTCTCCGCGGGGCCAGTTCAAGGCGCAGCTCATCGGCATCTTCGCTGGGGTCGTCTTCTGTGTGCCCATCTACAAGCTGTTCGACACGGCGTATGAGATCGGCGGCGAGGAGATCCCCGCGCCGGCCGCCCACGCCTGGCGCGCCATGGCCGAGGTGCTGGCCAAGGGCATGGACGCCCTGCCCGAGAACGCCACGTTGGCGGTGGCCTGCGGGCTGGTGTTCGGCGTCGCCATGCCGCTCCTGCGACGCATCAAGGCCATCGGCGACTACGTGCCGAGCGGGCTGGCCTTCGGGATCGCCTTCATCGTGCCGGCCTACTACTCGGTCGCGATGTTCCTGGGCGCGCTCGCCATGGTGCTGTGGCAGAAGAAGAACAAGGCCGCCGCCGCCGCGCTGGCCTTCCCGGTGGCCTCGGGGCTGATCGCGGGTGAGGGGCTGATGGGCATCGTCACCGCCGTGCTCACCCTGCTGGGGATCGAGCCGCTGACGTGAGCCGGAGCTCCAACTGAGAACAGACATGCGAACCGGGCTCGCGGTCGGGCTGCTGGCGTTCGCCACGGTCGCGCACGCCGTGGGCTACCTGTTCGCCGCGCCTGAGCATGTGGTCGATCCCGAGTGGCCGCTGCATGCCCGGTTCCACATCCTGCAGGCTCTGCTGTGGGGCGTCGGCTTCGACGCCATGATCCTGGTGATTGTGTTGGGACCGTTCCGGGCCGGAGCCCGCTGGGCGCGTCATCTCCTGGTGCTCGCGATCCCGTTTCTACACGGGGCGTACTTCATCGCCATCGCCGCGATTCCAGACGGCAAGCCGCCAGAGATGTGGGCGCACGTTCTGTTGGGGATCGTGGCGGCGATGTATGTGCTGGGACTTGGCCTGGGATGGCGGCCGGTCGCCGAGACCTGATCGGCGAGTCAACATCGAGCGAGCATCCAGAGTCGGGTCACTCCCGCCGACGCATCGCCACGATGACCAGCGGCACCAGCCAACCTATCGTCGCCG
This sequence comes from uncultured Enterobacterales bacterium, assembly GCA_964464515.1. GTDB lineage: Bacteria > Myxococcota_A > UBA796 > UBA796 > UBA2385 > CAYXGP01. The sequence continues at coordinate 12,688 of CAYXGP010000009.1, forward strand.
GCGCTACGGCCGTGCAGCCACAGCCACCCTCTCCGTCGGCGTCGCCGGTGTCGGTCACCTCTCCGCTGGTTCCTCCCGTCGTACCGCCGGTGGTGCCGCCGGTCGTTCCGCCCGTGGTGCCCCCCGTCGTGCTGCCGGTGGTGGTCCCGCCTGTGGTCCCGCCTGTGGTCGCGCCGCCCGTGGTGCTGCCGGTGGCTCCGCCCGTCGTGGTGCCGCCGACCGGCCCCGTGTCACCGGGGTCATCCTCATCCACCTTGCCGTCGGGCCCGGCGTCGAAGATCCCCCGAATCTCCAGCGGGGAGAGCGCGCGATCGTAGTAGCTGACCTCGTCGATGATACCGGTGAAGTCCTGGATGCTCTCGTAGCCGGGGTAGGTGTCCTTACCGATGGTGAATGCGGTGTCGTTGGCGATGTCGGCAGTGAAGCCGCTGGCGTCGCCGGTGACGACCGGCTCACCATCGACGAACACCTGCCCGCCCTTGGGGTCGCCGATGTCGACGACGCCCGCCACGTGGTGAAAGCGCCCGTCGGCCACCAGCACGGAGCTGTCGTCGTATTGGACCAGTCCGCTCCCGTCGGAGACCCACCAGTTCACGTAGCCGCTGCGCAGAAACAGGATGTAGCCCATGTGACCGCTCGCTCGCTTGGACACGATGGTCTGGATGGTGCTCCCGTTGCTGTTGTTGGGGCTGTCGGACTTCACCCAGGCCTCGATCGTGAAGCTGGACGTGCCCGGGTCGAACAGGTCGACGTCTCCCACGAGGACGTGATCGGTGGAGTCTGCGAACGAAAAGCCCAGGCCCACCATGCCGGGGGCGTACGCGCCGTCCTTCATCACGCCGTGGGCGTCTCCCGCGGCGTCGTCCGCGCTCTCTTCGCCTTGCCACCAGCCGATGAGACCCTCGGGGATCTCGGCGTGGGCGACGGTCAGGGTGAGCAGGGGGGTGATGAGGCTGAAGGGCATCGAGGACTCGGGCGGGGGTCTCAGGCGCTCTATCTCGGCGATCTCCTGTCATCACCTGCGCGGACCGCTTCACTCGCGGACGACCGCCTGACACAGTCCACCACTTGCCGTTCTCAGAGCAACGGAACAGAATCAGGTGAGATGATGCAGTTTGGACCCACCCTGTTGTTCGCCCTGGCCTGCGCGTCGCGGAGCGCTGCTCCACCCCTCGTGGAGGCTCCCGCTGCGGCGCCAGCCGTGGTTCCTGCCGGGCCCCCCACGCCCGCGCCCCCTCCGGCGAGCGTGTTCGAGACGCCCTGGGAGATCTGGGGGTGTTCTCTGGAGCAGATCGAGATCCCCCCGCCGGTCCTCGAGCAGCTGATCGTCGCCGAGGCGGTGGGCGACATCCCCCCGCTGCCGCGCGATCCGCGGGTGAAGCTAAGGTTGGAGATGGGGCTCCTGCCACCGATTCGCAGCGCCGGTCCGTTCTACTCCATTCGGGTGGGCGAGCAGGCATGCGTCTCCGTCGGGCAGGGCGCGACGGTGCTGTCGTGCATCCTGGTGAAGTGGCCGCCGCCGGGCGCGGAGATCACGGCGACCTCCACGCCGTACCCGGGGATCAATCCGCCGTGGAACGCGCGCTTTCCGGCCGATGACTGTGTCCGCGAGGCGCAGAAACACGAGACCCCCAGCCCCTGACCTGCGCGGCGCGAAGAGTCGTTGATCAGCAGGCTCTTCGGTCAGCCCCGACGCAGGCCCAGCCACGCGCTCAGCGTCTTACCGAGGCTCTGCTGAGAGGGATGACTGCCGTCATTACGGCAGCAGCAGCGCTGCTTCCTCGGCACGTCGCCCAGCACGCTGTCGATGTGGGCGCCGCAGCCGCGCCAGTCGGGTTTGCCGCAATTGCGGCAGGTGGTTCGCATACACATGGGTCGTTCCTCAGCTCTCGGTTCGGGCTGTGAGTGGATGGGGCAGTTGATCGGTGACCGGTGAGTTGACGCCTGCGGCGCTCATCCCGCCGCCCCGAGCGCGTCGAGCGCGGCCTGCAGCCTGGCCCGGACCTCGTGGGCCAGCGGCTCGACGTCCGGCCGGCCGATCACGCCGAACATCGCCACGGGGTCCACCGCCGAGACGGTCGAGCCGCCGCTGTCGGTGGCCGCCACCACCACGTTGCAGGGCAGCAGCACGCCGATGCCCGGCTCGGCGCTCAGCGCCCGGTGGGCCAGGGGTGGGTTGCAGGCGCCCAGGATGGTGTAGGGCCGGGTGTCGGCGTCGATCTTCTTTTTCAGCGTGGCCTGGACGTCGATTCGGGTCAGCACGCCGAAGCCCTGGTCGGCCAGGGCGGTGACCACCCGGGGGATGGCGTCGTCAAAGCGCAGCCCGGGCAGCTCGGTGGTCAGGGCGTACGCGGTAGGGGTCAGCGGGGGGATGGTCGACATGGGTTCTCCTGAGGTGGTTCATCTTCAAGAGCCATCATCTCCCCGACCTGTGTCACTCCCGTTACGAGCGCCCCATGACTTCGTGTGCCTCCGACGAGCTGGCCCGCCTCGCCCGCGACGGTGATCTGAGCGCGCTCGACCGGGCGACGCGCTGCTACGGGGACCGGCTTGTGGCGGTCGGCAGGAGGGTGTGCGGCGACCCGGTCGACGCCGAGGACGCTGTGCAGTCCGCCCTGCTGAACGCTGGCGAGCACCTCGAGCAGTTCCGCGGCGACAGCAAGCTCGAGGCCTGGCTGCGGCGCTTGGTGGTCAACGCCTGTCACCACATGCGTCGCGGGCGCAAGAACGATCCAGCATGGCACGATCGCGACGCTGTTCCGCTCGACCCGGCCCAGGATCCGGAGCTGCAGGCCGCCCGCGGTGAGCTCGCCCGGATCCTCGCCGAGGCGCTGGCTGAGCTGTCCCCCCGCGACCGCTCGATCGTGCTGCTGGCGGAGGTGGAGGGCTGGACGGGGCCAGAGCTCGCCGCGCACCTCGGTATGAGCGCTGGCTCGGTGCGCACCCGCCTGTCTCGGGCGCGCAGGCGCCTGCGGGCGTCGCTTGAGCCGGAGCTGGCGCAGGCTGGGGATTGACTCGTTTGACTCGGGGGATCAACCCACCGCTGACAACGCGCCCTTCGGCTGATGGCTGCGTCCGCGGAGCACTGCCTGGACCATCGCGGCCCCCAGCCCCACCCCCACCGCCAGCACCAGGGCCCCGGTGAGTCGGGTGAGCGGGGCATAGCCCGTCCAGATCGCGAGGGCACCGCAGCCCAGCGCCGCGACGTGCAGCGTCAGCGCCCAACGACCCCAGCTCTCCGGCCACAGGGCAGCCATCGGGGGGACGTCGCGCTGACCGATGAGCGGTGAGAGCCAATGCAGCCACACCAGGAACGGCACGATCCGACTCAGCATCCCGTGGATGATAGCGCCCGCCCAGCCCCAGATCGCCAGCCAACCCAGCAGGAGCCCCAGGCGGGGATCTGCAGACAGGTACGCTGCGATCGCGCAGACGCCCACCGCGGGTGCGCATGCCAGCCCGGCGAACCAGAACCGCAGGCTGGGATCGGCCACCCTGCGCTTTCGGTCGCGAAGCGCCCGAATCGTAAGCGCGGGGAAGAGGCCCCACACCGCCCCCCCGGCGAGCAGTCCGCCCAGCGCGGAGAGCCACGGCAGATCGGCGCCGGCCACCGAGCCGGTCAGGACCACCACCTGCGCTGCCACGCCGGCGGCGATCAGCCCGCGCACCGTCCGCTGTCCCCGAGCCGGAGTAGGTGGCGACAGGTAGAACATCGGCACCACGGCGATGGAGACCGCCGAGATCAGCCCGCCGACCCACCCGCAGATCCCGATGAGCAGGTGGGCGCGGATCCACAACGCGCGATCGCCCGGGAAGCGCATCCCGGCGTGGCCGTGCGCCATCCAGATGCCCGCCAGCGCCACGAGGAGCAGGCTGCTCCAGGCCAGCCGCATGCCGCGGACGGCCTCGTCGCTGACCGGCGCGCGCCACAGGGCCATCCCCACCGGGATCGCGAACCCCAGGAGCGCCCCGGTGAGCAGGGTGACGGCCACGAAGACCGGCGCAGGGTGGGGCAGGAAGAGGCCCGCAGCCAGCGCAGCCAGGCCGAGCGCCCAGGACGCAGACACGACGGGGACCAGCCGCGGCGCGGGCACCGGACTGCCGGCGACCACCGGGCACATCTGGTACAGCGCGCCCAGCATCGGGCCGCCGAGCAGGCCCAGCGTGCCGAGGTGGGTGAGCGTCAGGGTGTGGGGCCCCCAGCTCGTCGCGAAGGGGACGCTGCCCGGCCACAGCAGCAGGAGGCCGGCCGCTATCGTCGCCAACGGGGCGATCGCGAAGAACGGAAACGGCACCCACATCGGGGGCGCTTGATCGCGTGTGGGCATCATCGCGCGGACTCCGGGCCCCGGACGTGCAGGAGCGCTGTGCCATCCGCCAGCTCGATGACCAGTGGATCGGCGTCTGTGATGCGGGGCAGCAGCAGGCGCGGCACCCGCGGGAGGCGCCCGATCCAGGGCTGCCCGGGGGCGAGGGACCGGATGGCCCGAAGCGCATGCTCCAGCGGCTCCGGCGCGGGGAGATCGCGCAGGTCGACCGGCTCGGGAGCGCGCGCACCGCGGATCCCCACGATCCAGGTGTCGCCGTCTTGACGGGCATGCACGGGGTGGCCGCGCCCCTCCAGGAGCGTCAGCAGCGGGGCGGGGCGGAACGGGGCATGCAGGATCAGCAGGCCGCTGTCCGGGAGGGTCTCGAGCGCGCTCAGGATTTCGGTGAGCGGGTCGCGGCCGCTGGCGAGGATGGGCCGCACGTCCAGGAGCTGCAGCGCGGGTCCCCGCTGCGCGGGCGGCTCGGGTTGGGCGCCCTGGCTGGCGGGAGCCCCGGCGGAGATCCCAGCCCGCCACAGCGACAGCAGGGCGTCGGCCGTCTCTGTGATCGGGCACGCGTCGCCGTCGACCTGTCGCTGGAGGAGCACTCCCTGGATGAGCGCCACCAACAGAATGGCGGCGCCGCGCGGGTCTACCTCAGGTGGGGCTTGCCCTGCCTTCTGCGCCTGCCGAACCAGCTCCGCCACGAGGGCGCGCTGCATGTCCACGAGCTGTCGCAGGGCGGTGCGATGCGCGGGGCGCTGTCCGGAGCCCGAGAAGAGCAGCCGGGGCAGACCGGGCTGCTGATCGGCGCGGCGCAGCAGATGGCGAGCGGCGGCCTCGGCGCGATCGAGGGGGGAGGCGTCTCCTTCGAGCACCGCTTGGACGTCTGCGGCGAGAGCCTGCCGGGCGTGGGTGATCACCGCCGCGATCAGGTCGTCGCGGGAGCGGAAGTGGCGGAACAGCGCGGGCTGGGAGATGCCCACCGCGCGGCTGATCTGCCGGGTGGTCAGGCTGTCCAGCGGGGTGTCCGACAGCAGATTCAGGGTGGCGGCGATGATCTGATCGCGGCGCTGCATGGATGGACCTGAGGTAATTTACGGGAAGTTATCGATTGATAACATCTCAGCGGGAGGATAGTTATCAGTTGATAACCCCGCACACCGTGGAGCGCCGATGTCTGGATTCTTCTCTCGCCTGTTGCCTGGTCGGCAAGCACCGTCTCCGGCCTGTCACCCGCCGTTTCGGCCCGAGCCCGCGGGCGGCTCCGGGCTGAGCGAGTTCTTCGTCTCCGATCACCGCGACTGCGATGCGCTGTGGGCCGCCGTCGAGGCGGCGGTGGAGGCGGGCGAGGATCCCGCAGAGTCGCTGGCGCGGTTCGCCGGGTCGCTGCGCACCCACCTCGCGATGGAGGAGGAGGTGCTGTTCCCCGCCATGGAGGAGGCCGGCCTGCTGCCGCGGGGGATGGGGCCGCTGATGGTCATGCGCAGCGAGCACGAGATGATGCGTCGGCTGCTCGAGCAGATGGAGGCGGCGTCTGGGCCCAGGGAGCTCATCCGTCTCGGCGACACCCTCCTGATGGTGATCCAGCAGCACAACGCCAAGGAGGAGGGGATCGTCTACCCGCGGGCCGACGACGGTCTCGGCGCCGGCTGGGAGTCGCTGCGGGCGGAGCTGGAGCGCGTGCAGGCGTAGCGACTCGCTGCGCCACCAGTCCTACTGTCGGGTAGCGGCGGCGCGCTTCAGCCGCTGCGCTCCTCCAGCTCCCCCCAGCGCTCCACCAGCGCCTCGATCACCTCGGGCAGCTCAGCCGCCCGCGCCTGGAGCGCCGCCTGCTGATCGGGGGGCAGCCGGTATGTCGCGGGATCGCCGAGCCGCTCGGCCAGCGCCGTCTGCTCGGTCTCCAGCTCCTCGATCCGATCCGGAAGCCCAGCCAGCTCCTGCGTCTCCTTCCAGCTCAGTCTCGCCCGTGTCTGCGTTCTGGGGCGGTCGGCCTGGGGCGCCGCCGCTGCGCTCTTTCGCCCGCGCCTCTCTGCGTTCGCGCGGACCTGCTGCTGCCGGGAGGCGTACCGCACCACCTGTCCCTCCCCGGACGGACCTTGCTCAAACGAGAGCACCCCGGTGCAGACCCTGTCGAGGAACGCGCGATCGTGCGTGACGACCACGACCGCGCCGTCGAAGCCCAGCAGCGCCTCCTCCAGCACCCGCAGCGTGAGCAGATCGAGGTCGTTGGTAGGCTCGTCCAGCAGGAGCACCGACGCCCCCTGGAGCAGCAGCCGCGCCAGCAGCAGCCGCGCGCGCTCGCCCCCCGACAGCGCGCTGACCTTCTGATCGAGGGCCTCCCGCGAGAACAGGAAGCGCTGCAGGAAGCTCGCGACGTGGATGAACCCGGCGTCGGTGCCGCCCGCGCCCCGCTGCCACGATGCCCCGGCGCGGCCTGCGATGCGCACGTGGCTGTTGCCCCCGCCCGCGGCCTCGAACACCGTCTGATCTGCGCCGTCGGGCGCCTCGAGGCCGGTGCGTGCCTGGTCGAGCACCGCGATCTGCGTTCGGGAGGCCCGCACCCGCTCGCCGCGATCCGGCGCCTCCGCGCCTGCGAGGATGCGCAGCAGCGTGGACTTGCCCGCGCCGTTCGGGCCCAGCACGCCCAGCCGCTCCCCAGGGAGCAGCGTGAGGTCCAGCCCGGCCAGCAGCTCCGGCCCATCTGATTCAGCGGTGGCGTAGCGCTTGGTGACGCCGTGCAGCTCCAGCAGGGTGCCGCGATGTCGCGCGCCGGTGCGCAGATCGAGCGCGAAGCCCTGCTCCATCTCGAGCGGTCGCTGCTCCTCGGCCTCCGCGAGCCGCTGAAGGCGCGCCTTCTGCTTGGTGGTCCGCGCCGCCGGGGAGCGGGCCGCCCACGCCGCCTCGCGGGCCAGGAAGCGCAGCCGCCGGGTCTCCGCCTTCTCGCGGGAGGCCTGCCGGGCCACCCGCGCCACGAGGTAGTCGCCGTAGCTGCCGGGGTAGCCCACGCAGCGGCCGTCCTCGATCTCCACGATGCGCGTGGCCGTGGCCTCCAGCAGGTAGCGATCATGCGTGACCAGCAGGCAGGCGCCGGTGTACCGCTGCAGCCACGTCTCGAGCCAGGCCACCGCGCTCATGTCGAGGTGGTTGGTGGGCTCGTCGAGGATGAGCACGTCGGGTCGCCCGAGCAGCGCCAGCGCCAGCGCCACCCGCCGCACCTCTCCCCCCGACAGTCGATCGGTCGCGGCGCTCTGCGGGGGTGCCCCGAGCTGATCGAGCAGCGCGTCCACCCGGTGCTGCACCTCCCAGCCCACGTGGTCGAGCCGATCCTGCAGGCGCGCCGCCGCCGCCGCGTCGCCCCGACCCATCGCGCGCTCGTAGTCGGCCACCAGGGTGCGGTGCCAGGACAGCGCGTCGTCCACGCAGGCCCTCACCGTGGAGCCGGTCAAGCGGGGGACCTGTGGGAGGTACCCCAGCCGTCCTCGGATCGACACCGCGCCTCCGTCGGGCCGGAGTTCCCCGGAGATCGCCCGCAGCAGGGTGGTCTTTCCGCTGCCGTTGGCGCCCACGAGGCCCGCGCGCTCACCCGGAGCGAGGCGCAGATCGGCACCGCGCAGGACCTCTCGGGGACCGAAGGCCACCGTCACGTCTTCTGCGCGCAGGACTTCCATCACAGAGGGTGCCATGGGGCCGCCTTCTTCAGAGGCCGGGGGGGATACGGTGGACGCCGGCGTCGGTGACGACGAGGTGCATTCGCACATCGAGCGCCCCCTGGGGTAGCGCCGGCACCACCTGGATCGCGTACCCCACGCCTGCTCGCAGTCCCCTGTCCAGACCCTGGTGCTCGGCGAAGAACCGGTCGTAACAGCCCGCTCCGTAGCCCAGCCGGCCGCCTCGGGCGTCGAAACCCAGCCCGGGTGTGATCACCAGATCGAGGTCTTCCAGCACGGGGCCGTCGCTGGTGGGGATGTTCCACTCGCCGGGGACCAGCGCGTCCCAACTGGTGACCTCCGCAGGCACCATCCGCCGGCCGGTCAGACGTGGCACGGCCACCCGCGCGCCGCGTTCCTGGAGCGCCCGGAGCAGCGGCCGCGGATCGATCTCCGCGCGCACGGCCACGAACCCCATCACTCGACGCGCCTGGGCGATCTCGGGGATCGTGAGCGCCCGCTCGACCAGCGCCTGGCTCGCCTGCGCGCGCGCCGACGCCGTGAGCGCTCGTCGGGCCGCGCCCAGCCGACGTCGGAGCGGACGCTTGACGGCGGCTCCCGAGCCTGGAGCGCTCCTCGAACCGGGGCCCCCTGTCTCGGCGGGCGGCATCAGCTCTTCTTGGGTGTGCGCGTCGTGCGGGTGCGTCGGATCACCCGGGTCTTGCTACCGCGGGTGGTGCGTCCCGAGCGCTTCAGACGAAGCTGCGCGTTCTCGGCGCGCATCTCCGCCAGCTCTGCCTGCGCTCGCTCCTGCTCCTCCATCACGCGCTCCTCCAGGTCCACGAACGTGCGCCGGAGGGTCTTGAGCTGCTTCGCCAGCTGGGCCTCCCGGTCTTCGGCCTCGGCGAGATCCTGCTCCAGCGACGTGCCCCAGAGCTGGGCCTCCTGGATCTCCGCCTCCAGCTCGCGGATGCGCTGCAGCTTCTCCTTGAGCGCCAGCGCCGCCGCAGCCAGCTCGTTGCGCAGCGTGCCCGCCGACGCCGCGTGGGCGTCGGTCTCCTCCTGCGCCTCCTCCAGGGCGGACTCCGAGGCATGCGCGCGCGCTTCTGCCACGGCCAGGCGCTGCGCCATCTCCGGGACGACCCCCATGTCATCGAGTGGATCGGGGGCCTCGGCGAGGCGCGCCTCCAGCGACTGCTCGCGCTTCGCTACCTGTGACAGCTCCTCCTGCAGCTGGGCGACCTGCTGCTCCGCGCTGTGGGCGCGCTCGAGGGCGTCGCTCAGGGACTCCTCGACCTCCTCGAGCTGGACTTCAAGCTCCGTGGCGCGGTGGTCGCCCGCGGGGAGGGGCGCGCTGGACTCCTCAGCCTCTCGTCGCCAGCGCTCCGCCTTGGCCTCGGCGGAGGTCACCATCCGCCGCCACTCCCGCGCCTGGGCCTGCTCGACCGCGAGCCGTCCTTGCAGGCTGGCCTCCGTGGAGGCGAGGGCGGACTGGGCGTGCTCGAGCTGACGCTCCAGCGTGGTCACCACCCGTGGGAGCTGGTCGGCGCTCGCCAGGAACTCCTGCATCTCCCCCGCGACGCGCTCGAGCCGCTCGTTGATCGCCGAGACCTGCTCGGTCTGGGCCGACATCCCGCCGGTGGTCTCGCTCAGATCGGAGCGCAGCTCCGCCTGGCCGGTCAGCAGCGCGGAGAGCTGCTCCGAGACGGGGGCGCGGCGGGCCGGCCACCCCCCCCGAAACGCCCCCCAGCGCAGACCCCACCCCCCCCCCACCAC
>CAYXGP010000009.1:22430-70137 GCA_964464515.1 uncultured Enterobacterales bacterium
CCGGCGGCGGGGCGGGCCGGCCCCGACGCTGTCAGCTCCTCCTGGCTCTGCCGAACCGCCGCCACCAGCTCTCCGGTGAGCACCTCATTGGGGCCGTCGGACCCTGGCGTAGGAGGGGCGTGCAGCCACGTCGGCTGGAGCGCGCCGTCGGTGTCGGTGTCCAGCTCCGCGCGCTCCAGATCCAGCACGGCCTCCAGCGCTGACCACGAGCGCGACAGGAAGCGCAGCGTCAAGGGACCGTCGGGGAGGCGGGTCGCTCTATCGGTGGAGAGGGGCGCCGGGGGGGCTCCCGCGCTGCTGATCTCTGTGAGGCAGCCGTCCGGCACCCGCAGGAACATCCGGGCCGTGGGCTGCCCGGTGGTGCCGCGGCCGCGCAGGCCCTCACCCGGCCCGCAGGCCAGCTCGATCAAGGAGAACCCCGCGGGGTGGGCGTGCAGGAGCGCCCACACGCCGCGCGAGGAGGAGGGGGGGATGCGCGGAGTCACCGCGACGATCAGCAGGGGGCCGGTCTCGTGCAGACGCTCGGTGCCGGGGAGGTCTCCGGGGCGCGCGAGCGTCAGCGTGAGCCATGCCGGATCGTCCGTCTCGCTGCGGAGGTCGAGCTCGGCTGGGAACGCGCGGATACGCAGGCCGCGAGTGGGATCGACCACCGCGAGCTCGGCGTCGTGCGGCACCGCGTAGCGCAATTCCGACAGGAGCAGCGGCCCGCAGGGGAGCGTGGGAGCATGCAACAGCAGGCCCCGGGAGACCTGCACGCGGAGCTGATGACCGGCCTTGGGGCCCGGGGCGTCTTCGAGGACGAACCCGATCGTGCCTTGCCAGGTGGTCATCTCCGTCTCCGGCGCGCCAGCGGTATCGGTGGAGGCTCCACGGGACCAGCTATGGGAGGGCCGCCGGGCCCGCTGTAACGCGCCCGGTTCAGAGCGACGGATGCTCCAGGGGATCAACGAGATCGGCGGGTGAGGGTCACCCGACCGAGGTGATTGACCGAGCCCGCGTCGGGGACGATCTCTTCGCGACAGAGCACCGGCAGGAACTCCAGCTCGGGCTCCAGGAACCTGCGCAGGGCGCTGCGGACGCCAGCCGGGCAGAGCAGCACGACCTCGAGGTCTCCCGCCTGGTCGATCACCTGCCGGATCCCCTCGACGAACGCGCGCGCGGCGCCCGGCTTGAGCGAGAGCGTTGGCGGCGCTTCTGCGTGGGTCTGCAGCGCGCCCAGCAGGAGCTGCTCCACCTGGGGGTCCAGCTCGATGCTCCAGAGGACGCCGTCGAGATCGCTGAACCGGCCGGTGATGTGGCGCCGCAGCGCTCGGCGGACCTGCTTGGTGAGCGCGTGTGGCTGGGCGTCGGGGGTGGCCGCGGCCGCGAGGGCCTCGAAGACGGTGCGATGATCACGCAGGGAGAGGTCTTCGCGTAGGAGATCGCGGAGCACCTCGGCGATCACCGGGCGCGGGAGCCGCCGCAGGAGATCGTCCACCAGCTCCGGACTGGTGGTGCGCGCGTGGGCGAGCAGTCCGTCGAGCGCTGCGGCGCCGAAGATGCGATGCAGCTCGGTGTGCAGGACCTCGCTGAGGTGGGTGGTGAGCACTGTGTCGGGATCGACGACGGTGTAGCCGCGCCGCCGGGCGGACTCGCTCTGCTCCGGGGTGATCCAAACCACGGGCAGCCCGAAGACCGGATCGGTGTCGTGGTTGCGGGGGTAGGGGTCGCCGACGTTTCCGCCGTCGATAGCCATGCGACGATCGAGGTGCAGGCGCCCCTCTCCGCAGCGCTCTCCGCTGATCAGCACTCGGTAGTGACCGCGCTCGCCGGTCGCGTCTCCGCGGATGGTGATGGGCGGAGGGACGACCCCCGTGCGGTCGGCGAGCTGGTGTCGGACCCGCGCGAACCGGCGCTCCAGGCCCGACTCACCGTCGCGGCTCCAGGCGGCGATCGGCTGGGCCAGCTCCAGGATGATGGTGTCGGCGGCGTCTGGTCCGCTGCCTCCGTCTTCGGGCTGTGACTGCTCGGCCACGAGGGCGGCGGTCTGCTCTTGTGGGTCATCGCCGAGGCGGTGGCGTGTCTCCAGCAGGTGCCGGAGCGCGGCCAGTCGCGCGCGGATCTCCGCCCATGTGCAGGTCGAGGCCGCCCCGGCGGGGGAGGCGGTCGAGGAGGAGGCTGCCGTCGCGCGGGTGCGCAGCGCGTCGAGGGCGGCCATCCGAGACGGCGTGCCGGTCATCGGGCGATTGAGGAGCACCGCCATCGATCGCCAGGCGTCGGCCTCTGCCGTAGCGAGCAGGGAGAGCAGCGCCGCGGGCGGGGGCGAGGCGTCGGCGCCGGGGTGGTTGGCGGCCAGGGCCATCAGGCAGGCGACCTGTTCGCGCTGGAGGGTTGCGTCGGTCCTTCGGAGCCGTTCGTCGGTGGGGTCGGCGGGGAAGCGTTCGATCATGGGGACAGCCGAGAAGGGGCGATCAGGGGCAAACCGCAGCGGGAGCCGCAGACATAGCCCGCTGCGCCGCGACGCGGACCGCAGCGGGGGGCGCCGTCAGGCGTCGGGAGCCTCCAACTCCAGGACCGCCGTTCGGAGCTGCGGAACCGTCGGGGGGATCTCAGCCGGGCTGAGCACCGACCGCTCCCGCCCCTGGCGATTGAACAGCATCTGCAGCGGCCGTCGAAGCGGCGCTGGCGCCACAAGCACCGGGTCGTCGTGGTGGGACGCGCTGCCGAGCGCCGCGGAGAGCTGCGCCTGGAGCGACGCCGAGACCCGCATGGACAGGAGGAGCAGGCCGTGCCCGTCGCGGCCGGTCCGGAGCGCTGCCCGGAGCGCGTCGGCGAGCGGCTCGGAGATCCCGATCACCGGGAGCGCGCCGTCGGGACGCAGGTGGCGCTGCACGAGGCGGGGAGCCAGCGCCTCACGGACCTGGCGCATCCGCTCTGGTCCCGCGTCGCTCGCGCTGGCGATCGCCGCCAGGATCTGGTGGGGGCTCGACAGTGTCACGCGCTCGCGGAGCAGCTCGCGGACCACCCCCAGCGTCGTGACGAAGGGGGTGCCGCTGTCTTCGAGCGCGTCGAGCACCTCGGGGTTGCTCCGACGCGCGGAGGCCATCAGGTCCCCGAGGGAGTCCGAGCCGTAGATCTCGTGAGCGTTCCCACGGATGACGGTGGCGAGGTGCTCCGCCAGCACGGTGCTGGGAGAGCGCACGACGTAGCCCTGACGCTGCGCGGTCACCACGGCCCCGGGGCCGATCCAGGTGCCCTGGCGGTGGGTCCAGCGATCCGTCGCCGGCTCTCCCTCGAGCTTGACCTCTCCGCCCGAGGGGTTGGTCGCCAGCCAGCGATCGGCCATCAGGATGCCACGCGCGACCGGCTCCTCCCGCAGCAGGATGCGGTACCCCACGTGATCGAGCTGCAGGTTGTCGCGCAGGTGGACGGGCGGAACCGACCAGCCCATCTCTTCGAGGATGCTGCGGCGGAGGGTCTGGATCTGCGTGACCAGATCTCCGCGCTTGCGATCGTTGAGGAGGGGGATCAGCTCTATCCCCACCTCGATGGTCAGCGGCTGTAGTGGTCGGCGGGCGACCTCGGTGAGCTCGTCGGAGGTCTCGCTGGTGGGGGCGGGCAGGGGCGTCTGGAGTCGGTCGAGGCGGCCCCGCAGGCGATGGGTGATCCAGAGTGCGCCGAGCGCGTCGATCGCCGCTGTCAGCACGTCGATTCGCTCGCCAGCGCCGAGCGCAGCGGCGCTCGCGCGGGCGTGGAGATCGAGCACCAGATCGCGCGCGGTGATCAGCTCGGGGTCGATGCTGGGCCCCAGGTCACCGATCAGCGAGACGGCCTCGGCCCACACCTGGGCCTCCAGCGCGGCGAGGCCGTCCCGGGCCCCCGGGGAGGTCGCGCCGCTCAGCGCCAGCATGCTGGCGGTGTCCTTCCACTCGCGGATGCGGGAGGGGAGGGGCTCCAGGCCCCGGAGCGCTGCGAGTGTGTGGGACATGACCAACCCCGGGATCTGCGCCGGCCACGGCAGGCAGGCGGTCGCGATGGGCTGGGACCCCGAGCAGAGGCCCCGAGCAGAGGCCCTGATAGCCCGTCCGGTCGGGGGTCGGAGGCCGAGCCGGCGGGCAGCCCGGCAGGCGAGGGCGGGTCAGCGGGCGGTGATCACCCAGGTGTCGTCCCACGGTCCGAAGTCCAGATTCTTCACCCCGACCTGCGGCACGTCGAAGAACAGCGCGCCCCACGCCGTGAATGGGATCCGGATGTCACTTGAGCCGCCGCCCAGCATCGACTCGAGGGCCTCAAGCTGGAGGTCCTGCGTCGCCGCGAGCATGGCGTCGATGTCGATGTCGAACTGGATGTGCGCCTCTACGCTCTCGGACGGCGGGATGACCCGGAAGTCGGTGTTCAGCACCTCTCCGGAGGTCACGTCGTCGATCAGCTCCAGCAGATCGTCGAGATCGTCGAGCGGGATGGTGCCGGTATCGGCGGCGGTGTCCTGGCAGGCCTCCTCGGGATCGCGGGCTGCTGTGCACTCCTCGCTGTCGGGGTCGCAGAAGCTCACGCAGGCCACGCCCAGGTCTGCGGTCTCGGCGACGGTCATGCCCAGCAGCATCTCCACCAGGGGGATGGGAAGGGAGGTGTTCTCGTTGACCAGATCGAACACCACGTCGAAGCTGAACCGCAGGGCCGCGTCGCTTGGTGGATCGCCGATGCCCAGGAGGGCGCACTGGCTCGAGGTGAGCAGCTCGTGGCACCCCCAGGCCAGCAACTCGACGCCGGTAGGTGCCGTGATGAGATCGACGGAGAGCAGCTCGGCGGACGGCGTGCGGAGCCCGCCGATGTCGGTACAGCCGGCGCTGAGGAGCGCGACGAGGGCAAGGCGCGAAGCGTTCATGAGACATCTCTCACGGTCGGGGGCGGAGCGATATGGACGAAGGCGAAATGAAGGTCAGTTGTCATCGTATGTCATCCCCTCGGAGCAAGAACGACCATGAAACACCTCAAGATCCTCGCCATCCTCAACTATGTCGGTGTCGCTCTCTACCTGATGGCCATGATGCTGATGCTGGCCGCTGGCGGCGCGGCGTTCGCCTTTGGCGATCTGCCCGAAGATGAGATGGTGATGGTCGGGGCCACCCTCGGCGCCACGATGTTCATCCTGATGGGCGTCACTGTGCTGTGCCTGGTGGCTGGTCGCAAGATCAGCCGGGGTCGGGGCCGCATGCTGCAGACCATCCTGGGCGTGCTCAGCCTGGGTAAGTTGTCCAGGCTTCCTCTACGGCGGGTACGCGCTGTGGGTCTGCTGGGCGAACGCGGAGACCAAGGCGGTCTTCGAGCAGGGCGGCATCGACTGAGTCCGTCCCGACCCGGTCTGGATGGACTGATCGCCCTCAGTCGGGAGGCGCTGCGGATGTCTGCGCGGGTGCGCTCAGCCGCTGAGCGATGAGACTCCGCAGTTCGGTCGGGTCGAGCGGCTTCTCTACGCGGCGAGCGGGCGGCAGATCTGCGAAGAATTTTCGTCCGTCCTCGGTGATCGCCCCCCCGGTCATGAACAGCACCCGCCCACAGAGTTCCGGCTGTCGCTCCTGCAGCTGGCGGAAGAACGCCGGGCCTGACAGCCCCGGCATCATCAGATCGCACAGGATGAGATCGACCGGCGGCTCCCGCGTCAGCCGATCCAGGGCCTCTGTGGCAGAGCCGAAGCTCTCCACGTCGTGCCACGGCGAGATGATCCTCTCCACGGTCCGACGCACCAACAGCTCGTCGTCGATCACCAGGATGCGACCGCCGCGGGCGCTGAGTGGGGTCGGGGAGGTCGGCGCTTCACTCGGGGGCGGCGCCTCCACCCGCGGCAGCGTGACGGTGAACACCGTCCCTGCACCCAGATCGCTCTCGACGGAGATCGCGCCTCCGAAGCTCTCGACCACCTGACGACAGACCGCCAGCCCAAGACCGCTGCCCCCGCGCGAGCCCTTCGTTGTGTAGAACGCGTCGAAGATGTGCGGCAGGGAGGTCGGGGAGATGCCGGGGCCGTCGTCCTGGATCTGCACCCGAGAGACCCCCTCGCTGGCGTCGATGGTCACTGTGATCCGATGTGCGCTGTCCCCCTCGGGGATGGCCTGGGCGGCGTTGACCAGCAGGTTGACGAAGACCTGACTGAGGCGTGTCTCGGCTCCCCAGACCCAGGGCGCGGCGCGGTAGTCGCGCTCCAGCCGTGCGCGATGGCGGATCTCGTTCCACGACATGCGGATTGCGCTCTCGAGGACATCGCTCAGTCGCAGGGGCTGCGGTGCGCGCGCAGGCTGCGCGCTGGCCTTGAGATCCTGCACCAGATCGCGGATACGCACCGCCCCGGTGAGGGCGTCCTCCAGGAGCTCCACCAGGTCCTGCCGGTCATGCGTGTGCGGCACGGCCTCCTGCGCCAGCTCGATGTTCGCCAGCACGTAGGTGAGCGGGTTGTTGATCTCGTGCCCGATGTCTGCGGCCGTGCGCCCCGTGGCGGCCACCAGCTCGGCCTGGGCCCGCAGGCGCTCGCTGATGGCGAGATCCTCCAGCGCGCGGGCCCGCTCCCGCTCCCGCTCCAGCAGATCTCGCCGCTCCCGGCCGTAGTAGACGCTGGCGGAGATGGCCATTCCCGAGACCAGGATCAGCTGGATGAACCACTCCTGGAACCCCGGCGGGCTGTCCAGCAGCAGGCCCATGCCGGCGCCGCAGGCGATGGAGGACAGCGAGCATGTGATCGCCACCACCACGTCGTCGGGCACCACCACCAGATACAGGACGGGCAGGAGCATCAGGATCACGGACGGCTGGGTGCCGACGCCGCCGATCTGCATCGCCTGGAATGCCAGCACGAACGACGAGATCGCGGCCGCGAACATCGCCATGCCGCGGTGGACGGTCTGCTCGGGCGGCGGGCGCACCAGGCCGGCGATCACCAACGCCACTGCCCAGAGCATCAGCACCGCGAGGGGGAAGCCCTCGTTGCTCCCCACGATCCCGGCGATCCCGGTAGCGATGCCGCCCAGGACGAGCATCAGGCGGCGGGGATCCAGCCCCTCCAGGCGCCTGCGGGCTCCCTCGCTCACCGCTCACCTCCGTCTGGCGCTCACCCCGCGGTGATCGCCTCGTAGAAGATCGTCCGGATCTCGTGGTGACCGCGGTCGTTGGGGTGGATGCAGTCGAGATCCAGCCACAGCGAGGGGTCGGAGGCGTCGTAGTGCGGCAGCGTCTCGTCGTCGTAGTTGTGGCCGTGCCCCAGGAAGTGTCCGCGCATGTCGATGAGGGCAGCCCCCCGGCGCTCGGCGACGTCGCGCATGGCGGCGTTGGCGTCGTCGAACAGCGGCCACAGCGCCGACAGATCCGCGCCCAGAAAGCAGCTGTCGGCCTGCCCGCGGCCGTCGGTGGGGTCGTAGACGTTGGCGAAGTACACCAGCGCGCCGTCGGGGTAGCGCGTGGGGTCTTCGAAGTGATCGAGCGTGGCCTCGAGGTTGCCCACCATCAGCGCGATCAGCTCTTCTGCGTGGGCGTCGCGCTCGCCGTCGTCGAGGATCAGCAGCTCGAACATCGCCGCCTGGAGATCGTTGCCGCCGATCGTCAGCACCGCGATCGACTCGCCCGTGACGGCGCTGTGTTTCAGCCCCAGCTGGTCGGTGAGCCTCGGAAGCTGCGTGCCGACCAGCGAGTCGGTGGTCGCGCCGCCGCGCGAGACATCGACCCACTCGGTCAGCTCGGGGAACCGTGTGGTGAGATCGACGCCCTGCCAGTCCGACCATGTGTGGTCGTCGTTGGCGTACAGCAGCGCCGGGTAGGACAGGTCGCGGGTGGTGGCGCCAGTCCCGTCGGTGATGGAGTCGCCCAGGGTGATCAGGCGCTGGGGATCGGTGGGCCGCAGGGCGTCCGGCAGGTAGCCGCCGGTCGCGCCCGACGTCGTCTCGGATGAGCCGCCGGTGGTCGTCGCGGTGGTCGTGAGCGCTGTCGTCGATGTGTCTTCGGTCGTCAGTCCCGTGTCGGAGGCGGCTGCGCTCGTCGCGGAGGGTTCGGGCGCGGGCTGCGCGCAGCCCAGCCACCCGAGCAGGAGCAGGACCCCTCCCGTCACCGCGTCAGTTCCCCTTCTTCTTCTTCAGCTTGGCGCGGCCGCTGCTCTTGAGGGCGGCTCCGGTGGTGGTGCTGACACCGCTCTTGCTGGCCGCGCCTGCGTCGTCGCCTTCACCGCCATCTGTGGCCTTCTTCTTTGCGCCGGTGCCCACCTTCGCTTTGCCGCCGGAGGTCTTGATCGAACGGCCGAGGGTCTTGCCCATGCGACCGTGCTCGGAGGCGGACAGGTGACGACCCAGCGCTGCGTTCGCGTCTCCGCCGCGCGACTCCACGCGGTTGGCGAAGCGCCGGACCACGTCGGGGTTGCTGCGGCTCTGCGCGTTCAGCTCACCGCCCACATAGGCGGCCAGGTTCTCGTCGCCGCTCTCCTCCGCGAGCTGATCGAGCGACTCCAGGATGCGGGCGACGTCTTCGCGGAGCGCCCGGTTGGCCTGCTCATCGACGTAGGCCTTTGCCACATTGACCAGGGTGGCGAGGACGATCAGGATCGAGAAGAACCAGGCGATCGAAGCCTGCTTGTCCTTGTCCCGGTTCATCCAGAGGCCGAGCAGCGAGGAGAGCGCGGCGACCGCCAGCGCGGAGAAGGCAACAGCGAGCTTGAAACTCATCGATCGACTCCGGGATGGGAGGATTGGAGGAGAGGGGTGCTAACACGCTGGAGTGGGGGCAAGAAGCCGCGCGCTGCCCCGTAGGAACCGGTGATGCCCCAGCCCACTCTCGATCGAAGCCACCTGCGCACGGTGGTCTTCTACAGCGTTCTCGCCGGCGCCTGCCCGCTGATCCCGGTGCCGTTCCTCGACGACCTCGTGCTGAAGCAGGTGCTCCGCCGGATGGTCCGCAGCCTGACGCGCGCCGCGGGGCTGAAGCTGCGAACCCGGCGGGTGGCGACGCTCGCCGGCACGCGCCGGCCGTTCCGCGCGCTGGGGTGCCTGCTGGGTCTGGTGCTGGCCGGCGCGGTGAAGATCATCGTCAAGCTAATCACGCGCATCTTCCGCAAGATCCTGTTCGTGCTGACCCTCAAGGACGTCACCGACACGGCCTCGCGCGCGTTCCACATGGGCTACCTGCTCAGCACAGCGCTGGGCCGCGAGGACGCGCGTCGCCTCCTGGAAGACGCCGCCGCGGGTGAAGATGAGGACGGTGCCCGCGCGCTGTTCGCGACCGTCGACAAGATCTGCTCGGAGATCGACACCCGACCGATCAACCACATCCTGCGACGGAGCTTCCGGAGCAGCCGCGCGGCGCTGCTGCACGTAGCCGGTCGGCGGCGCGATCTACCCGACACCGACCACAGCATCCTGGCCAGTGTGGTCGATGATCTCTCCGCTGATCTCTCGGAGGAGAAGGGCTACCTGCGCGATCTGGAAAGACGATTGGAGGGCGCGCTGGCTTCGACGGGTTGACTCCTGTGTTGAATGGGGCGGTGTTGAATGAGGCCGCGCAGAGGTCGTCTGCGACGGCAGGAGGAGGAGCCCATGCTGACGATCGCCACGATGTTGATCCTGATCCCGGACACTCACGCTGCAGAGGCCGTCGTGGAGCCCATCTCGCGGGCACTGCCGGCCGACGTGGGCGCCCTGTTCGTCTCAGCCGGGGTGGCCGACGCGGTCATCCGCAGCGATCCCGACGCGGAGCGCACCGTCCTGGAGGTCGAGCCCGTGCGCTGGGCCGAGGGCTGCGCGGTGGACTTCAGCGGCGATCGCACCTCCGCGAACGCCGCCGTCACCTTCTGGGATGGTCCGGCCGGGTGGAGATGCCAGGCGAACATCACCGTGACCATGGCCGGACCCACCCGACTGGAGATGGACATCCAGCGGGGGAGCGTCGCGCTCGATGGGCCGTCGTCGCCGCTGCGGGTCACGCTCGGTCGGGGCCGCGTGACAGGAACGGTGGACGGCGACGGCGCGCATGTGTCCGTGGGCTGGGGGCGGATCGATCTGGACGGCCTCACCCGCGAGATCGACACAGCCGTGAAGGTGGGACGGGTGTCGCTGGCTGTGGACACGGCCTTCCTGGGAACGATCGAGGCTCGGGTGGGGCTGGGGCGCGTGCGGGTGGACCTGCCCTACGGCATCTGGATCGACGGCGAGGTCTCCACCGGGCTGGGGCGCGTGGTGCAGACCGTGCCCTACCGGCCCGACGCGCAGACGCGCCTGCTGGCCGCCTCGACCGTGGGGAGCATTCACGTGCAGGCGGTGATCCCCGAGCCGCTGCCCGAGGCGACTGAGCTGGCCGCTCGTTAGCTGGACCATTAGGCCGCCCCGGCCGGAGGGCGGATGGACTGGAATCGACTCGCCGATGATGTGCTCGGTGGCCTCCAGGTCGATCGGGATCAGGCCCTGATCATCCTGGCGAGCCCCGACGACGAGCTGCTGGCGCTGCTGCATGCAGGCTTTCGCCTGCGGCGGGCGCACCACGGGCGGCGCGTGCGCGTACACGTGCTCAAGAACGCGCGCCGCGGCGGGTGCTCCGAGGACTGCTCGTTCTGCAGCCAGAGCGCGCGCTTTCAGACCGGCGTAGACCGAGAGCCGGGCTCGCCGGTGGATGAGCTGGTGGCGGGGGCGCGGGAGGCGGCGGCAGCGGGCGCCGTGACCTACTGCATGGTCACCGCCACGCGGGGCCCACGCGAGGCGGAGCTGGAGCAGATCTGCGCGGCTGCGGCGCGCATCAAGGCCGAGCTGCCGCTGCGGCTGTGCGCCTCGCTGGGCCTGCTGGACGCGGCGTCAGCGCAGCGCCTGAAGGCCGCGGGCGTCGATCGCTACAACCACAACCTGGAGACGTCCGCGCGGTTCTACCCGCAGGTCTGCAGCACCCACACCTGGTCGGAGCGACACGCCACCCTGGCGCATGCCCGCGACGCGGGGATGGAGGCCTGCGCTGGCGGCATCATGGGCATGGGCGAGACCGCGGAGGACCGCGTGGATCTGGCGCTGGCGCTGCGGGCGCTGGGCGCAGAGAGCGTGCCGGTGAACCTGCTCGACCCGCGGGAAGGAACGCCGCTGGGCGATCGTCCGCGCATGAGCCCCACCGAGGCGCTGCGGGTGCTGGCGATGTTCCGGTTCATGCTGCCCGACCGCGACATCCGCGTGGCCGGCGGTCGCGAGGCGGTGCTGGGAAGCATGCAGCCATTGGCGCTGTACGTCGCCAATTCGCTGTTCTCGAGCGGCTACCTGACCACGCCGGGCCAGAGCCCCTCCGCCGACGCGCAGATGCTCGCCCAGGCGGGCTTCGAAGCGGAGCTGCCAACGGCCGAGCCGCCGGCTGTGGAGGCGTGATGGACGGCGCTACGCTGGCTCGCTGGGATCGCGCGCACGTCTGGCACCCGTTCACGCCGCACAGCGTGTACGCGGACGAAGCCCCGCTGATGGTGGTGGCGGGTGAAGGGCATGAGCTGATCTGCGCCGACGGCCGCCGCTACCTGGACGGGGTGGGCTCGCTGTGGTGCAACCTGTTCGGCCATCGCCGGCCCGAGATCGACGCGGCCATCACCGAGCAGCTGGGGCGGATCGCTCACGCGACCTTTCTGGGCAACGCCTGCGCGCCGGGCGTGGCGCTGGCTCGCCGGCTGGCGGAGATCGCGCCGGGCGATCTGTCGCGCGTCTTCTACTCCGACAGCGGCTCATCGGCGGTGGAGGTGGCCGTCAAGATGGCCCTGCAGTTCTGGCAGCAGACCCCGGGCGGTGAGAAGCGGCGGCGGTTCCTGTCCTTCGGGGCGGCCTACCACGGCGACACCGTGGGGGCGGTGTCGGTGGGGGGCATCGACCTGTTCCACGCGCGGTTCGGCCCGCTGCTGTTCGACGTGCTGCGCCGGCCGAGCCCGTTTTCGTTCCGGCAGGCCGCGGAGGGAGATCCCGAGGCGTGGCTGTCGCTGGCCCGAGGAGACCTCGCGGCGGCGCTGGAGATTCATGGCCCGGAGCTGGCGGCGGTGGTGCTGGAGCCGGGGATGCAGGGCGCGGCGGGGATGCTCACCCAGCCTCCCGGGTACGTTCGGGCGGTCCGCGAGCTGTGCGACGCCCACGGCGTGCTGCTCATCCTGGACGAGGTGGCGATGGGCATGGGCCGCTCGGGCCGGATCTTCGCCGCGGAGGCCGAGGGCGCCGCGCCGGATCTCGTCTGCCTGGCGAAGGGGCTGACCGGCGGGTACCTGCCACTCGCCGCGACGCTGGCCACCGAGCGCATCTTCGAGGGCTTCCTTGGGCCGCCGGCCGAGGGGCGCACGTTCTTCCACGGACACACCTACACCGGCAACGCGCTGGGCTGCGCGGCGGCGCTTGCCAGCCTGGATCTGCTGGACGCGCTGGCGCCGGGGCTGCCTGGCCGCGCCGCGGCCCTCGCGGGGCGGCTGGAGCGGCTGTGGGGACTGCCTGGCGTGGCGGACATCCGGCGGTACGGGCTGGCCGTCGGCGTCGAGCTGGTCGATCCCAGGACGGGTGCTCCCTTCCCGGGTGCGGAGCGCCGAGGGATGCAGGTCTGCGCGGCGGCGCGGCAGCGGGGGGTGTTCCTGCGGCCCCTGGGCGACGTGATCGTGCTGATGCCGCCGCTCACGCTCTCCGATGACGAGATGGATCGCCTGATCGACGCGGTGGCGTTCGGCGTCGGGGAGGCGCTGCGATGACGGCTCCGGTGATCGTCATCACCGGCACCGACACCGAGGTCGGAAAGACCCTGGTCACGGCCGCGCTGGCCCGAGCGCTGCGCGATCGCGGCGTCGACGTGGTCGCGGTCAAGCCGGTGGAGTCCGGCACCGACCACGCTGCGGATGGAGGCGCCGAGGACGGCGTGCTGCTGGCGCGGGCCACCGGACAGGCGCACCCGCCGGAGGCCCTCACCCGACTGCCCGCGCCCGTGGCGCCACCGCTGGCGGCGGATCTGGCCGGGGTCGTCCTCGATCCCCAGGGGTGGCGAGACGAGATCGAGGACCTGCGTGAGCTGCACGAGCTGGTGCTGGTCGAGGGCGCCGGAGGATTGCTGTCGCCGCTGACATGGGATCTCTCCCTGCGTGAGCTGATCGCCGGGTGGGACGCTGGCGTGGTGGTGGTCGCGGCGGATCGGTTGGGGGCGCTGAACCACACCGCGCTGACGCTGGAGGCGCTGACTGGGCGGGAGATCCACGCCGTCGTGCTCTCTGCACGCGCTGGCGCCACGCAGAACGCCACGAGTCTGCGTCGACTGCACCCGGACGTTCGCGTACTGGAGCTGCCCCGCGTGCCGGACTGGACCGCGGCGGTCCCCCGCCTGGCAGAGCTGGCGGCCCGGCTGGATCCGCTGAGTCTGTGATGACCGCGTGGTCGGACTGGCTCGACCTCGGGCTGGACGAGCTGGAGCGCGCGCGGCTGGCCCGCCGCAGGGCGCCGCTGCCCCTCCAGGGAGGCCCGCGGATCTTCTCGTCGAACGACTACCTGGGGCTGTCAGCTCACCCCCGGGTGCGGGACGCCGCCGCCGCCGCCGCACAGGCCCACGGCATGGGACCGCGGGGATCCGCGCTGGTCTGCGGGCACACCACGGAGCACGCGGCGCTGGAGGTGGATCTGGCGGCGCTCACCGGCATGGAGGCGGCGCTGCTGACGCCCACGGGCTTCGCCGCGAACCTGTCGGTGCTGGGAGCGCTGGCCGATCGCGACACCCACATCTTCTCGGATGCCCTGAACCACGCGTCGATCATCGACGGCTGCCGGCTGGCCCCCCAGGCGGCCCGCACGGTCTTCCCCCACGGAGATGTGGCTGCGCTGGCGCGGGCCCTGGAGTCGAGCGAGCGACCGCGGAAGCTCATCGTCACCGACACGGTGTTCAGCATGGACGGCGACCGTGCATCCCTCCGCGAGCTGGCCGCCCTCCGCGATCTCCACGCGGCGCTGCTGGTGGTGGACGAGGCCCACGCCACGCTCGTCTTCGGCGAACGCGGTGGCGGGCTGTGCCAGGAGGTCGGAGTGCGGGCGGACGTCCACGTCGGCACGCTCAGCAAGGCGATCGGCGCGATGGGTGGGTTCATCGCCGCGTCGGCGCGGACGGTTCGATGGCTGGTCAGCATGGGGCGGGCGCAGGTGTTCTCGACGGCGCTGCCGGTACCGGTGGTGTCCGCTGCGCGGGCGGCGCTGGCGGTGGCGCGCGAGGAACCCCACCTCCGCGCGCGGCTTTGGCGACATGCAGGCCGCGTGGGGGAGGCGCTGGGGCTGCCGGTCCACAGCCCGATCTTCCCGCTGGTGCTCGGCGACGAGGGGCGTGCGATCGAGGCCGGGGGGGCGCTGGAGCGAGCGGGGTTCCGCGTCACACCCATCCGCCCACCTACGGTGCCTCCCGGCACCAGCCGGCTCCGGATCACGGTCTCGGCGGCGCACAGCGACCCCGACATCGACGCTCTTCTGGGAGCGCTGGCTCGACTCGGCCTGTCACCGGGTTAGGCGGCCCACCAGCGCGGTAGGACCGCCATCATCTTCGGAGGAGAACGCTTTGATTCGCACTTCCACCTTGATCATTCCAACGTTCTTGTTGGGAGCAGCCCTGGCCGGCTGCTCTTCCGACGAGACCATCGACGAGGGCACCGGCGGCACGACCGGCGGGACCACCGCCACGGGCACCAGCGGCGGCACGGGCACCGGCACCGGCGACTACTTCGAGCCGGTGGCCATCGGCATCGAGTACTTCGGCGGCTTCGACGACGCCTCCGATACGCCGCTGCTCCCGTACCGGTTCCCGGACACCAAGACGAACAAGGGCGAGCTGCTCTACTACTCGCCGCTGGTGATCGTGACCCTGACCACCGCGGACTACTTCTCGCTGGGCTCCAGCGCCACCGACGAGGATCGACTGGCCGAGAGCTGTGAGATCTATGCCTCGTTCGACTACGCGCGGTCTGATTTCCCGGCCGAGGGCTACGGAAACGGCGAGCCTGGCACGATGCGCGTGGCTGTCGAGGGATCGGTGGTCTTCGACGCCGACTCCTTGTACGGGGACAACTGCACCAACCTCGATCCGGCGGCGTGGGCCGACGGGATGCCTGTCGACACCTTCAACGGGATGCGGCTCGGCCTGGGCTGGGGCTCTGTGACGGAGTCCGAGTACATCCTCGACCTGTTCGGCAAGGACATCAAGGACTACCAGGACTACATGCTGGCGTCGTACATCGCCGTCAACCACCCCGACGGCAGCGGCGGCGTGGACTTCACGGGCTACGACTGGGGCTACGCGTTCATCTACGAGTGGGACTCCGATACCCAGGAGATCATCCTCGACGCCGAGGGCGCGGGCAACTGGGTTGAGGTCGGTCAGCCCACGCTCTCCGGCTACATGACCAGCTACGCGTACTGGTACGAGGACTTTCCGAACCTCGACCTCTCCCTGATGAAGGAAGGCGCGAGCGGTGGCGGCACCACTGGCGGAACGACGGGCACCACTGGCGGAACGACCGGTGGCACCACTGGCGGAACGACCGGTGGCACCACCACCGGCGGCACCACGACGGGTGGCACGACGGGCGGGACCACTGGCGGAACGACCGGTGGCACCACCGGCGGAAGCACCGGTGGTCCTGGCGGCGGCTCTGGCGGTCCGGGCGGCGGTAGCACCGGCGGCAGCACCGGCAGCACCGGCGGCTCCACTGGCGGCGGCAGCGGCAGCTCGGGCGGCAGCGGCAGCTCGGGCGGCAGCGGCAGCTCGGGCGGCAGCGGTGGCAGCAGCAGCTCCGGCGGACCGGGCGGCGGCGGCACCGGGCCCTGAGCACTCCAGAGCCTGATCAGATGAACGGCGCTTGCCTCAGCGAGCGCCGTTCTTACGTTCCGGTGTCGCTCTCACCGGAGCCTGTCATGTGTACCATCCAAAGACAGCATCGCCACTGTCTCGGCTGATCCTGCGAATCGCAGAATGAGCTGAAGACACACCCGCGGGCGTCCTGCCCGCGTAGGGGGGGATCTGCCCGCGCAGGGCAGATCTGCCCTCCCGATGGCTGCTTTACCGATGGACAGACACATGCACCCCACCCAGGCGAGGGAGATCGTCGCCTGTCTCGACGACTCCCGAACATTGTTCTCGTATTTCTCCGACCGGTACGCCCTCCTGATGTTGGGTTGGCGATCCGGATCGGGTACACCTATCTCTCGGCTCCGGAGGGGACCCTGGTCCGCGCTGCTTTACCGCCCGCGAGTGCGCGCGCTGCTGGCGTCCTGCGGCGGCGGGGTGCTGCGGGAGGTCGACTGTGCGTCGGTGTGGCCGGAGGAGCGCCTCGTGTTTCGACGCACGCTGGGCACCTGGGGCCGGGTCGGCACCCACCCCGGTCAGCAGACGTCGCGCAACGGCGTCAACCTGGTGGTCCGCCTCGACTTTACGCGCAGCCACGATCGGCTCTACGCACAACTCTACGGATCTCGGAGAAAGCTGAACCACGACGGCCACCCCATCTCGCGGGACGGCAACACCATGGCCTGGGCCCGGCTGGACGTCGATCTCGACGCCGGAGAGGTCCTGATCGAGGAGATCCAGAACGACTGGCTGCGCTGCGCGTCGGCGCGGGTTCCCTGGACGAAGCGGCAGGCCCACTCGGCTCCGGATCGGCGGCTGTGGAGCTCTGGTCCCCGGGCTTGCGATGCGCTCAGCTACCTCACCGATGTGCTGGCGCCGTACCGCCGAGTCTGGGACGAGGCGATGCTCGCGGTCACGCTGGCCTTCATCCGAGATGATCTGGGGTGTTCCCGCGTCTGGTACCACCAGTACGACAGCGGCATCAAGGCCAAGCGGATGGAGCCGGACTGGGGGCCGCCGCGTTCGCTGTATACACGGCTGCCGCGTCGGTTCTGTTTTCAGCCCAGCGAGGAGCCGCCGGGGTTCATCAAGCGGCTGCGGGCGCGGCGGCTGCAGGGCCTGTCGTGGTTTCGGCTGGAGCTTTGAGACGGCGCTCGAGGCGCGCCGCACTCTCGATCAACGCGGCGCGCTCCTCGAAGCCAGCAGGGTACACCCCCCTGCATCATGCTCCACCCGCTCGCCCTCCTCGCCTGCGCACCGTTCGGGCCCCAGGACCCGGCGACCACCACATGGGTCGCCCCCCCCCCCCCTCCCGTCAGCTCTTCGACCATCTGGCCCCCGCCGCTCACCGCTGCCGCCGAGATCGACCCGGACATCCCGTCGCTGGTCCGAGTGCGCTGGACCCAGCCGAACAGCGCGCCCGCGCACATCCGCTACCGCGTGACGGGCGAGGACTGGCGACAGACCCCGGAGGTGTTCGCGCCGGCAGGTCGGACCGAGCAGCTCCTCCTGGGATTGCCCTACAGCACGCGGGTGGAATTCCAGGCGGTCACCGGCGCTCGTTCGGGACCCACCGGGCAGATCACCACCGGTCCGCTCTCCGGGGAGGTCCCGGTCCCCGAGGTGTGGACAGCGAACCCGGAGCGGTGGGACGACGCCAGCCGCTACCTGCTGGTCTCCACCGGGAGCGCGGGGGGCGGCCTGGGCTCGACGAGCTGGACGTCCATCATCGATCGACAGGGCCGCGTGGTCTGGGCCGTCGAATCGCCGGTGCTGCGCATCACGTTCCAGCCCCAGCCGAGCGGCGATGGGCGCAGCCTCCTGATCGACCGCGGGAGCTTCTGGGGCGCGTTCGACGGCGGCGCGAGCTCGACGGTCATTCGCATCACGCTGGACGGCGCTGTGCTGGAGGAGATCGACACGCCCGGCCTGCACCATCCGTTCACCGAGCTTCCCGACGGTACATTGCTCTGGGGGGCCTACGGCGGAGACGACGAGACGCTGGAGGCCCGCGGCGCCGACGACTCGCGTTGGCGTCTGTGGTCGTGCGCGGAGCACCACGCAGCGCTGGGCGTGGAGGTGGAGTGCGGGTCCAACTCGATCACCTACAACACTGAATCGGATAGCCTGCTCTATTCGTTCTACTCTACGGAGACGGTGCACGAGATCGACCGCGAGACCGGGGAGCTGATGCGCTCGTACGGGCACCTGCCCGACGCCTGGGGGTTCGATCCGGAGGACGCTGCGTTCTGGTGGCAGCACGGCGCCCGGGTGACGGCAGACGGTACGCTGCTCGTCTCGGCGCAGATCTCAGAGGATGATGAAGAGACGGTCGTGCGTGAGTATATCGTTGATACGGAGAGCGAGCGCCTGGAGCAGATCTGGACGTTCGGCGAAGGCTCGGGGATCTGGGCGCCCCAGATGGGGGAGGCCGAGCGGCTGCCCGGAGGCAACACGCTGCACAACCTGGGCACGGCCAGCCGTCTGCGGGAGGTCACGCCAGACGGGGAGATCGTCTGGGATGTCTTCTGGCCGGACAATTCCTGGATCGGGCGGACGACCATGTTGGATGACCTGTATGCGCTGGCTTCGCCGGTCACGGAGAGGTGAATGTGCGTACGTGGCGACCAGGGTGACGCTGACTGCGGTCACGCGCGCCGCGCTGCCTGGAGCTCATCCGGAGTGTTCATCCAGCGCCGCCAGCTCCCGCGCGAACCCGCCCGACAGGATGGGGAACCGGCACCAGCTCTTGGGATCGAGGTTCTCGTCGTCCAGGTGAAAGCTCGGCGCGTACCGTTCGCGCTTCCATTGGTTTCGACACCAAAGCGTGAAGAATCTGCGCACCCACGCCACGAGCTGGTCTCGCTCCACCTCGGGGAACCTGGCCTGTATCAACGTGAGCACGTCGGCTGGCCCATGCTTGTCGCGGATGGCGAGCCGCTCGATGGCGTCCAGCACCGGGTAGGGCATGAGGTCGTCTTCGTCGGTCTGGTTGGCCTCGGACGGTCGCAGCTCGGCCGTGGGCTGCTGGCTGTTGATGGCGGAGAGCGCGGGCATCGGTCCCACCCCGGCAGGGCCGGTCGCCTCCATCCAGCGCAGCCAGCGTCGCAGGAACGCCTTGTCGATCCCGGCTATCGGCGAGATGCCCCCGCACGTGTCGCCGTCCATCGTGGCGTAGCCCACCGCGGCCTCTGAGCGGTTGCTCGTCGCCAGCAGCAGCTTGTTCTCGATGTTGGCGAGCATCCAGGCGCCGGGCGCTCGGGCCCGGGCCTGGATGTTCTGCAGGGCGATGTCGTCGGTCTCCCAGCTCAGCGACCGCCCCAGCGCGCGCTCGGCCAGCCCGACGTAGTCCGCCACCACGTCGTCGACGTTCCAGACATGGTGCGTGGCGTGGCAGGCCGCGGCCACCGCCGCCGCCGCGGAGCGCGTGACGTCGGAGCTGTTGACCGTCGCCTGGTACACGGTGGTCAGCAGCGCGCGTGTCAGCGTCGAGACGTCGGGCGCGTCCTGCGCGGCTGAGACGTGCGACAGGCGATCCTTCAGCCCATCGAGACCCAGCTCATCGGCGGCCATCTGCACCGCCAGCGTACACAGCGCCGTCACCGCCGCCGAGTCTGCGCCGCCGCTGAGCGAGACCAGCCACCCCCGCGCCCGGCTCTTGCGCAGGTAGTCGTGCAGCGCCAGCGCGACCGCGCGGGTGAACGTCTCCTCCTGCTCGTCTGCGCCACGCTCCCAGTCTGCGCGTTGGATATCTCGACCCTGGGGGGCGGCGACCGGCCACGTGAACGCCGCGGCGACCACCTCGCCCGGGCGGTCCACCGGCTCGACCTCGAAGCTGTGCGTTCGCGCTCTCTGCATCCGGCTCGTGTCGACATCGACCACCGCGGTCGTCAGCGCTGTCTCGGTGAAGAACAGCCGTGGCCCGGCGGCTCGCAACGCGCCGTTCGATGCGATGATGCAGCCGCCGTCGTAGATCACCCTCCCTGCGTCGTTGCCGACGAGGTTGGAGTAGACGTACGCGACCCCGAACGCCCGCGAGCCCTCCACCACGAACCGCTCGCGCACCCGGTGCTTTCCGAACGCGAAGTGGCTGGCGCTGGGGTTGAGCACCACGTCCACCCCCCGCGCGGCCATGTCGCCGCCCGGACGCCGAGCCACCCACGCCTCCTCGCAGATCTCGAAGCCCACGCGCACGCCGTCGAGGTCGTACAGATAGTCGCCCAGCGGGATCTGCTCGCCGTCCCTGTCGAGGAGGGCCCGCCCCCCGGTGGGCCAGGGCTTGAACCAGCGCGGCTCGTAGTGGACGCCGTCGCCCGCCATGTGGCGCTTGGCGGCGATGCCCTCCAGCCGACCGTCGATGACCAGGGCAGCGCAGTTGTAGTACGCGCCCTGGTGCAGGATTGGGAGACCAAGGCTCACGGCCAGGCCGCGGGTGTGGGGCAGCAGGGCCCGCAGCTCGCGCCACGCCGTCGCCGAGACGTGCGGGCTGTGGAAGGCGTCCTCGCAGCCGTAGCCGGTGATGCACATCTCGGGCAGGCACAGCAGCCCGACGTCGGCCTCCCGGGCGGCGCGGATGGCGACGAGGATGTTTCGGCGGTTGCCGCCCCAGTCCAGCGGGGTCTGGTTGACGGCGGCTGCGGCGAGCTTGATGAGGCGCATGCGGGTTCCGGCTTCTCGGGGGAGGAGGATCTACCCGTCTGCGTCCTCCAGCGCTGCGATCATCCGGCCAGGCCCGCTTGCGGGCCTGCGCCTTCCCGAGTGCCCGCGACAGAGGGTCGCCGACCGCCGATAGGGGGGCGGATGCGCCTGCTCCTCTGCCCGCTGTCCTCGCCCGGCTTCCTGTTTCCGGCCGTCGCGATCGGCCTGGAGCTCCAGGGGCGTGGTCACGACGTCGCGTTCGTGGCCCCCGCGCGACTCAGCACCTTCCTGTCGGCGCAGGGGCTGCGTCGGCTGTCCGGTCCGCGAGAGGTCGGCCTGGAGACGTCGGCGTGGCATGCACCGGCCGCCGTGGCCGCGCAGGTGCGGGGCCTCGACGCGGCGCTTGAGCGGTTCCGGGCCGACGTGCTGGTGACCAGCGCGCTGGCGTTGGGCCCGCTCATCGCGGGCGAGCGTCGGCGGATCCCGGTGGGGGTCGTGGGCCTGCTGGGGCCGCTGCTCCCCGCCGAGGAGCGCCGTCGCTCGGAGATGCAGGCCGCCTGGGACGCCGGCCGCGCGGCGGTGGGGCTCTCTCCCGCGCCGGCGGAGCGACTGCGGGGCGACCTGCTGCTGCGCCGGAGCGTGCCGGAGCTGACGGATGCGCGTCCGCTGATCGGCGCCTGCCTGTGGGAGCCCCCCACCCCTCCCGCCGTCGGGCGGTGGCTCGCGGCGGCCAGGCGGAGCGGCGACCGGGTCCTGTACGTCCACCAGGCCCGGACGTTCGGCGCGCCCGGGTTCTGGCCGCACCTGGCCGCGGCCCTCCCGGCCGGGGTGCGCGTCGCGGCGTCCACCAGCCGGATGGAGTCTCCCGGCAGGCATCCCGGCGCGCTGATCGGTCCACTCGTGGCGCAGGGGGCTGTGCTCGCGCAGGCCGACGCGGTGGTGTGCAGCGGAAACACCACGGTCGCCCTGGGGGCGCTCAGCGCCGGCCGACCGCTCCTGACCATCCCCGCCGGCAACGAGCAGCACGACGTGGGGGCGATCATCGAGCGCGCGGGCGCGGGGCTGTGCGATCCCGACGCCGGGCGCGACCCTGCGCGGCTGCGCGTCGCCATCGAGCGGGTCCTCGCGCACCCGCCGCCGCTCGCGCTCCAGAGGGCTCTTGACCGGATCGACGGGCCTTCTCGCGCGGCCGAGCTCGTCGTGGGGTTACCCTGAAGCGACCTTCCCGGGAGCAGATGATGAACCGCAGCGCCGATCCCTCTGCAGGCTCTCCCTCTGCAGGCTCTCCCTCTGCAGTATCTCCCTCTGCAGTATCTCCCTCTGCAGGCTCTCCCATTGAAGGGTCTCCCGCTGTAGAGCCGCCGTCTGAGGGGCCTTCATCTGTGGGAGCCTCCTCGGTAGAGCCCAGGGTCCCCGCTGTAGACCCCTCTGTCCTGCGCCGCCGCCTCCTGCTCTCGCTGGGCGTCACCCTGGCGCCGGCACCGGGGTGCTGGGTGCTCTGCGGCGACGACGAGCCGCCGCTGCAGGAGGCCACGGTGACCCTCCGGGGCGACACCGGACTGGCGAGCGACAACGGATCGGCGGCGTCCGAGGTCTGCCCGGATGGAGACGACGCGGAGTACCTCCTCGACTGCTGGGCCTATGACATCAAGCTGCTCGCTCAGGAGGGCGAGCGGTGCACCTACGAGTACCGGTGCAGTACGTGCTGCGGCTACGGTCGGCCGTACCTCGATGAGAGCGGCGGCCCGGTCACGTCGCAGACCGTCTCTACGCGAACCGGCTGGAGCGGGGAGGCCACCCCCGATGACTCGGCGCTCACCCATGTTGAACGCCGAGTCATTATAAAACACTGGCTGAAGAACGCTCAGGCAGAGCACTCCTCGGTGGCCGGGTTTCACCGGTTTGCGTTGGATCTGCTGGCGTATGGCGCGCCGCCGGAGCTGCTCCTGCGGGCCCAGGTCGCCGCCGGTCAGGAGGTCCGTCACGCCATCGACTGCTTCACCCTGGCCGGGGCCTACGCCGGGAGCAACTTCAGCCCCGCCCCCATGGCGCTGGGCGCGCAGGCTCCGATCGCCGGGAGCCTGGCAGAGCTGGCGGCCTGGACGGCCCGCGACGGCGCAATCGGAGAGACGATGGCTGCCCACCTCGCTGCGCGTGCCCTGGAGCAGACTCGGCATCCTGCGGTCCGACGGGTGCTGAAGCGGGTGGTGCGCGACGAGACGGCCCACGCCGAGCTGGCCTGGGCGACCCTCCAGTGGGCTCTGGAGATCGGCGGCGACGCGGTGGCCGCCGTCGTGCGGGAGGTCTTCGCGTCGATCACCGCGCCCGAGACCCGGGACGAGCCCTGGACCCCAACCCTGGCCGCGCACGGGCTGCTCTCTCCCGAGGAGGAGGTCGCCGCGGTGCGGGAGTGCATCGACGAGGTGCTCGGGCCGGTCGTCCACTCGCTGCTGGTTGCGGCTGCGGCGTAGAGAGGCGGCGCTACCGTCTCTGCACGGTCACATCGCGCGCGGCCAGGGCGTCCAGCACTGCGTCGTCTACCCGGGCCAGCCGGGCGTCCACCATCTCCAGCGCGGGCAGCTCCAGCAGCGCATCGGCGCCGCGGATCGCACCCGTCAGCCGCAGCCAGCGCAGTGCCGGGCAGCCCTCAAGCGGCTCGAGGTCGTGGCCGTCCTCGCTGAAGCCGTGCCCGTCCAGGTCTAGATGCTCGAGCGCGGGCAGGTGGCAGAGCCCCGCCAGATCGCCGACCAGGTAGTCGTCGGACTCACCGCCGGTGTCGACGTCGAGGGTCATCTCGATCAGCATGTAGATGTCTGCGTCGCCGCCGAATTCCAGCCGGGTGATCGCGGCCAGGGCGTCGGGGGAGACCTCGAGGTCGGCCAGCCGAGCCAGGGCGGCGCCGAGCCTGCGCTGCTCGATCTCGCCCCAGTCGTCGTCGGGATCGAGATCGAATTCGGCCTCGCCCAGATCGGCCAGGCGCTCCTCGAGGGCGTCGCGATCGACCGCGTCGGCCGCCAGCAGGGCGTCGAGAACGCCGAGCTGGAACCCTCGGTCTCTGCCGACTTCGTCGAGCTTCATGTGTACCTCAGGTGGGATCGGTGGATTCAGTCGCGGGCCGCGTCCATCAGCGCCAGCTTGAGGGCCTGCAGCCGCGGTTCCAGCCCGACCGGGTAGTGCGCCGGTTCGGACAGCCGCGCCACCTCGGGCGGCATGGCCGCGATCTGGGCCGCGGCCTTTGTGCGGATTTCGGTCAGGCTCTCCATGGCCCCCACCCGCTGACCTCCGCGGAAGATCGGCTGCAGCAGGTCCGCGCCCGCAGCATCTGTCGGCAGCTCTGCGAGGGTCTGTCCGGTCATGGGATCGATCAGCGTGGTGCCGGGCCCCGTGTCTTCGTCGTAGATCGCGTCGCCCAGCCAGCGGCCTGCGGCGTCGGTGAACCGGCGCACCTGGAGCACGCCGGGGTTGGAGACCTTGATCGGCTGCTCCGAGAGCTTGACGCGGTACTGCCACGCGCCGTCCTCATCCCGGATGGCCGAGAGCTTGTAGACCCCACCCAGCGCGGGCTGATCGTGGGCCGTGACGAGCCGCGTTCCCACTCCCCAGACCCCGATGGGCGCGCCGTCGGCCTTGAGCGCCGTGATGCGATGCTCGTCGAGATCGTTGCTGGCGACGACGGCGGCGTCGGGGAAGCCGGCGTCGTCCAGGATCTGCCGCGCGCCCTTGGACAGCGCAGAGAGATCGCCGGAGTCCAGCCGCACCCCCACCATCTCGAAGCCGCGGGCGCGGAGGGCGCGCCCTACAGCCACCGCGCGGTGGACCCCCTCGATGGTGTCGTAGGTGTCGACCAGGAACACGCAGTTGTTGGGGAGCGCGGAGGCGTAGGCCTCGAACGCCTCGACCTCGCCGTCGAAGACGAGCACCCACGAGTGGGCATGCGTGCCCTTCACGGGGATCCCGTACAGCTTGGCCGCCCAGACGTTGGACGTGCCCGCGCAGCCGCCGACGTACGCCGCCCGGCTGGCCGCCAGCCCCCCGTCGATGCCCTGGGCCCTGCGCAGGCCGAATTCGAGCACGGCGTCGCCCGCGGCGGCGCGGCAGATCCGCGACGACTTGGTGGCGATCAGCGTCTGGAAATTGACGATGTTGAGGAGGGCCGTCTCGACGAGCTGCGCCTGGAGCAGCGGTCCCTTGACGCGGATCAGCGGCTCGTGGGGGAACGCCACCGTGCCCTCGGGCATCGCGTCGATGTCGCAGGAGAATTCCATGTCGCTCAGGTACGAGAGGAACCCCGGGGGGAACAGCGGGCCGCCGTCGTTGCCGGTCAGCTCGCTCAGCACCCGCAGATCGTCGTCGTCAAAGCGCAGGGCCGCGAGGTAGTCGGCCGCGGCGGCGAGTCCGCAGGAGATCGCGTACCCACCTCGGAACGGGTTCTTTCGAAAGAACAGGTGGAAGACGGCCTCGCGCTCGGCCAGCCCCAGGCTCCAGTATCCACGGGCCATGGTGAGCTGGTAGAGATCGGTGAGCAGCGCCAGGGATGGGCGGTAGAGCTGGGTGAGCGTGGTCATGGCGGCGTCCTTTGGAGTTGCGGCGCTCTCATACCCGACTCGACGCTGATCCCGTATGACCGATCCCGGTCGGGCGGTTGGCGTCGCGGGTTAGGTCGGCAGGCTCCATGCCCGCCACCCCCCGCCTCGGACCGTTTGATCTCGTCTCCCCGCTGGGGAAGGGCGCGATGGGCGAGGTCTGGCGTGCGCGGCACCGGTCTCACGGCACGCCGGTGGCCATCAAATTCCTCCACGCTCGGTACACCACCGACGAGTGGGCGCTGGAGTCGTTCGCTGGCGAGGTCCGCGCCGCCGCCGGGCTCACGCACCCCCACATCGTCACGGTGCTCGATCACGGCCGGGTACCGGCCGACGCCATC
This sequence comes from uncultured Enterobacterales bacterium, assembly GCA_964464515.1. Classification (GTDB taxonomy): domain Bacteria; phylum Myxococcota_A; class UBA796; order UBA796; family UBA2385; genus CAYXGP01. The sequence goes on from CAYXGP010000009.1 coordinate 47,791, forward strand.
CTGCCCGCCTCGGAGGGGCCGGATCCCGCGCTGATGATCGGCGCGCCGTTCTTGATCATGGAGCTGGTGGAGGGGCGGCCGCTGCAGCATCGCGCCGGGCGCCTGACGTGGCCGCAGCTCCGAGAGACCCTGCGCTGCCTCCTCGACGCCCTGGGGCACAGCCACGCCCGCGGCGTCATCCACCGCGATCTCAAGCCGGGCAACGTGCTGCTCGCCGCTCGCTCCCCCAGCGGGCGCCGCACCGCCAGCGGCGCGCCGTGGCTGATGCTCACCGACTTCGGTCTGGCGCATGCCCTCGACCGGCAGGGCACCACCGAGTCCGTGGTCGCGGGGACGCCGGCCTATATGGCGCCCGAGCAGCTCCGGGGCGATCTGCGGGATCAGGGGCCGTGGACCGATCTCTACTCGGTGGGGTGCCTGGCCTGGGCACTCGCGGCCGGGCAGCCGCCGTTCGGTGGGCGGCTGAGCTTCTCGGAGGCCATCCGCTGTCACCTGCGGGAGGCGCCGCCCGAATTCAAGTCGGTGCAGCCCATGCCCGACGGCCTCGAGCGCTGGCTGCGGCGGATGCTGGCAAAGGACCCCTTCGATCGCTACCTGCGGGTCGCCGACGCCCGCTGGGGGCTCATGCACATGGTCGAGATGGCCGCGGCCCTGCCCGCGCCCTCCGCGCGACCACGGAAGAAGAGCGAGCCCCGGGCGCGGACACCCGTCCCCGCGCCGGTGGTGCCGCCGCCGCCCCAGCTTCCGCCGCTCCCAGACATCCCCCCGCCGCCCGAGCTGCCCCCGCTCCCGACGCGCCTGCCCCCGCGGCCGGAGCCGGTGGAGATCCCGCGGGTCGCGCCGCTGCCCGCCATCCGTCCTCCCCTCCCCGACGACTGGCGGGTCTCCGAGGGACCTGGTCGGGCCCTGCAGCTCGGCGGGGTGGGGCTGAACCTGTACGGCCTCCGCGCGATCCCGTTCGTGGGGCGGGAGACCGCGCGCACCGCGCTGTGGGAGGCGCTGCAGACCGTGGATCTGTCGGGGCGCGTGCAGGTCGCGGTGCTCCAGGGGGCGTCCGGCTGCGGGAAGAGCCGCCTCGCTGAGTGGCTGTGTGAGCGCGCTCACGAGACGGGCGCCGCCCACATCCTCCGCGCGCTCCACAGCGTCGGCGGGGGGCCGGGGGATGGGCTCCCGGGCATGCTGGTGCGGCACCTGCGATGCGCGGGGATGCGGCGGTCGGCGCTGCAGGCGCGGGTGGGCGCGGGGCTGGGGCTGCTGGGGGGGGGGGGGGGGGGGGGGGGGGGGCTGGGGCTCGCCGAGGACGCCGGGCCGCTGATCGACGTGATGTCCGGCGCGCTCGATCCGACCTCCACCGAAGCCGAGGGCGCCGCGCGCCTCGAAGCGGGGGAGCGACACGCGCTCATCGGGCGTCTGCTGCGGGGCATCGCCGCGGGTCCGCAGTGTCGCCGTCCGGCGCTGGTCTGGCTGGACAACGTACACCGGGGCCCCGACGCCCTGGCGTTCACGCGCCACATGCTGGCGACGGGGCAGACCCATCGCGCGCCGGTGCTGCTGGTGCTGACCGTGCAGAACGAGCTGGTGGCGGAGCGCCCGCGGGAGCGGGAGATGCTGGAGGCCATCGCCGCCGACCCTGCGACCCGGGTGCTGGACGTCGGGCCGCTGCCGCAGGATGAGCACGCAGAGCTGGTGCGGCTGCTGCTGGGCATGGAAGGCGAGCTGGTCGCGCGGGTGGCACGGCGCACGGCGGGCAACCCCCTGTTCGCCGTACAGCTCGTCGGCGACTGGGTCTCCCGGGGACTGCTCGAGGCGGGGGAGTCGGGGTTCCGGCTGCGCGAGAACGCGCGGGTCGAGATCCCCGAAGATCTGCACCAGGCGTGGCGCGATCGCGTAGAGGAGCTGGTCTCCGGGCTCGCCGCATCAGAGGCTCGGGCCCTGGAGATCGCCGCGGCGCTGGGGATGGACATCGACCCGGGCGAGTGGCAGGACGCCTGCGCGCTGGCGCACGTCGGACCGTCCGCGGCCCTGATCGACACGCTCCAGCGTCGGCGGCTCATCCATCGGCACGTGGACGGTCGCGGCTGGGCCTTCGTCCACCCCATGCTCCGCGAGACCCTCCTGCGCCGCTCTCGCCAGGCGCGTCGACACCAGCGCATCCACGTGGCCTGCGCGCAGATGCTCGACAAGCGCGACGAGGAGGGCCGAGGGCGACACGAGCGGATGGGGCGTCACCTGCTGCTGGCCGGGCGCCCGCTGGCGGCGGTGGAGCACATCCTGCGGGCGGCCCACGAGCGGATGGAGGGCGGCGACTTCTCCACGGCCGAGCGGCTGCTCGACGTGCGCGATCGCACGCTGCGGCGGCTGCGTCTCCCGACCGAAGACGCAGTCTGGGGGCGCGGGTGGGCGGCGCGCTGCCGGCTGGGACAGCTCTGCGAGCGCCTCGACGACGCGGAGCGCTGGGGCCGGCGGGCGCTGGACGGGGCCGCACGCCACGGCTGGCGTGACGTGGAGGCGCGCTGCCTGGGGCTGCTCGCACCGATCCTCGTCGACCAGAGCCGCACGGACGAGGGGTGGGTCCTGCTGGAGCGCCTGCTGGTGCTCGGTCGCGAGATGGAGGCGGGGCGGCTGCTGGGCGCCGCCGAGTTCGGCATGGGTCAGGTGTGCCTGCTGCGAGGACAGATAGACGACGCCGAGGGTCACCTGGGGAGGGCCGGTGCGGCGTTCGCGCGCGTGCCGGACCCGGCGCGTGAGGCGGGGTGCCATCTCCTGCGGGCGCGGGTGTCACTCCAGCGCGGCGATCCCGAGTGGGCCGACCGTTGGTTGCTCTCCGCGGATCGCAGGGCCCGGGAGGCGGGCTATCCCCTGGGACTGGCACGGGTGGCCGAGGGACGGGGAGAGGTCTGCGCGCATCGCGGTGATCTCGACGCCGCTGCGCGCCACTTCCAGGAAGCCGCGCGTCGCTTCGACGAGCTGCAACCGTCCGGGGGGCTCGCGTCGCGGGTGCGGCTGCTGCTGGCGCGGCTGCGCGCGGTCGCGGAGTCCGGCGGGCCGTCGGCCGGAGAGGCGCTGTCCGAGGAGATCCCGACCCGCCTGGAGGCGGCACTGGCGCGGCTGCGGGACCTCGGCGATCGGCCGATGTTGGCGCGGGTTCATGTCGGCTTGATGCTGTGCGCGGCGCTGCAGCAGCGCTGGCAGGCGATGGACAGCCATCAACTCTCCGCGGGGCAGCTCCTCGTCGAGAGTGGGCTGGTCGACATCGAGAACGCACGACTGGCCGAGCTGGGAGCGGCAGCAGCCGAGCGCGCGGGACGGTCGGTCGAGGCGGCGACGGCGCGCAAACTGGCGCGTCAGCAGGGCCTCACCCTTCCGGACGCAGAGGCGCCGGGACAGAGCGGCTCGCCGCTGGCCGCGGGCGGGGAGCTTCGCGATGGGGCCGAGAGGGCGGCGCAGGACGGGAGGGAGGATCCTCCCTCTGACTGACGCCGGGGATCTCGCTTCGAATCTCTTGCCATGTCAAGCCCTGACTGCTACCGTGATCATCATAAACCGCTTCACCACGCTCTCTTTGATGCAGATCCTCTTGCTGTTCGGCGCGGACCGCGTATGATCAGTTCAACGCGGGGTGTGCCTACTCCTCGGCCCGGGCTTGACGTGTTCAAGGACCACATCACCACTGTGAATTCTCTGGTGCGTCCGACCCCTCGGACCGGGCTTTCCGTACGTGTTGCCAAGCGCATCGCCAGAGCTGCTGCCGAGCAGGACGAGCAGGGACTGGTCAAGCAAGGACTGGCTGCAGAATGGGGAAGGGCGTGATGGGGGCGCTTCGCACCGGTGCGTTCAACCCGGACGATCGACAGAACGGTCGGCACAACCACACCGCATACGCGCAGCTCCTCTGGGTGCTCCACCGTCAGCGGGCGAGCGGTGTGCTGGAGATCCGCATGGGGCCGTGCAGCCGCTGGCTGCACTGGCTGGAGGGACAGCCGGTCCTGTACTGGAGCAATCTCCCCGAGGATCAGCTCAGCCAGAGCCTGGTCTACGCTGGCCGGCTTTCGCGCGAGGCGATGGACGCCGTCGTCGAGAACATGCCTCCAGGTGCCGCGCTGGCAGACACCCTGGTCGCGCTGGGGCTGGTCACCTGGCCGCAGGTAGACGCCCACCTGCTCGATCGCCTGTTCCGGGGCATCGGCGCCGCGCTGTTGTGGGCCACCGGAGACTGGTCCTGGACTCCCTGCACCACGGTCCGCGCCGATCGCATCGACGCCCGACTGTGCCCCCAGGTCTCCACGCTGGAGGCGCTCTGGGCGGGGGTCACCCAACATGTCCCCGTCGATCGGGTGCTCCCGCTGCTGACCCTCCCCGAGACAGGAAAGCTCTACCCCGGTCCCGACTTCGGCAGCTGCTTCCCGCGCCTCGTCCGTCTCGCGGCGGAGTACCAGGGGCTGCCGGAGGCCCTTCAGGGCGGCTCTCATCCGGTGGAGCTCTTCAAGCGCTTCCCCGACTCGGGAGAGAACCTCGCGCGTCTGCTGTGGTTCCTCAGCACCACGGGCCTGCTGGTGCGCAGCGCACGCCCTCCCACCACGGTCACGCCGCCTCGGCCGGTGCCGCGGGTCGCGGGCCGCTCGGCTCTGGATCCCCGCCGCGCAGCGCAGCGCGCCGCGGTGCGCGCGACCGACGAGATCCCAACATCCGCTCCCGCAGTGATCACCCCTGCAGTGATCACCCCTGCAGTGATCACCCCCGCAGCGGTCGCCCCTGCAGCGGCCACTCCAGTGCCCCGGCGTGCCCGCGTGATGGCGCGCGCCTCCACGGTGCGTGCTTCCAAGCCGGTCGAGCCGGCGGCCCTGGAGATCGCTGCCGAGATCGAGTCGGAGTGGGTACGTCGCGCTGGGCAGGACTTCTACCGGTTCCTCGGGCTGCCCCGGGACTGCTCGCGGTTCGAGATCATCACGGCCTGTGACGAGCTTGCCAGTCGCTGGACCACCGCCCAGAGCTGCAGCGGCCTCAGCGAGGACGTCCAGGAGCGCATCCGCCATCTCCTCGTAGGCGTGCGTCTTGTGCTGCGCACCCTCACCGACTCGAATTTCCGTGCCGAGTACGATCGCGGCCTGGCGGCCGGCACTGCTCCCCGAGTCCGCGACCACACCGCGGAGACCTCACGGCGTATCCGTCCCCCCCGCGATCTGTTCCTGCGGGCGCGGAGCCTGACAGCCCGCGGTCAGTTCGACCGGGCGCTCGCGGTGCTGGTCGAGGCGCGCGAGGGGGATCCCCTCTCCGCTGAGATCCTCGCGGAGCTGGCGTGGGCAGCGGGGCAGCTTCGGTCGGGCGCTGGCGCGGACCACGAGCCTGTGGCGCTGCTGCGTCAGGCTCTGGCGCTCGATCCCAGGCACTCACGGGCGCTGGAGGTCTTCGCGCGCATAGCGGTGGCAGAGCAGGGGCCGGGGCAGGCGGCAGAGCGGCTGAGAGACTTCCTCGCTATCTGCCCGAGCGCGCTGTGGGCCCGAGAGGCCCTCGCCGAGATCTCCCGCGGGCGCGTCGTCGTCGTTCCCCGACGCCAGAGCGGCAGCTCCTGAGCGGGTCTCCTCGGGCCGTCCCGGGCGCTGGGCGGGATGGCGAGATAACCTCCGCCTGATGATGCCGTACGAACGCCAGCTCATCCTGCTGATGGATGAGGATCCGGAGTCGCGGAACTTTCTGGAGCAGCGACTGCCTCCCGCGCTGTTCGAATTCGCCAACGCACCCGATCCGGGTGGTGCGATGGCGGAGATCGACGCGCGCCGTCCCTGCCTGATCATGGTCGATGGTGATCGGCCCGACGGCCTGACGCTGTGCGATCGCATCAAGTCCGACGAGTCGCTGGCGGAGCTGCCGGTTGTGGTGATCTCCACCGGTCGTGGCAAGCCTCCGCTCATCGCGCACTGGTTCAGCGCCACCAGCGCCGACTACTACGTCAGCCGCCCCCTGCGGGTGGGGCCGTTCGAGAGCTACCTGCGAGACGTGCTCACGCGCTCGCTGATGTCGGTGGGCGACGTGGTGATCTCCACGGTCGTCTCTGCGGAGTGGACCGACGAGGACTCCAGTCTCATCGACTTCCGCGCGCACTTTCATCAGCGCGCGGCAGAGCGCGGCGAGGCGACGGAGGGCGAGTGGGGTGAGCTGACGCGGATGTCCACGCCCGGGGAGCCAGAGGATGGCGGCGAAGATCGCTCTGGTGTCGGCGGCGGGCCCGGAGAGGCTCGCGCTGGCGAGTCGCGATCCGGAGACCCCCACTCGGCGGTGAGCCGTTCCGCCGGCAGGTCTGGAGGGGCTCGCTCCGGGGGCGAGACACGCGCACGTGCGGCCTTCGAGGAGGCCCGCCGCGAGGCAGAGGCGGCCCGCGCCATCACCACCCAGATGCGCGTGGCGCTGGAGCGATCCCGCGCAGAGGCAGAGACGGCCTGGGCTGAGGCCGCCCAGCTTCAGGAGGAGATCACCGGCCTCAGTGAGCGGCTGGAGCAGGTCGAGGGAGGCCAGGGGGCTTCGCAGACGTCGGCGGAGGACGCCGCGCGTCTCGCGGCGATGGAGGAGGCCGAGCAGGGTCTCCGGCGCGATCTCGACGGCGCTCGGAGTGAGGTGGCGCGCTCTGAGCAGGTCGGCGCGGAGCTGCGCGCGCAGCTCGAGCAGGCCCACCGCGAGGCGCGCGGGGCGTTGGAGGCGCTGCGGTCCGAGGCGAGCGCGTCGATCAGCGGCGCGCGTCAGGCGCAGGCAGAGATCGACGATCTGAAGTCGTCACGTCAGGTGCTGATGCGTCGGGCAGACGCCGCGGCGGCGGCGTTGGAGCAGCTGCAGGCAGATCGCGGCGCCATGGAGCGATCCGCGCAGCGACTGGAGGCCCGGAACCGACTGCTGGAGTCGGAGCTGGCGCGCGCCCGTGAGCAGCTCGCCACGCAGCGCGAGGAGGCGCGGGCGCTTCCATCACCAGCGCTCCTCGGCGAGCACGCGGCGCTCCAGGAGGCGCACGCGGCCCTCCAAGCCGAGAGAGAGCGGCTGGAGCAGGTCGCCGAGCGTGCCCGGGATCGCGCTGCCGTTGCGCTGGCCGAGTCGGATCGCCTGCGGGCGGCCTACGAGCGGGCACGCGCCGAGACCGAGGCCGCCTGGGCCGAGGCCGCGCAGGCCCAGTCCGAGGCCGACGCCGCGCGCGCCGAGTCGGATCGCCTGCGGGCGGTCTATGAGCGTGCACGCGAGGAGGCCGAGAACGCATGGGCCGAGGCGGCCCAGGTGCAGGCCGAGGTCGACACCGTCCGCGCCGACGCCGCGCGCTTCCAGAAGCAGGGCGCGGCGGCCTGGGCGGCGGTCGAGGAACTCCAGACCCGCGTCGAGCAGCTTCAGACCCGCGTCGAGCAGCAGGCGGGCGAACAGAAGAAGACCAACGCGAAGCTGGAGCGGGCGCAGGGCCAAGCCGAGCAGGCGCGGGTCGAGGCCCGTCGCCTGCGCACCGAGCTGGCGCGGGTCGAGGCGAGCCTGCAGACCGGACGCCGCGTCATCGCCCCGGCGCTGCCGGCCATGCAGGCCGAGGAGCACTCGGCCGACGCGCCCACCCAGCCTGCGGACTTCGCAGGCGCGCAGGCACGCTCAGGCGCCGCGCGTACCCGGTTCGAGGGGCTGATGGCACGCCTGAAGCGGAGCAACGCCGCGCTCAGCGCAGCGCGGGTGAAGGGGCGTGTCACGCGCGCACGCGCCGAGCACATGCAGGCGCGTGTAGTGAAGGCGCGGCATCTGGCGGAGCGCGCGCCCGCGTGGCGCGAGGCGGTGACGCAGGCCAGGCGCCGCGGCGCGGAGACCCCTGGTGTGCCCGACGCGCTCGCGGTCGTGGCCTCTGCGGTAGAGACCCACGAGCGGGCGACGGCGGACTACATCAAGGCGCTGGACGCCCACCACACCGCGCTGCGCGAGCGGCTGGGTGCGTTGGAGCGAGAGCTTCAAATCGCCGGCCAGGCCAGGCTGCTGGCAGAGCAGGCCCTCTCCATGGTGCAGGAGGAGCTGGAGGCCACGCGCACCGGCGCGGACACCGCCCGCGACGAGGTGATGCGGGCCTGGGAAGAGCGCGACTCCGCCCAGACCCGAGCACAGGACATCGACGCCGCGGTCGCGGAGCACCGCGCGCAGGTCAAGGCGGCGCGAGAGGAGGGCGCGCGGCTCGAGGCAGAGCTGACTCGGGTCCGCCGCGAGCAGACGGGGCTCCGAAACGAGCTCACCCGCGCCCAGCGGGCGGCGCGTGATCATCAGATCGACAAAGAAGCTGATCTGCGTTGGTTTCTACATGCTCTGAAGGGCTGAGAACACACGCCGGCTACAATCGGCCGGCGATCGTCCGACAACTCATGTGTCACCCATCGAAGAGGCCACCATGTTTCGGGGCCCTCGCTGGAGGTCTACATGACAGTCCAGGCCACCACATCTGCCCTCGCGCCGGTCGCTGCGTCGTTCAACGTCAGCACTACCACGAGAGAAGGCAACCACGCACCACGCAAGGTCGAGCTTGAGCCCGAAGTCCCACCCCCAATCGACGAACTGATCGAGAGCGAGCGCGGCGCCGTCGTCGCGGAGTCGCAGGAGCAGAAGCTCATCAAGCTGGCAGAGGTGCTCGATCACATCAACCGGACGTACGACGCGTTGATGGAGCTGACCCGCAGCCAGGAAACAACAGCGTCGTTGGCGCAGGGAGGCGAGGGATGATCTCCTTTTCGATCTTCTCCTGAGCTCATACGTCTGCTACGTCTGCGGCGTGATCGGGCTTCTACGCGTGATCTTCATCACCATCAAGCGTGATCACCATCGGTTGAGGGTCACCCGGACTCCGGGGCTCGTCCCGTCGAGGAAGAGCAGGCCCGTCCCCAGCGTAGCCGCCCCGATCCCCGTGATGATCAGGCCGTTGCGGGTTGCGAGGGCGGCGTCTCCGTAGGTGGCCGCGGCGGCGTCCCATGTGGTCTGATCGGTGGCGGCCACGGCGCTGTTGTAGGCCCCGAGGGCCTTGGCGTAGTTGAGAACGGCCAGGGTCCCGCCGGTCAGGGTCAGACCGGCACCGGTCCAGATCGTCAGCCGTCGGCCCATGGAGCTCCGCTCCTTCGTCGGAGGGGGCGCGTCGGAGATCGGCTGCTCGGAAGAGGGTGCCTCCGGGGCGGGCGGGGTGGACGCCAGTGGCTTGATCTCCCGGCGGAGTCCGCCTGCCGGATCGAACTCTGCCCAGATGGAGGTGGAGGGGTCGTACCGCCAGACGGCGCCGGACGTGGGGATGAACACCGCGGCCTTTCCGAGGCCAGCGGCCAGGAGGACCGGCACCAGCGCGTCGCGGCGCTCGTCCTGGAGGGCCCAGGTGGCGATGTCTGCAGGGAGCTCGGACGGTAGGACCAGCGCTGCGTCGAGATCTCCGTTGAGAGATAGCGAGAGCGAGCGCGTCGGCTGTCCGATCTGCACCAGGTGGTTTCCGGAGACGAGCGGCAGGCGGCCCTGCTCGGTGTCGGTCGCCTGCCCGTTCACCCAGAAGGCATCGACCGGAGGCTCGGGGACCACCATGAGGGTGCTCGACGGGGTGTTCGCGAGCTCCGCGCCCACCCCGTCGAACAGGGGTCGGGCTGTCGGCGAGAAATTCTCGTCCCAGCTGAGGTCGGGCGCGATCAGGCGCGCCTGGCGAAACGCCTCCCACGCAGCGCTCTTGTCTCCCAGCTCGTGGGCTACGAGGCCCTGGAGGAACCACACCCGGGCGCCCTGCGCGGGATCGAGGGGCTCGGTGAGGCAGGTGAAGCTGGCGCTGGCGGTCGCGAGAGTGGCGCGGGCGGTGTCGTACTCCATGTACATCACCGCCCCCTCTGCGGCGTCGAGCGCCTCGGCCAGTGAGGTCTGGAACGCGCCGGAGCAGGCGGTCACCTCACCCGGGCCGATGAGCATCGGAGGGAGGCCGTCCAGCGCTGCGGCGAGCGTGCTCGTCTCGAGATCGGCGGGAGAGATCCCCACCGCGACGGCGACACGCGCGCGCGCCATCTCGGGATCTTCGTTGGCATGGAGGACGACGCCGCCAGCAGAGGCGGTGCCGAGGAGGGAGAGGAGCGGCAGCATGGTTGAACCGACCATCGGCTGAGGGACGACCGATGATTAACCGGCTCCACCCGTTCGTTCGTAGCGTTCTGCGGTTCCCCGATCGGGGTCGGGCGGCTATAGCTGGCGGGCACCTTGACGGAGCGGGAGCAGGAGTGCGTCTATGTTGGCCAGCAGGGTCCGCCTGGCAGGCGCTCGGCGAGGCCGTAGCGCCATCCCTGATCCATCCCCTTGAGGTGCTGGGGCTGTCCGATTCACTCCCGCCGCTGCGCGAGGGCGCCCCCGGCGTGCTGTTCGCGCTCTCTCCTGAGGGCATCGCGCTGGATCCCGGGCTGCTGGGTCCGGGCCTCCACCACCCGGGCGACGCGCGCTGGGTCGAAGACAACCCGGCGCTGGTGGGGCTGGCGCTCGATCGCTGGCGGCGAACCTCCGGAGCGGTGCTGGAGGCGCTCCTGCTGTGGAAGCAGGCCCGCATGCAGGAGATCTCACCCGGGCGACTGCCGCTGTCGTGGTGGAACGTCGGGTTCGCTGCGGAGCAGATCGACCGCGCAGCGCCGCACCTGGGGTGGCTGTGGCCCGAGGCGGCGGACCTCCTGCGCCTTCCCCAGCAGGGGGTGATGAGCGCTCCACGCCGGGCGGCCTGGTACTTCCGCTGGCGGTCGCTGTTGGAGCAGGATGGCGCGCGCCGCCTCTCGCTGAACGCGCCGGCTGTCCCCGAAGAGCGCTGGCTGCAATTCGGGGAGTGGTGCCGCGATCGCGCGCGCGGTCCTTCCGGGCAGGCGCCACTGCAGCTGCCGCTGGCGTCGCCCAGCACGGCGCTGCGCTGGACGGCCGCCCCGATGTCGCATCACCCCGTCGCGCTCCAGGCCGGCCCCGGGGGGCTGTTCCACGGCGGCGCCCACCTGCGGGCGGCGCTGAGCGGCGGCGAGCAGCGCACGGTCGTGGCGGGCGCGTTGGCGGGAGGGGCGGTGACCCTCCGCCCGCGGGTCTGCGGGCCGCTCGGCACCTGGACTCTGCTGGACGGCTCCATCGGCGGGCGGGTCGGCGCGGCGCGGGGCATCGAGATCTCGTTTCGGGACGACGGACGGCTGCAGGTCACCCTCGCCGACGCCTTCGCGGGGCCGCCCACCGGCGACATACTCGGGTTGGCCGATCGCTTCGGTGTCAGCGGCGAGGGGTGGGGGCGCTGGCGGGTGAGCGAGGCCCGCGGCGAGGGGAGCGGTAGCCTCATCCTGCGTGAGCTGGAGGTGGGGCAGGTCACGCTGCACCCCAGACGTCGGCATCGGTTCGCGCTGCCGGCCGAGAACTGGATGGGACCTGTCCGTCGGGTGCTGGAGATGCTCGACGGCGCGCCGCTGACGTTCGAGATCACCCGCGCCGAGGGGCGCGAGACGCTGGCGCTGCGCGGGGAGGTCTCCGAGCGCGAGATCTGCCTGAACCTGCGCCGCGGTTCAGGATGGTCCTGAGACGGACCGGGAGGAGCCAATGGTGGGGCAGCTCATCGTGTTCACAGCGTTTTCCGGGTTGGGGGTGCTGGGTGGGTGCCGGGAGAAGACGTCTGACGCCGACACGGCCTCGGTGCCCGAAGCTGTGACGTGTCCCACCGGGTTCAGCTACCTGGTCCCCGAGGGCAGCGACGTCGATCAGGTGGGCATCGCCGGGACGTTCAACCGGTGGCTCCCCGACGCCACCCCGATGACCGAGAGCGAGCCCGGCCTGTGGTCGGTGAACCTCGACCTCGAGCCCGGCGCGTACGCCTACAAATTCGTCGAGACGATCACGTGGTCGCAGGAGGGGCTGGAGAGCTGGATCTGCGATCCCGCAGCGGATCTGGCGCACTGCGACGAGGGCTACAAGGAGCCCAGCGACACGAGCTGGTCCCACACCTGCGCCACCGGGGAGTCCGACGCATGCAACAGCATGGTGGTGGTGCCCGACTGCAGCCTGCCGACCCTCACGCTGACGTCGCTGGACATCACGCGGGCAGTGAGCGCTGACGGGCCCGACGACTACGAGGGGACGCTCTCCGCCCACGCGCGGTTCGCGCCCGGGGTGTTCGGCGACGCCGCAGCCGAGGTGACCGTCTCCCTGGACGGCGACCCCCTGGAAGGCGAAGAGCTGGACGCGATCTGGGACGGCACCGACCTGACCCTCCTGGAGTACGGGCTGTCGGAGGGGCGCCACACGCTGCGGATGTCCGCCACGGACGCCGCAGGACGAACGACCGACGAGATCTACGTGCCGTTCTGGATCGACTCCGGCGGCGAGGCGCCCTGGCGGTCGAAGCCGATGTACTTCGCGTTCGTCGATCGCTTCGCCAACGGAGACACCTCGCTGGACGGCACCGAGAGCGCCTCGTCCCCGATGGGCGACTACATGGGCGGCGATCTCGCGGGGGTCGAGGACATGCTGCCGTACCTCGACTACCTGGGGGTGGGGACGATCTGGATCTCCAACCCGCAAGGCAACGCGGAGGGCCCGTGGGAGGGCGACTGCGGCGACACCTACGCGGCGTACCACGCGTACTGGCCGAACGATCCGCTGGGGGTCGAGGAGCACTTCGGCGACGCCGACGCGCTGACCTCCCTGGTGACCGCCGCGCACGGCCGGGACATGCGGGTGATCATGGACTGGGTCGCCAACCACGTCCACGAGGACCACCCCTATGTGTCCGAGCATCCGGAGTGGTTCGGAGAGGAGTCGCTGTGCGAGAGCACCGAGGGTGGGCAGGCCGGCTGGGATCGCATCCCCGAGCGCTGCTGGTTCGCCCCCTACCTGCCCGACCTCGACTACACGCAGCCCGAGGTCCTCGATCAGATGGTCGAAGAGGCCCTGTGGTGGGTGCGCACCTACGAGCTGGACGGCCTGCGGGTCGACGCGGTCAAGCACATGCCACACAGCGTGGCCTGGAACCTCGAGGCGCGGGTCCGCGGGGAGATCGAGCACCGCGGGGTGGGCGGCGACGAGGTGTTCTGGACCGTCGGCGAGACCTTCGACGGAAGCACCGACCGCATCGCAGCGTACGTCTCGGATGGCGACGAGAAGCTCCAGCTCGACGGGCAGTTCGACTTCCCGCTGTACTTCACGCTGCGCGACGCGCTGGCGACGGGGACGGCCTCGCTGTCCGATCTGCAGTCCGCCATGGACGCCAGCACGGCCGCCTGGGACGGCGCGCTGATGGGGAGCTTCCTGGGCAACCACGACGTGTCGCGGTTCATCACCATCGCCGCCGAGGGGGACCAGTCCGCCTGCCATGACGACGGGGAGACGTCCCGCTCGGCGGAGCCCATCGACGACGCGGAGGCCCACGCGCGGATGCGGCTGGCGTGGACGGTGCTGATGAGCCACAGTCCGGTCCCGCTCATCTACTACGGCGATGAGATCGGCATGCCCGGCTACGGCGACCCCGACAACCGGCAGCCGCTGTGGGAGCACATCGGTAGCGGCGCGCCGGACACCCCGGACGAGGTCGAGGAGCGCCTGAAGGGGACTCACCCCGAGATGGTGGAGACGCTGGCCCATGTCCAGGCGCTGATCGCGGTCCGACGGAGTCACCCGGCGCTGTGGCGGGGAGACAGCGCCGAGTGGTGGATCTCCGACGACGTCTGGGGGGTGGCCCGCAAGGACTCCCGCTCGGGTGATCAGGCCATCATGCTCATCAACCGCTCGGGCGAGGCGCATGAGGTCAGCAACGGGCTGGCCTTCGCCGGGCTGAAGACAGGCGGCCGCTGGGAGGACGCCCTCTCGGGTGAGCGCTTCAACGTGTCGGGCGACACGCTCACCGTGGAGGTGCCGGCGTGGTCTTCTCTTGTCTTGCTTCCGTTGTGATTTCCAGCGCGAAGCATCACCCGACAGGCCCACCAGACCCGATAGACCCACCAGGCCCGATAGACCCACCAGGCCCGACAGACACACCGGGCCCGACAGACAGACCGGGAGAGACAATCACGATGATGATGGCGCTGCTGCTGCTGGCCTGCGCCAGCGAGGACTACATTCACCTGTACCAGACGTCCGATCTGGCTCCGTCGCTCACGTGGGCCGGCATCGAGGCGCTCGACCACATGGGCCCCACGGTGATCGACGGCGGCGTGAACTTCGCGGTGTACTCCGAGAACGCTGAGCGCATCGAGCTGCTGCTGTTCGATGACCCCGAGAGCGAGCTGCCCACCTGGCAGATCCCGATGGTGCCGGGCGCGGCGGGAGAGGTCTGGAACGTGTACGTCGAGGGGATCGGTCGCGGCCAGCACTTCGGCTACATCGCCTGGGGACCCAACTGGACGTACGACGCCGACTGGTACCCCGGCTCGCCCCTGGGCTTCAAGACCGACGTAGACAGCCAGGGAAACCGATTCAACCCCAACAAGCTGCTGTTCGACCCCTGGAGCAAGGCCATCCACCGCGACCACGACTGGAGCAAGGCCAGCACGGCCAGCGGGCCGTCTCGGCACGACGTGACCTGGGGCGCGGGCTCGAAGTCGGTGATCACCGACAGCACCTACCAGTGGAGCTCTGACGAGGCGGTGTGGCAGGAGCTGCGCGCCAGCGGGCTGCACCCGGGCCACGACTGGACCGATCTGGTGATCTACGAGGTGCATGCCAAGGGGCTGACGATGAACCCCGCCAGCGGCGTGGAGTTCCCCGGGACGTACCGGGGAATCGGCGAGCTGGCGCCGTATCTGCAAGATCTGGGCATCACCGCGGTCGAGTTGCTGCCGATTCACGAGAAGCCCCTCGACGGCGGCTACTGGGGCTACAACTCGCTGTCGTTTCTGGCGCCTGAGCACACGTTCTCGGCGAGCTGGCAGACCGAGGGCGACGTGATGGGGGTGATCGACGAATTCAAGGAGATGGTCGATCAGCTCCACCAGCACGACATCGAGGTCTTCCTGGACGTGGTCTACAACCACACGGGCGAGGGCGGCCTGTGGCGCGAGCGCCTGTACTTCGAGTCGGAGGAGGCCTACGAAGAGGTCAACTTCGATCCCAAGGAGGTGGCCGGCCTCTACAGCTACCGCGGGCTGGACAACGCCGCCTGGTACGCGCTGAGCGAGGACGGACAGACCTACTGGAACAACACCGGCGTGGGCAACCAGACGCGTCCCAACCACACGCCGATGCGACGCCTGACGATGGACTCGCTGCGATTCTGCGTCGAAGAGCTGCACGTCGACGGCTTCCGGTTCGACCTGGCGGGGATCCTGGGTGAGCCCGATCTCGACTACAACGCGGCGTCGGTCCCCTCCGAGACCGTGCTGCAGGATATCATCGACGACCCGGTCCTCCAGGCGGCGAACACGCGGATCATATCGGAGCCCTGGACCGCCGCGGGGTCGGGACCGGGCATCGGCGGCTTCCCCACGTCCAGCGACGATCCAACCTACGCGTGGAGCGAGTGGAACCCCCACTTCCGAGACTGGTGGCGATCGTTCATCAACAACGACGACTTCGTGCTCAACAGCACCGAGGGGCTCGACGGCGGGGCGGTGATCACCGGATCGGAGGCGCTGTACGGTTGGAATGGCCGGGTGCCGTATCACTCGGTCAACTTCGTCACGGCGCACGACGGCTTCACCCTGTACGATCTGGTGACGTTCGAGGAGAAGCAGAACGGCTGCGGACTGCTCAACCCCATCTGCTGTGACGATCCCCTGAGCGTGTGGTGCGATGACTCCAGCGGCGATGACCACAACCGATCGCGCAACTGGGGCGACGAGGCCACCAAGCGACAGATGATGCGCAACTTCTTCGTGGCGATGTTCACCTCGCACGGCACGCCGATGATGCTCGGCGGCGATGAGTGGATGCGCTCACAGTACGGAAACAACAACGCCTACTCGACGTGGGCCGACAACGAGTGGAATTGGTTCCGGTGGGGGGAGTGGCAGTCCACCACCGCGCGAGACCGCGCGCGCATGCATGACTTCGTGCGCGAGCTGACCCGGCTGCGGCGGGAGCGCACAGACGCGCTGTCGCCGGCCACGTACGGTGGCACCGCGATGGGCTGGAAAGACTCTGGAAACAACGATCTGAGCGATCACCAGTGGGGGACTCAGCGGCACGTGGCCATCCACTACTACGACGCCGAGCCACAGCTCCTCGTCCTCATCAACATGGAGCGCTCCAGCGTGGACTTCACGCTGCCCGGGGGGGTCTCCTGGGGCCGGCTGCTCGACACGCAGTCCTACTTCGACGACGGGCTCTTCACCGACGACCCCGCCGCCGATCCCTACCTGAGCGCGAACATCACGCTGGACACCCCTGAGGCGGTGGGCGGCACCTACTCAGTGGTCGGCAGCAGCATCGTCATCCTGGAGCAGCAGTAGTGTTCTGTTTCGTCACATTGCTCCTCGGAGCGCTCTCCGCGGGCCCCGCCCACGCCAGCCGGGCAGACCTGGGCGGCTACGTGCGCATCGGAACCCGGCCCGATCTACAGGGCGGTTGGGGATCTCTGGGCTACTGGAACCTGTACGGTCGCCTCCTCAACGAGGGCCCGTACGCCGCCGTGGAGCTCAAGCTGGACATCCTGGAGCAGCAGGCGGCGGGCACCCCGTGGTCGTCTCTGCATCTCAAGGTAGAGGGCGGCGCGGTTGACGGCGCCAGCCCGAGCGGGGGGAGCCTGTCGGGGTTCCGCTTGTCTCAGCTCTATACACGCGCAGGCGACGTCGCGGGGAACGGCCTGGTGTGGCGGGTGGGCACGCTGGAGTCGACGTTCGGCGATCTGGGCCTGTACGACATGCGGCCGGCGCAGGTGCTGTGGGGCACTGTGGGCCTGCAGACAACCCTGGAGCGCGAGCGACTGGAGCTGGCGCTGGGGGTCGGCGACTCCGGCTATACGCGGCGCGGCGATGAGTACAGCACCGTCCTCACCGCCGGCGGCACGGTTCGTCTGCGCATGGGAGGATCGGGTGAAGGGGGAGGGGTGCTGGCCGAGGTGGGGCTGGGTGGTGAGGTGCGCCACGAGCCCTCGGTCGAGGGCAACCGGTACAGCCCCCTGTCCACCCCCGGCGTGTCGATGGAGGATCTGCTGCGCGGCGAGGTAGCCCAGAGTTACCTGCAGGAGAACCCAAACCAGGAGCGAGAGTTCCCTGCACCCGTGGGGGTGACCAGCTCCTCGGGCAAGGCCGTGGGCTACCTGGGCTTCGGTAGAGTCGGCCCGCTGGTCTGGAACAACACGTTCATCAGCTATGAGCGCCTCCACCCCGAGAGCTACGTGGTCGAGAGCTACGGCGGGCTGGACTACACCATCTACGTCACCGAGCTGACCGACCAGCGCACGGTGCTGATGGTGGGCGACGAGCTGCAGCTCCGGCTCATCCCCCGGCGGCTGGATCTGGTGTGGGCGGGGCTGCTGGGCAACCACCAGGACGCCGACAATGCCCTCGCGCCCTCCGACCACGCGCGCCGATACCACTCCACGGTGCTGCGCCTGCAGGCGTACCTGACCAACACCGTGCATTGGCTCGGTGAGTCGAGCATCGCGCGGGAGATCTCCAGCAACGGAAACGCCTACCGCGAGCACGCCGACAGCATCTTCACCGGCAAAGGCGGGCTGCCCGACTCGGACGGCTTCGAGTACGGCGACACCGACACCCGGGTGACGTTCCAGGGAAAGACCGGGTTCGTGCTCAACCCGCTGGGCCCCGGGATCTACACCCGGCCGTCTCTGCGGATACTGTACGGCGTGCAGGTCAGCAACGACAACAACGCGTTCGGCAACAGCTTTGTCGAGACGATCGACCAATACAACGAGTTCGGGAACGTGGAGCAGCACGTCCACCACGTGATCGCCCTGGAGACGGAGGCCTGGTTCTGATGCGCATGCTGCTCTTCTCTTCTCTGGTCCTCTGTCTGGTGGTTCCGTGTCTGGGCTGCGCGGCCCGCGCGCCCGCTCCCCAGCCCTCCGCCTCGGCGCTGCCTGCCCGCATCGCTGGGGTCTATACGCCGCGGTCGGGTGGGGTCCATACGGTCCCGGATGCGCTCTCCAGCGCGCTCGAAGACGCGGCCACCGCCCGCGGGCTCAGCCCCCAGCCTCTCCCCGATGATCTCGACGCCGTGTTCGGGCAGCGGCGCAGCACGCCGCATCGGATGGGGTGGGTGGTGGAGCAGGGCGCCGGGCTGGCGGTGCTGGTCGAAGCCGACGTGACGTACACCTCGCTGCTGGCCGGGCGGTATCGGTGGACGGTCACGGGCACGGCCACGGTGGCCATGGCTCTCGCCCCCGAGCAGGCCGTCAGCGTGCCGTTCAACGTGCCGGTGTTCCTGCGGTTCCACCACCAGCGGGAGGCCGACGCCCTGGCTGAAGCTGCGCCGGTCATCGCGCACCACGTCGGGGTGCTGTTGGATGACTTCCTGGCCGGGGTGCGGTGACGCGGCCTCGAGCCGCTCACGTTTGAGGAGACGCAGATGTCCGCCTTCCACTACGCCAGCCCCGCGGGGCAGACCACCCACGAGCTGGACGCTCTGGTCGCCATCATCGTCGCAGACCCGACCGGGCAGCACTACCTGTGGCGCGCGGGCTGGGCCGACTGGCGATCCTGGGACGTCATCGACGAGGTCGTCACCCGCGTGCGCTATGCCCAGGCCAAGGCAGAGGCCCGCCGGGCGGTCGAGCGTGAGGCCGTGGCCGCGCGTCGTCTCGACGAAATTGAGACCCCTGACGCTGATTGGGGAGGTACCGGGCCGGAGGATGCCGGGCCGGAAGATGCTGAATGGGGTGCAGCCAAACCGGACGAACAGGACGACGCTGAGTGGGGCGTTGCTGCGCCGGAGATCGAGGGGAACAACAGCAGCGCCTGCCGTATCCGACTGATCAGCTACGGCGCGAAGAAGATCGCGGTGATCAAGGTGACCCGCGCGGCGACGGGTCTGGGTCTGAGGGACGCCAAGAACCTCGTCGAGAGCTGCCCAGCCGTGTTCCCCCGTCACTTCACCGAGGCCGACGCGACGCGGTGGCGTTCGGATCTGGAGAGCGCGGGCGCCGCGGTGGAGATCGAGCGCGTCCGGCCCGAGCAGCAGGCCACCGTTGATGGCCAGGAGCCCACCGCCGACCATGTGGTCGAGCTGCTGGGGCTCGGCCCGCGCAAGATCGCGGTGATCAAGATCGTCCGCAAGATGACCGGCCTGGGTTTGAAAGACACCAAGGACCTCGTCGAGAGCTACCCCACCGTCATCCCCGGGCGGCACTCCTACTCTGCGGCCGTCGATTGGGTGTACGAGCTGTCCGACGTCGGCGCGAAGGCGCACCACGACAAGGCGCAGCCCGCTCCGGCGCGGGCCGCCACGCTCACCCTGGAGTCGTACGGCGCGCGGAAGATCGCGGTGATCAAGGTGGTCCGTGCGGCGACTGGTCTGGGTCTGAGGGACGCCAAGAACCTCGTCGAGAGCTGCCCGGCCGTGTTGGATATCGCCTCGGAGGCGATCGATCAGACCGCGGCTGAGCTGCGGAGCGCCGGGGCCACCGTGCGCGTATAGTGGCCCCCGCCCGCTACACGGGCACTACTGCTCGGCGAGGACCCTATCGGGACCTCCGCCGAGCACCATCACGAAGCGCTCCTACGCGACATGGATCTCCAGGAAGCCGCGCAGCTCCTCGCGGTTGAACGAGGCGTCGTCGTCCTCCTGGTAGAAGTCGAGGACGCCGAGGATGTCCTCGATGTCCCCGCCCACCAGCCCGCTGACGTCGCGGGCGAACGCGCGCAGCTCCTCGAGGGACAGCTTGCCGTCCGAGTTGGCGTCGTAGCGGCCGAAGAGCTGGTCCAGCTCGGCCTCGGTCACGGAGTGGTCGGCGATGATGTCGCGGAGGTGGCGGGCCATGGGGGGCTCCTCGTTAGCGGTGGGCCTCGTCAGCGGTGGGCCTCGCCCCCGGATAACCGCCTGTCATGCTGCGGTCCCTCTCCCTGTGAACACATCCCCTGGCGCGGCGGCGGAAGGCTCAGGCCGGGCGGTCGCTGCCGCTGCTGCGCTGGCGCCGCTCCTCCTGCTGGCGCTGACGATGGAGCCGGGGGTGCTCACGGGGGCGCGCCTGCTCGGCGCGGGCACCGCGGATCTGTGGGGGCACATCTGGGGATATTCCTGGGTGGAGCAGAGCATCTCAGGTGGTCGGCTGCCGTTCCGGGACGCGCCGCTGGCCTGGCCGGATGGTCAGGACTGGTGGGTGATCGACCTGTCGGTGGCGCTGCTGCTGCTGCCCGTCACGGCCCTGCTGGGAGCGGAGGCTGCCTGGACGCTCGCTCTCCTTGCGCCGATCGCCGTCGGCGCGGGGGCGCTCTGCGCCTGGCTGCTTCGCCGCGCCGTGCCACCAACCCACGCCGTCGTCGCGGGGGTGCTCGCAGCGACCTCCCCGTTCGTGCGCGGGGCCGTCGTCAGCGGTGTGCCCGAGGCGCTGGTGGTGCTGGTGGCGCCGCTGCTGGCCCTCTGGATGCGCGCGGGGCTGGCTGGCCGATGGATCTGGTGCCTCGCCGCCGGGGTGCTCGGCGCGGTGATGGTGCTCGATGGTGCCTACGGCGCGATCATCGGGGGGCTGGTAGGTCTGGCGGTGACGATCGGCGCCCTCTGGTCGGGCGAGCGTCGGTCGGTGGTCCTGCGCCGCGCGCTGGCGATCACCGCGCTGCCTGCGGTCGCGGTCGGGGTCGTCGCGGCGGCGCTCCGAGCCTCCGCGCACCCCGCCCTCTCCAGCCCTGCGCTGATCCTCTCCGAGGCCGTCGACATCAGCGGACGCGACTGGCTGCGGGAGACCGTGACCGGCGCCGATCTGCTCAGCTTCGTGACGCCCGCAGCGCTGCTCCCCGCGACCGGTCCGGCGTCTCGACACGCGCACATCGTCTATGTGGGGTTGGCTTGTGGGATCGCCGCGATCGCGGCGGCGTGGCGGCGGCCGTCGGCCCGCGGTCCCGCGCTGCTCGCGGCCGTCGCGGCGCTGCTCTCTTTGGGACCGATCCTCCAGGTGGCGGGGCGGCCGGTGCTGTCACCGCTCCCGGGCGCGGCCCTCCACGCCATCGGCGCCACCAACCTGTACCGGCTGGCGGGGCTGGTGCCCGGCGCGCTGCTCGCGGCGGTCGCCATCGGGCTGGCGCGCAGCCCCCCGAGGCGAGCCGCGCTCCTGTGGTTCGTGATCGCGCTGGACTGGGGGCTGGCCCCGTCGATCCCCCTCCGGCTCCCCACGGTGGTCGATCCCGCGGGCGCCGTCGAAGCCTGGATCGCGGCCCGACCCGAGCCCGGAGCGGTGCTGGATCTGCCGACGGATCGCGAGGGCACCGCGGCCCGGGGTCCCTGGCCGCAGCGAAACTTCTATCTCCAGACGCACCACGGTCGCCCCATCGCCAGCGCGCTCTACGCCACCGCGCCGATCCTCCGGAGCGATCCACAGCTCTCCCGGTTCGCCCAGGTCATCCGTCGCAGCAGGCTGCGGGCCCAGCCGCTGACCGCCCACCGCGTTCGTGAGCCGCGACCTCCGCGCCTCGTGCCCCCGCGTTCGCGGGTCGCACAGAAGCTGGTGCGCGCGCTCCTGGACGCCGGCTTCGCCTTCGTGACTCTGGATCTTGAGTTGATCCCGCCCCGCCAGCGCGAGCCGGTGAAGCGCTGGGCCGGCGCGTGGCTGGGGGCGCCGCAGGTTCGAGAGGGGCTGCGCTCGGCCTGGCTGATCCCAGAAGACGGGATCAGCCCCCACCGACCCCGAGCGTCGGCGGGGGCTGACCCCAGGCCCGACACAGATCGCTCCACGCGCGGAGCACCACCGCCTCGGAGCCCGGGATCCACGGCGCGCCGCCGGCAGCCTGAACCCCCTCCACGTTGAGCGCGCGGCCGCAGATGGCCCCGCGATCGACCTCGGGCATGTGCGTGGGCATGGTCTCGCCGTAGGCGTGCGCGCAGCGCTCCTCGGTCGCCACCCCGCACTCCGCGGCGTCGAAGGTGCGCCCCTCCCAGCGCTGAGCGATCTTGCGGACAGTGCCGGTGACGATCGGCGTCTGCACCGGCCCGCGGCCCATCGGCGGTGACAGGCGCCGGACGCGGCGCCGGCTCTCGCGCTCCAGCGCCGCCTCCAGACCGCACTCCAGGGGGAGATCCGTCCAGCGCGCGCAGGCGCGGGGCACCGCGTGGCCGACGCAGGGCTGACGATAGCGCCCCGCGGCGGCGCAGGCCCGCCACGCCTCCGGCCCCACCATCTCCAGCGCATCCACCACCGCGAAGACGCACTCCTCGCGCCAGGGCCCCGCCAGGGCAACGACCGGCTCTCCACGCCCGGCCCCACCCAGACGGGCCGGGAGGGCTGGGGGAAAT